>CBINDO010000013.1:0-59237 GCA_966249405.1 uncultured bacterium | reverse complement strand
GATGTATCTTCGAGCAGTCTGAATGGCAGGTGAGAGCTCCGGGTTGGGCGGCTGGGTCTCAGCCCCGTGAGAAAAGTGTCGGTTCTCGGCTCATGATTCTGGGCACCTGAGGTTCGTTGGCGTGTGATCGTGGAGCGGCGGCCCACGCCGGGATGAAAACTTGAAGATCGATCGAACCACGACGCCAACACAATTCGAGGCGCTCCCGCGCTACGCGGTCTCCTGCCAAGCCGGCGCCCTTTGCGGTGGCAAACCCGAGGGCGCCAAATTCCTGGCGGCTTTCGACAAGGACAAAGGCTTGATCACGCAGTCGATGTTTTTGCCCGTCGAGAAGCGAGCCACCGCGCCTGCTTCTCAGCGCAGTCGTTGCTGCGGGCCACCGCTGTCTTCGTGTCGACGGGGTGGTTGGGCCCAGCCCCGTGAGACAATGGCCGGCTCCCGCCCACCCGGGTTCGTCGCCGTGCCGCGACTCACCAAGCGTAGTTGAACTTACCCGCGGCGTTGAGGAGACCGAGCAAATAAACGGATTCTTGGTAGTAGCGGTATTGGCCCTGTTGTTGGGGCACGTTCCAGAGCATGTCCACGTAGGTCGCGCGGTTGTTGGCTCCAGACGCCATCGCGCCGGCTGCCAACGTCGCGGTGAGCGCGGTCGAGCTGCCGCCACTGGCGCCCGAGCCGTCGACTCGGAACAGCGCGTTGGTGACGTTGTTTTGGCCCATGTGGTTGGCGAAGAACGCGTGGTATTTTTCGACCTGCGTCTTCATGCGAGCGTCTTGGCTGAACCAGGCGTAGTCCATGCC
Organism: uncultured bacterium; assembly: GCA_966249405.1. Lineage (GTDB taxonomy): Bacteria > Myxococcota_A > Polyangia > Polyangiales > Polyangiaceae > SZUA-265. Next base: position 58,437 of record CBINDO010000013.1, on the reverse strand, counting down.
CATGTTCATCACCACCCGCCACGCGTCGTAACGGAAGCCATCGTGTCCGTCGCCGGGGCTACCGGTGGTCGGCACGCCGGCAAACGTGGCGTAGTCCGGGTGCAAGCCGGTCGAAGGGTGAGCGCTCTTGACGAGGTAGTCGCGGCTGATTTCGGCGAGCTCGCGCCAAGTTTGAGCATCGCTGCTCGGGCCGTAGAGCGCGAACATCTCGTAGAACGCCGGGAGGTGGTAACTCGGATCCGTGAACTCGTTCGAGTTGCCGAACGGCACGAACACGATCATGCGTTGGGTGGTGTGGATGATCGGATGACGGCCGTCGCCCGTGGCGCTGTTGTGGAGCAGCGCCGAAGCGATGTTGTCGGCCTCTTGTTTGTAGTTGATCTCGCCGTCGCTGCCCCAGCGTTTGTCGGCCAGGTACAAGGCTGCCGCGAAGTACTCGTCGCCGTCGGGGGCCGGCACGGTGGAGGCGCCGAAGTTCCAGTCGTTGCCCGACGGGAAGCCTTGCCACTTGAAGTAGTACTTCCACGCCGTGTATTGGGTGTCTGCGGGGTACTGCATCTTGGCCTTGGCGAAGCGCCACAACTTGTCGAAGTGGGTCTTCAGATCCATTTGGACGGCGATCATCATGCCGTAGGATTGGCCTTCGCTGCGGATGTCGTTGGTATCTGCGGCCCAGATGAACGCCATGCTATCGTCGCCCTGGAGCTCGTAGTAACAACGGTACCCGGAGTTCTGGGTCGGGGTGTTGGGTTCGTTGGTGCCGATCGCGAAGAAGCGGTTGACGGCGGTCTCGACCTTGCTGTCCACCTCTGCCTCCGACTTGCCGCCGAGCTCGACGAACAGGTTGGGGCTGCCCTTGGTCTCGCCCGGCGGGGGCTCGTTGGAGGAAGTCTCACCGCCCGTCGGATCGACCGAGCCCGAAGAGGTGGGCTCCGACGCAGAGTTTGCGCTGTCGTCCGTCGGCGCCGATGGGGTCGAAAGGTCGGTCTCCGAGGTCGAATCGGGACCAGGGGTGCTCGGATCGAACGTGGATGAGCTCGACGGGTCGGTCGTCGACGATGTTGGCCCGGTCGAACTCGAGCCGTTCGTGGTCGGTGTGGTCGTGCTCTGCGTGTTGGTGGAAGAGGGGCCGGTCGTAGGCGCGGTGGTCGTGTTGCTGCCAAAGGGCCCAGGCGGGTTTTCGCTCGACGTGGTGCCGCACGCGGTGAAAATCAGTGCGGCCGAGGTGAGGAGCGCACCGTAGCCGACCGAACGCGCGGCGCGAAGCGCAGTGCACGTCTCTAGCAACGAGGAGAAGCGAGGTATCATGAGATGTGGCTACCACCATGAATGCGCCGATGCGAGGCGTCGAGCGCCACTCACCGAGTCGGGTGCGCTGCTGTTTCACAGTCGTGCAAGGTAGCTGTGTGAGTTCTTCTGGTACCGCTACTGCGACGGGTGCTGCGCCGTTCACGGATCGCACCTCGGCCCGCGACCCGCGCTTTCGCGCGAAAGGTGGACCGGTCTGCACGGGCGGCGATCTGCTGAAGGGTCGTATGGTGTTGCACCGCTGTCTCCTGGCGGCGCTGCGCAAAGCGCGCTACGGGTTCTTCCGAGAGGGCGCCCTCGCCCGCGACGAAGTGGTCCCAGCGTTCTCGACGTGGGTGCGGGTCACTCGGCGAAAAACCTGACGGTGGCGACCATACGAAAGCGCGCCGTCGCGTTGACCGACGGCGTGTGGAGCACGCGCATATCCATCAGGTACGCGTCACCGGCTTTGCCGGAGAGCTCGACGATGGACAACCCGAGGCCCCGAAGCTCGGTTTCGCCGTCTCGACCCGCCGCGAGCGCAGCCCGAATACGCTGTTCCACGCGTTGGTCGCGGCTCGTGAGGTGAGAACCCGAGAGCAGCAACGTGCCACCGCCGTGGACGTCGACGTCGTCGATGAGAACGAACACCTGAACGGGGGGTACGGCCCACGATTGCGACCGCGACACGTCGCTGTGCCAATTCAATCCGTCGCGACGGGCGCTGCCTTGGTTGGGAGGAGACAGCAGGAGCTGGACGTGGTGAGACGCAGCCTTCGTCGGCATCGTCGCGTCCACGGCCGCCTGGACCGCAGGTGAGACGACCCGGTTCCGCAAGTCTGGGATCTCTACAAGGCTCGACAGCTTTCCGATCTGCTGAAAGGGGGGCAGGGCCGAGAGCGACTTTGGGATCTCCCGGCGGCCAATGCCGGCACGGCGCAGCGCCTCCAGGACGTTGTCCCGCAACGGCGCTAGTTGGGACCGCGGCACCGCCCGCGGCAGGTGCACGTAGCCGTGCTCCCGAAATGAGGCTCGTTGCGCTGGCGTCACCACCGTTTGGTGTCATCGAAGCCCGCCGGAGGCAAGCCGAACCTCGCCGCGCGCACGCCCACCTACCTGCATCCAGCCCCGCCGTCGAATCCGACGATCGTAGCCGCTTGCCAAGCCAAACGGCTGTTGCAATAACCGATCACCGCTCCCGGGGAAGGAGCGTTTTCCGAGCTGGGCACCTTGGAGCAGGAGTCCGCCTTCGAACGGACGTCAACAGGAGAGGACTATGCCCCACGTGCTCGTTGTGACCGAAGACCCTACTTGGGCAGGCCCCGTCGCCCGTTGCCTCGAGCCGTTGGACGTGAGTTTCTTCTGTTTGGACGGTACGGCAGCTCTGGGCCCCACCGCCACCGAACTCGATATCGTGCTCGTCGTTCTGGACGGCAGTTTGGAGCAAGCGTTGCTGCATCGATTGGCGACGGCGCTCCGGGCGCGTGCGGAGGTCGTCGTCTTGCACCCGACCGAGCCCGTTCAAACGTCACTGGGTCAGTGGGTGTGGATGCAGTGGCCTCGGGATCAGAGCAAACTGCTGTCCTTGGTTCAGCGCCGGCTGTCGACGTCCCTTCCGCCGCCGGCGTTCAACGTCACCGAATACATCCAGTTGGCGTGCATGGCGCGGCGCTCCGTGAGGATCGCCTGCAGCACGAGTAGAGCCACGGGCTTCATCTTGGTCTCGGACGGCGATGTCTGGGACGCTGGTGCGACCAGCGCCTCGGGTCGTTCGCAGCTCGTGGGCGAAGAGGCACTGCGGTTTTGGGTGACGGAAGAAGGGGTGTGGATCCGTGTGCATGCTCTGCGTACCCCGCCCGTCGCGCGCGTGATCCTCGCCCATTGGGAGCATCTGCTGCTCGAGACGATGCAGCTGCGCGACGAAGGGGCGCTCGATACGGAGTGGCCCTCGCAATCCGAACCCACGCCGGTCCTCGTCAAGAACCCGACTGAAACGCCGCCAGTCAGAAACACCCGCTCTACGGCGCCGCCGCCGAGCTCGACTACCTACCCGGAGCGGGCCCGCGTGTTGGTGAACCAAGCGATTCGAGCGATCACGGAGGGCAACTACGATCAGGCCGTCCTGTCGTTGGAGCAGGCGCTGCAACTCGCGCCCAACGACAAGCTCGTCGAACATCGACTGCGGAAGTTGCGACAAGTCATCGAGCAGCGCAACGATTGACCCACCGTGGTGGGGGCGCGTGTGACACCTTCTCCACCGTCGAGCTTCGGCTCGAGCGTCCGTGCGGAGGCCGAGGACCGAACTCGTCTCACACAATCGGTCCGCCGCGACCTGCCCCGTTGGTTCGTTCGAGCTGGTGTAGATGTTCAGTGAAGCAGGTTCATGGGTGATTTGGCGGTGTTTCTCACCGTTGGTCGCTCACCGCGTTGCGAATCATGGGAGTCAATTTTAAATGGTGTCGTTGCAGATTGGTCCGCCGTGATTGATCGCGCGTGAACAAGGTTGTGGGACGGGAACGGAGAGACACCCACGAAAATTTTGCGGCTCGCAGATTGCGCGGGAATGTAAACACGTTCGCGATAAAGATAACACCTCGGCAGACCGACCAACGGGAAGCCGGCTCACCACTGAGTGTCGCACCAAGAGCAAGTCGTCGGAACCGCGCGTGAGGGAAGCAGCGCCGCAACCGCGAGACCCGCCCCGACCCAAACATCGTAGGAGATCAGAATGTCGTTGGACGTAGCCCTATCCAAAGCTCAATCCCAAATCCCCGAGTGCGTAGCAGCTGGTTACGTGGACATGGCCACGGGCATGCTCCTCGGAGTAAAGACGGTCGACTCTCACCCCCAGGACGTCCTCGACCTCGTCTCTGCCGCCACGGCGGATCTCTTCCAAGGTCCCAACGTCACGGCCATCGAAAAGTTGTTCCGCAAGGCGCGCGGTCACGCCGAAGACGGCAGTCACTACTTCGAAGAGATCGTCGTCTTCAGCAAGAACCTGATCCACGTGTTCATGCGCTGCAAGAATGCGACGAGTCAAGCCGTCGTGTTCGTGTGTCGGGGGTCTGCCAACATTGGCATGGTGCTCGTAAAAAGCCGCGCCGCCCTCACCGACGTCGAGAAGTCGGTGTAGAGGGCGGAGACGCAGCCAGTCCTCCATCGCGAAACGCACCCGACCATCTCCGTGTGCGAGCGTCCACGAGAGCCAACGTGAATGCAGAAGGCAAGACAGTGAACGCGTCGTTTGCAACGACGCACCAAACGCTCGTAGACCTGTCGCACGACATCGTGCGCTTCGACGTTCGGTCACTCGAGGTCGAGCAGTCGCGAAGCGAGGGCCTGCGCGCTTGCGTCGTGCTCGCGGAGCGCGCGTTGGCTGCGTTCGAAGGGCTGGTCGATGGCGACGGCCCAGCCCAACCTCCGTCCGCTCGCGTGCCGGTGAGCGCGCGTGCCGCGGAGGACGCGCCGGCGAGCGGTGCGCTCGATGGTTACGACGCCTTGTGTCAGGTGACGTACCTGGCGCGCATGGAGATAACGCGAGTCTTGGAGCGCATCTCCGCGACACCGAACACGACCACCGACAACCTCGTGCTGCACGGCGCGAGTCTGTATCGCAAGGTTTGGCGTGGCGTCGGCGTCGTGGAGGACGCCTTGGCGCGTTTACTCGGGGCGGAACCCCGAGCGGAAGTGGTGAGCAACCTCACGTCTTCGCTCCGCGTTCGCAAAGTATATGCATGGTTTCGTCGCAGCATCGACGTGGACAGCCAACCTCGCAAAGAGACGATTCAGAAGGCGCTGCGCAAGGTCGGGACGCGCATCGCGGCGTTGATAGGCAAGGAAGAGTACCGCGACCTGCGTCCGGACGACCGTGTGTTGTTCAGCCGGCTCCAGCGCAGGATCCTCGAGTGGCTCGCCCTCGAGTCTCCCTCGTACGACGAGGGGCGCCGGCTTTGGGAGGATTGCCGGGCCATGGGCGATATCCTGCGCCAGGTGAACTTGCGAGCGGATCTGATCGCGCACGACGCCCGCTTGGCGCGTTCGTTGCTCGAGGAGCTGACCGTTTTTGGTGAGACGGAGCGGATCGGGCCGCAGCTGTTCCTTCGCTTGGCGCCGCTCGAGGGGCTCGACGACGAACTCGACGGAGCCTTCGCGCAGCAATCGCCGCCGCTTCGCGCCACGGTCGACCGGGTTCTCCGCCGCGCGGATTCGGTCGCCAAGAGCCGAGGGTTGTGACGTCCAAGCGTGGGAACGGCGCGCGGGCTCAGTCGCAGTCGGGGGACCGTTCGTAGCCAGCCGCCCGGGCGGCGGCCTCGTCTGCGAACAGTTGTTCACCTTTCGCGGTGTCAATCTTCACGCGCTCGTATTGAGGGCAAGCGGGCGTGTGGTAATAGCGGGAACCTTTGCGCCCGTGGTTGCCTTTGATGGGCAGCGGCAAGATGCTCCGCGTGTTCGGCGCGTGGGTGGAAGCGACGTCGAGATTGACGTCGGCTGCCGTCGCTGCGCCAACGGTCGTGCCGGCGTGGTCCCGCGCGACGTCGGGGTTCGCTTCGCCGCTGGCTTCGTCGGGGCCCGGCGCTTGTATAGCGCTCAGCCGCAACGCGATCGGGCAATGATCGGACAGCTGTTTGCGGTAACGCTGGTGGGCGGCGTCATAACGTCGCTGTACGAAGGACTGGGGGACCACTCGACCGCTTAGGCTTCGACTCAACACGATGTGGTCGATGAAGTGCGCGGGTTGTCCGTCCCAACACTTCGCGCGCGCGGTCTCCGTCGGGGCGAACAGGTCGGCTTCGGGAGGCGTGGCGTCGTCGAGGGCTGTCCACACCGGATCGTGACCCCAACCGTCGCGAGCCGAAGAGGCGCCGCGCGAGCGCTTCACCTCGGGGCTCACCTTCGTTGGATCCGCCGCCGCGAACAGACGCCGGTTGAAGTCGCCGAGGACGGCGAAGGGCGTCGCTTCAGCGGCGCGAGCGTCGATCCAGGCTTCCAGTTGAGGGACTTGGGACGCGAGTTTGGCGCACGCCTGGCCGTCCGAGAGCGGCTGGCTGAAGCAACCGCTCTTCAGGTGAACGGACAACAGCCGCACCCACTTGCCGTCGAAGAGGAGCGCGAGGTCGGCGCCGCTACGCAAACTGCCGGTGGCGAGCGCCGTGTAGTCGGGGTGAACGTGAACCGAGAGCCGCTTGTCGTAGACGAACCCGGTGCGTTGGGGGGTCGGATCCTGCGTCACGTAGAACGAGTAGCGAGCGGGATCGAAGACGCGCGCCAACGCGTCGGCGCTCTCGACCTCCTGCACGGCGATCACATCCGCGTCCAAACGTGTCGCGTAGCCGGCCAAGCGCGCATACGCGGCGGCAGAACGCGGTATCGGGCCATGGCCATCGGCCGCGGCCAACCATCGGAGGTTCCAACTCGCGAGCGTCAGGGTGGCGGGGGCTTGCGCTCGCGGCGTCGTGGACGCAAGTTGGCGCTCGGCGAGCAGCGCCGCGTCTTCCGGTATCGCGCCGGTAGTCGTGGTTTCGACCGGCCTCGCGTGGCCAACCACTGGGGCAGATTGGGTACGGCGACAGGCCGCCCCCAGCTGCAACGAAGCCGCCACCCCGATACAAACCAGCAAGAACCTCGGGGTTTTGCGCGCACGCATCGACGACCTATACCGGAATCCAACGCTGCGTCCGAAAGCGGCGCGCACGATTTCGCTCTGGCTGTCTGGACTCTGTGACGCGCCCGCGCCAATTGGGCCAAAGAGCCAAGGAGATTGACAATCCGGCGGTTTTGGGCCAAGTGCGCAGGCGCCAAACGCCCAGGCTTTGGTGTTCACCTGCCCTTTAGGGGCTCTAATAACGGAACGCAGCAGGCAATGACTGACCTCAGCAAGTATCGCAACATCGGCATCTTCGCCCACGTGGACGCCGGCAAGACCACGACCACAGAGCGTATTCTCAAGCTCACTGGCAAGATCCACAAGATCGGTGAGGTTCACGATGGTGCTGCGACCACTGACTTCATGGTGCAAGAGCAAGAGCGCGGCATCACGATTCAGTCGGCTGCCACGACCTGCTTCTGGAAAGGCCACCGCTTCAACATCATCGACACCCCCGGACACGTGGACTTCACGATCGAAGTTTACCGTTCGCTGAAGGTGCTCGACGGCGGCATCGGCGTGTTCTGCGGTTCCGGCGGCGTGGAGCCCCAATCGGAGACCAACTGGCGTTACGCCAACGACGCGCGCGTGGCGCGCATCATCTACGTCAACAAGCTCGACCGCTTGGGCGCGGACTTCTACCGCGTCGTGGGTCAGGTCAAGTCGATCCTCAACGCCAAGCCCCTCGTCATGGTGCTGCCGATCGGCACCGAGAGCGAGTTCGTGGGCATGGTCGACCTGCTTACCCGCAAGTCGTACATCTGGGACGACTCGGGCAAGCCCGAGAACTACAAGGTGGGCGATGTCCCGGCGGACATGGTGGACGACGTGGAGAAGTACCGCGCCGAGCTCATCGAGACGGCGGTCGAACAAGACGACGACATGATGGCCGCTTACCTCGAGGGTAACGAGCCCGACATCGACTCGCTCAAGAAGTGCATCCGCAAGGGTACGATCAAGCTCGCGTTCTTCCCGACGTACTGCGGTTCGTCGTTCAAGAACAAGGGCGTGCAGTTGGTGCTCGACGCGGTCGTGGATTACCTCCCCGATCCCACCGAAGTTCCGCCGCAACCCGAGGTCGACCTCGAGGGTAACGAGACCGGCAAGTTCGCGATCGTCGATCCGAACGGCCCGTTCCGTGGCTTGGCGTTCAAGATCATGGACGACCGCTTCGGCAGCTTGACCTTCACCCGTATCTACTCGGGCAAGATCAGCAAGGGCGACAACGTCCTCAACACCTTCACCGGCAAGACCGAGCGTATCGGCCGCATGGTGGAGATGCACGCCAACGACCGCAGCATGATCGAGTCGGCGCAAGCTGGCGACATCATCGCGATCGTGGGCCTCAAGGACGTCCGCACCGGCCACACGCTGTGCGACGAGAACAACCCCGCGACCCTGGAGCCCATGGTGTTCCCGGATCCAGTGATCTCGATGTCGATCAAGGCCAAGGACAAGGCCAACAGCGAGAAGATGAGCACCGCGCTCGGCAAGATGGTCTCCGAAGACCCCTCGTTCCACGTCGAAGTGGATCAGGAGTCCGGTGAGACGATCCTCAAGGGCATGGGTGAGCTCCACCTCGACATCAAGGTCGACATTCTGAAGCGCACCTACGGCGTGGAAGCCACCGTCGGCGAGCCCCGCGTGGCTTACCGCGAGACGCTCACCAAGGCCGTCAACGACAGCTACACCCACAAGAAGCAGTCGGGTGGTTCGGGTCAATACGCCAAGATCGACTACACCGTCGAACCGGCCGAGGCCAACGCAGGCTTCGTGTTCGAGTCGGCAGTGGTCGGTGGTAACGTACCGAAGGAGTTCATTCCGGCCGTTGAAAAGGGCTTCAAGTCGATGCTCGACAAGGGTCCGCTCGTCGGCTTCCCGTTGCTCGACGTCAAGGTCACGCTCACGGACGGTGCGTTCCACGCGGTCGACTCTTCGCAGATCGCGTTCGAAATCGCGGCCAAGGCTGCTTACCGTCAGACCACGCCCAAGTGTGCGCCCGAGCTGCTCGAGCCCATCATGAAGGTGGACGTGTTCGTCCCCGACGCCAACGTCGGCGACGTGATCGGCGACTTGAATCGCCGCCGCGGTATGATCAAGAGCCAAGAGCCCGGCGCCACCAACGTGCGCATCAAGGCGGACGTCCCGCTCAGCGAGATGTTCGGCTACATCGGTGACCTGCGTTCGGCAACCGCCGGCCGTGGTCAGTTCTCGATGGAGTTCAGCCACTACGCACCAGTGCCGCGCAACATCCTCGAGAAGGTGCGCGAAGAGGTGAAGGCTCGCGAAGCTGCCAAGAAGTAACGTTTACTTCTGACACTTCCTCGAAAAAGGCCCGCCGCAAGGTGGGCCTTTTTCGTTTCCGCTCCGAGCCCGGTTCGCCGCGGCGAGCCAATCGCAGCCGGCCAACGGTGCGCTCAAAGCCGCGCTGCGGCGCTGTCTGGCCCCGCGGCGTTCGCTGGGGTCAGTAGATGTATGCGCTCCGTTCCGGGGCGCCGCGTCCGGCGTCGTGGCCGCGCTCGCGCGCAAAGTGCGGCCGCCACCGATCGTTTCGCGAGCTTGCCACCATCACTAGGCAAGCACGGCGGGTCGCACTCGCCGCTCGATACAATACGGAGCATACGCAGTCATGAAGAACATCCTGGGCACGGCAACGACTCTTCTCTTGGTTTCTCTCACTTTGGGCGCTTGCGGCAACACGGACACCGCCGTGGCGAGCGACGCCGATGGCGACGGCCTCACCGACCAGCTCGAGTCGGCGTTGAAGACCGATCCGAACGACGTCGACTCGGACGATGACGGCGTCGAAGACGGCAAGGAATACGAGAACGCGACCAACCCCTTGAAGACGGACTCCGATGACGACGGCGTCGAAGACGGCGACGAGGACGAAGACGAAGACGGCGTTTTCGAGCGTGACGAGGAACACGAGCACGAGCACGGCATCGAGGACCACGAAGACGGGGACGATGACGGCGAAGACGAGGAAGACGGCGACGACGACGGCGAGCACGAAGGTGACGACGACGGAACCGGCGCCGAGGACGAAGCCGAGCACGAAGAAGGTGACGACGACGGAACCAGCGCCGAAGCCGAGCACGAAGAGGGCGACGACGACGAGCCCGGTGTCGAAGTCGAGGACGGCGACGACGCTGAAGACGACGTAGACGACGGCGCCGAAGAGGCCGAAGAAGGTGATGTCGCCGAAGAGGCCGAAGAGGGTGACGTCGCCGAAGACGATGTGGACGACGGCGCCGAAGAGGTCGAAGAAGGCGAGGACGCCGAAGAGGTCGAAGAGGCCGAACCAGCTGAAGCCGATGCCGGCGCTGCCGAGGCAGAGGACGAGAACTGAGAGCGGAGCTCAAAAACCGCTCGCGAGAGGGAATACGCCCACCCCAGGTGCTGAGGTGGGCGTTCCTCTTCGAGGAACGGTGCATCTCGAATCGGACAATCGTGCACCGTCCCGATGATCAAAACCGCGGTTTGCCGTCATAACCAATAAGATGTTCTTTGCTTCGCTTCTCAGTCGGGTGCGGCCGCCGCGGTCGAGCCCCACGCCGACGGGAAGCCGCCTGTCCGTCGTGCCGCGCCCGGCGAACGGCCAGGAGCTGGTCGAGCAGCACTACGAGTTCATTTGGCGCCTCCTCCGGCGCATGGGGCTCAGTGCAACGGACGCTGACGACGCGACTCAACAGGTCTTCATGGTAACCCTCCACCCAGAGCCAAAGCTGATCCAGCCAGGAAGTGAACGCAGTTTCCTGTATGGCGTCGCGCTCAACGTGTGCCGGGAGTTCCGTCGCAAACATGCCTCGAACGCGCGCCACGATCCAGCGCCCCTCGAGCACCAGGTCGCTCACCACTCGCCGCTGCGCGACGTGGAGACGCGCCAAGCGCTCGACCACTTGCAACAAGTGTTGTCGGTGATGAGTGAGGACGTGCGCAGCGTATTCGTGTTGTTCGAGTTGGAAGGTCTCACCGCCGTGGAAATCGCCGAGCTGATGAACGTGCCCGTCGGCACCGTGGCCTCTCGGCTGCGCCGCGGCCGCGATTTGTTTCACGAGCATGCGGCGGCGTTGCGCGCCAGCCTGCCGGAGGTTGCGTCATGAAACGCCTACTCGATGGCAACTCCGATCACTTCGAGCGTTCGTTGCTTCAGGCCGGTAGTGAGGTTCAGCCGGACCCTGCCGCCAAGCGTCGGCTGTTGACGGCGCTCGCCGCGGGTACGCTGGCGGCCTCCGCTGGGGGCGGCGCGAGTTATGCGGCCACCACCCCTTGGTGGAAGGCGCTGTTGGCCACCAAGGTCGGTAAGGCTACGTTGGTTGGGCTGGCCGTCGCCGGCTCGGGAACCGCGGTGGTGGCGCTGCGAGCCCCGGTCGAGCCCGCTGCCGGTGCGAGCGTGAGCGCGAGCGTGACGGCACCGTCTACGCAGCTTCCGCACGTCGCAGCGCGCCCTGCGGCCGAGAACGTCGTTCGAGACGCCACATCCACATCGCCCCCTAGCCCGGAGGTGAACGTCACGCCGAAGGTGGTCGCGCCGGGTGCACACACGCAGGTGCGCGTTCACACGACCAAGACCGACCGCCACGAAAAGTCTGCGCCGGCTACCGAACCCAGCGGTCCTTCGGCGATCGTCTTGGAGGCGCGTTTGGTCGAACGTCTTCGCAGCGCCGTTCATGCCGGCCAAGCCGCGACCGTGCACGACTTATTGGCTGAATACCGACGCAGCTTCCCCGCAGGCCAACTCCGCCCAGAGGTGAACAAGCTCGAGACCCAGTGGCGTGCTCGTTGAGGGCTAGTTCACCATGCAATCCCGTTCCACGATCTTGCCGCTTTCCCGAGATTACGTTGTTTCCCGCCTTGGGTCAGTCGTGGTTTGCTGGGGGCGTGACGGTTTGGCGCATTCGTTCCGGGATACGCGGATTGGCGTTGCTCGCGACCTACCTGACGTGGGCTGGCGCAAGCGCGGCTCAGACTCCGGCGGCAAACGAGGTCAACATGGCTTACACGAGTGAGCCCGGCTGTCCCACCGAAGCGACGTTCAGCGCCGGGTTGCGGCGACTGATGCCGCGCCTCGAGCTCAACTCCAAGGAGGACACGTCGCGAAAGCTCGAGGTGACGTTCGAACGGCGCGAGAGTGAGTTCGTGGGACGCCTGGTCTACGGTGAGACTTCCCGCGAGGTCACGGCCGCCGCGTGCGCCGACGCAGCTTACGCGCTGGCGGTCGTCACGGCGATCACCCTGGAGCCGGACGCCGAGCTCGACGAGACCAAGGTCGATGCTGCGGACTTCGTCGAAGCCGATGCCGATGCTGCCGTCCCGGACCAGGCAAGCGCCGCGGAGCCCCCAGCCAGTGCGCCAGCAGAGTCCGTACAGCCCAAGCCCGCCCCGAGAAACATCGAGCCCGTCCCTCCCGGCGACGCGGTGGCGCCACTGCCAGCTCCCGAGGCCCGGCGCTGGACTCTGCTCATGGGCCCACGCGCCACGTATGGCGAGCTCGGCGCGTTTGCGTGGGGCGGTGAACTCGGTGCGCTGAACGCGGGTAACTCATGGTTCGGGGCGTATCGCGCTTCGTTGCGGGGAGCTTACGCGACGCAGGATTTGACGGTCACGACGCTGACGTATACTCGCGCCGGCGTCGGACTCGCGTGGTGTCCGAGGTTCGCGGGTAACGAACTCTGGCAAGCATGGGCGTGTTTGGGCGGCGAGGTCGACGTCGCCAACGTGGCCACGAGTGAGACGCCCAAGGTCGAACGCGCAACGTCGCGGACCGGACTGGGCGTCGAGGCGACCCTCGATGTGGTCCTGTCGATTGCACTCGCCGACCGTTGGCGTTTGGCGCTCGTACCCGGTTTGGTCGCACCGCTGATCCGCAACGAATACGTGCTCGAGTCGAGCCCTGGCGTTACCACGCGTGGTGTTCGACACGAACGTTTGGTTGGTTCCGGTGCGGTAGAGGTGGGTTATGCGTTCGATTGAGCGAAGTGGTTCGGTTTTGCGCTGGAGCGCTGGCTTCTTCCTGTTCGCTGCGGCGAGCGCCACCGGCTGCGGTGAGCGTCTGGTATTGGGAACGGAGATCGTGGCCTCCGATGACGCGGGTGCAACGGGAGCGACCTCACACACAGGCGCCTCGTCGGTAAACGACACGACCTCCGGCGGCGTTTCGAGCGTCCCCGACGCGGGGGGCGGGGAAGATGCCGGCGAGCCGTCCGAATCTACCGAAGACGAGCACGAGACCAACGACGACCACGAAGATACCGATGAACACGAAGAGAGCGGCGATCTCGAAGTGAGCGACGAAGAGAACGAAATCGAGCCGGCCGCGGAGCTCGAGCACGAGGGGCAAACCGTCGAACACGAGGCGTCGGAGGACGACGAGGAGTCATCCGTCTCCGAAGAGGACGAAGTCGAGACCGAGGAGCCGGAACTGGACGCTGAATCGACCGACGCGACGCTCTGACGACTCGTCTTACGGCGTTCATCGTTAGCGACCAACGCACGATGACCGGCATCCGAACCCACCGTTCGGCCGCGTCGACCTCGCCACGGTCCGGGCGCCCCCGGTGCTGGGGCGTTCGGACCGTTGCGATGGGGCCACTCCACGGCCGGTGGCCAGTATCATTGGCAGAGTTCGGTTCAACTGAACCGAACTCTGGGGTTAATGTGAAGCGTTCAGGTTCTGGTGACCAATGTCCGACAACAAGACGCCCATGTTGGGGTCGGGTTGCGCGTCCTTTGGCAGTCGCTCGAGAGCCGCGCGTTCAACCTCGTTCAAGATCTTGATCGCCTCAGCCGGATCGAACACGGGGTCGGGGAACCGCTCGAGGAAGATCTCCGCCATCTCGACTTGTAGTGGCGGACTGATCAAACACAGCGAATCAGCCACGTTGTAGAGGTCTTGGAAACGTCGATCGAGATCGGCGAAGGTCCAGGTTTTGTCCGACGGGAACTGCGTATCTTCGACGGACGTGCCGGTGAGGAAGCCGGACAACGCCGCCGGGATGCCGCTGGTCGGTGAGATGTGAGTGAAGTTGGTGCCCGTGTCGCAGCTGTGGCAACCGTTGCAGGTATTGAGCGAGAAGTTGTGGCGGCCACAGATGTACTCCGGCGTCGAAGGCCCGTCACCGAACCAAGTCCCCGGTGGTGAACCTGGCCCCCTGCCAACCAAGGCGTTGCCGCCGCGGAAAGGCGCTCCCGAGAACTCGAGAGGCACCGTGTGATTCGTCTGACACTCGCCGGGTGGCGGCACGATCGTGTCGATGTAGTCGCTGACGGTCGGATTGGGGGTCGGCGTGTAAACACCGTCGTCGGGCGTCTGTGCCACGGTGTGCAGCTGCAACATGCCGTCCACGGGGACGTTGCCGTTCTCCTCGTCGGTCAAGGTGAACTCGTTCATCTCCCATGGATCTTTCAGCGCGATCTCGTTCGTGCGGATTTGATTGATGGCGCTGCCGTTGCCCTTCGACGGCGCGGCGTCGCGTGTCACGACCTGTTCCGTCAATGAGGCAAGCTGGTTGCGATACGCCGTGGCGTATGCCGGGAAGATGTTGAGCTTCGTCCACTCGCGCGCCCAATTGCGGACGCTGTTGCAGCCGTTGATCGGCACCCCGTATTCCAGGATGGTCGTGAACTCGAGCAGTTCGCACGTGCCGCTTTCCGAGTATTCGGGCGGCGTCACGACGCCGAACACGAAGCGCAGTTCACCCGCATCCAGCGGAATGCCGGCGCCACCGAAGTACCCGCCGCCCGTCGTGGTCCTACGCAGGTCGAGACGATTGACGATGGCGAGCAAACGGAACGGAGCCTTGTCCAGGTCCAAGCTATAACCACCGCTGGCCATCAGCCAAGGCTCGATGACCGTACTCCACATCGCGGGTCGGTCGTCGACCGTGTCCGAGTTGATGGTGCGGGGGAACAGCCAGGTGAGCAAAAACTCCAGCGTGAAGTCTTCGGGCGTGATGCCGGTTCGCGGCTCGTTTGCCATCTCCGTCATCAAGTGTTTGAAGGTCCACACCCCGTCGGGGTTGCCTTTATCGGTGCAAGGATCGTACGTGCGATCCTCGTCCTGCACGACGGCTTCGTTGGTGATCATCACCGACTCGAGCCAGTTCGTCTCGTTGGAGGTCGGCGCGATTGGTACGGCCGGGATGGCAACCAAACGCCCGCCGACCATGTCCTTGATGGGCGCAAACTGCGTGGTGGACTTGGCGATTGGATTTCGGCCCTCGAAGACCATCCCCTCCTTCGCCAGGTCACCCGCCTTGTTCAACAGCGCTTGATGTTCGTCGAGGTTGGCGAGCTCCTTCTCGTCGAAAAGAACCAAGGCGGTATTGAAGTCCGCACCGGGGCTGCGTTTGATGCGACCGCTCTTGAGCATGACGTCGGAGTTGACGAGGAGCAGCGGGGCCTTTTCGTTGCCCGCAACCTGAATCAAACTTGGACGTTCTTCCTTTTGCCCGGCTTTTCCTATCAACACCGATGGCTGAGGTAGGCTAACGGCGACGTCGACCTTATTGAAACGATCGAAGAAGAAGTCCGGGATACGCGAGACGTCGATTAAATCGTCGAAGATCGGCGGAAAGATGCGGCCCGTACATTGATCGTAGCCGAACAATCGCTGTAACCCCAGCGACGGCCCGACCTCGTCGACCGACAACTTCGACTCGAGTTGTCCATATGCTTCGTCGGCATCTGCCGTTTTTGGTCCTGCCTCATTCGTGTCGTCGTGTTGTGCGCACGCAGCAACATCCAACAAGGCAATGGCGTACGCCGCCAGTAATGGTCTGGTGAGTAGTTTCATGCTCCCTCCTATTTGTTTGTGGCGGCCAACCGAAGCGGCTGGTCTCGACCACCGTTCAGGAATAGATCGCGAGCTCGCAGAATCTGACGCGGTGGGTATCAGAATTCTAAATTCGGTCGGCCGCCACGTGCCGCGGCTTGCCGCTATTGACAGCGAGTGCCTCCAACCGCCACAGCTCACGAAGTCGACTCTTGAACGAGTGCACGGCGGCCGCTGTCATGTTCAACCGCTCGCGTAGTCGTTCCATTGCATCGGGGGATTCTAGGAGTGCGTCCAGGAGCTCAACTCCCCTGGCACTGAGGCGCGCACGCACGCGCTGGAGGATCAGCGCGAGTTCCTCTTTCTGAGCGATGTATTGCTCTGGCGTCTTTGCGTCGATTTCGTGACTGAGCTCGTAGTGATCGGTCGCTTGCTCGGCCCAACCCGTCTTGCGGCCGCTGCGCAGAATCGTCGCTGCGGTACGCTGCGCGACCAACCCGACGAAGCCTTCTAGGCTCAATCCGCGCTGCGGATCCCACAAGCCCAAGATCCGCTCTCGCCTTTCGAGCAACAAGATCATGACGTCTTGTAGCAAGTCGTTGGCGTCGTAGACGCTCACCGAGCCCTGACGTTCGAGCACTCGAGACACGCGCTGACGCACGGTCGGTTGCAACCGCTCGATCAGCGTCGTTTGAGCGTCCGAATCACCTTGGAGTAGGCGTTTGACCAAATCTATGTCGCTGGATTCGGTGAACACGAATGCAGAAAACTCGAATGTGGGTCGATGGCGACCCTATGTCCCCCCAACGCTCACCTCGTGCCTGAAGCAACGAACGTTGGACTGCCCTCTGAGTGAACCATTGCTAACATCGACGACATGCAGCGTCAACCCACGGCGATGTTCCGTTGCGTCGAGAACGCACACCACCCCCTTTCGGCGAAAACGTTGGGAGTCCCAACTGAACCCAATTGGTGTGATGGCGAGTGCTGGCCAATTCGGGGTGGGGCGCGCCCGTAAACACGAGGCTGGTACGAGGCGGTTCGTGACGCGGTGTTAACTGTTTGCGGTTATGCGCAACCGGTGACGATTGGGCTCTGCGCCGGCGAGCAGTGTGGCAGGTGAGCGTTGCGATGTGCTCGCGAAGTTGGGAGAAACGACCGCCCACGTTTGGTTAGGTCGGCATTCTTCCGCGCGCTGCGTCGACGAAGAGCAGAGCCAAAACCGATCACGTTGCGAGAACGCGCTCCAAGCTCGCAGGCGTAGCTCTTTCAACCCCAGAGCTCGGTTCAGTTCACACCTGGGGCGGCGGCAATCGCGGTAAGGTCGACACAGCCGAACCGTGGGTTTAGGCGTCGTCACCCGAGGCTCTGGTCGCATCGGCGTCGGAGAGCGACTCGACCACACGTTCCAAGTCTGCCGGCAGCGGCGCACGGACGTTCAACTCCGCGGCCCCATGCGAAAGTGTGATCTCGCTGCAGTGGAGGAACGGGCGGTCGAGGCCGTGGCGGTCGAAGTAGAAGCGAGCACTGCTTCCTTTGGAATACTTGCTGTCGCCGAGCAGCGGATGTCCCACGCCAGCCAAGTGGCGGCGCACTTGGTGCTTGCGGCCTTGAATCGGGTGGACGTGCAGCAGGGAGTGTGTGCCTACTACTCCGACCCGCTCGTAGTGGGTCTCGGCCGCGCGCGGTACGCGTCCCTCAAGCAGAGTCTTTCGGAGCTTGCCGCGTTTGTGCGTGATGCCTTGGGCTAACGCGACGTAGGTCTTTCGTCCAGCAGCCAGCGCTTCGCTCAGCGATTGAGCGTACTTGGGCTGGATCGCAAACAGGCACACGCCGCTCGTGCCCACGTCCAAGCGGTGTACGGGAGCCGCGTGTTGGCAACCGGGCAAGGCTTGCACCAGGTGCAGGAGATTGTCGGCGTATTCACCGTGCGGAATCGTGGGCACGTGAGGCGGCTTGTTCACCGCCAACAATGTGTCGTCGCGGAACAACACCTCGAGTGCGGGGCGCAACCCTGGTTCGAGAACGACCAACGTCTCGACCGCACTCGAATGCGGGATCATGTCGATGGGCAAAGCGGTGTCGGCGCGGTAGCCGAGCCAAGCCAAGTGCGAAAGATCGCGCGCCAGCGTCCGTGGATCGCAGGAGACGTATACGAGCGCCTTGGGCTTCGCCTCCGCAATCGCACGGCGGACTTCGACGGAGAGTCCACGACGTGGCGGGTCGACGATGATGACGTCGGCACCACGCAGTGTGTTCGCAGCCGTCTCCGCTTCAGCCGCGACGGCCGATACCGAGAGTTTCTGCATCTTGGCCGCACGCTCCACGAGCGCGATGGACGGTGCGTAACTGTCGATGGCAGTCACGTTCGCGCCCAACGCCGCCAAGCGTAGCGCGAGTGCTCCCGCGCCCGCATATAGCTCGACGACGCGCAAACCCGCGAGGGCCGGCCATCTCGCGCGTAGTTCACGCAGCACGACCTCGTGCAGGGCGTTAGCCTGAGCCGCGTGAGCCTGCACGAAGCCTCCGAACACAGCCAGATGATGGGGACCACCTTCGCTCAGCGTATGAGGTAACTCGCTCTGCCCGACGAGCGGTCGCGGCGTTCCGCCCAGCACTTGCGGCGAATTCACGTCTCTTTCGGCGGAGGCTACACCGAGCACCTTCGGCGCCGCAGTCTGGATCGCTCGCGCCGCTTCCTGGACGAGTTCGAGCGCCGTGCCGCGCGGCACGACCAACGTCAACAGGACACCCGCGTCGGCGAGCCGCGCGTCGACTGCCAAGAGCTGGCACGGGAGCGGAAGCAAGCTTCGAACCACGTTGAGCACGCGTTGCAGCTCCGGGTGTACGATGCGGCAGTCCGGCGTATCCACCACGGCATGAGCGTCGCTGTACAACCCCAGCCGGCCTTCGGCGTGGACCAACTTGACCCGCACGCGGTAACCATCGGTGCTGCGTGCAGCCAAGGTCGAGCCCACCGTGACGTCGCGCGTGGTCGGGAAGCGAACCAACTCACGCGCTACCCGCTGCGACTTGGCGACGGTCTGTTCGGAGTAAGGCAAGTGAGACAGCGGGCAACCCGTGCATTCGGGCTGGTGCCGGCAATGAGGCATGGCAGTCACGGTTGCCTCTTAGCGGACTCGGCACACGACCAACAGGGGAACCGGACATTTGCCATCCTGCGCTTGCCTGCTCCGTCACCGCGCTCTAAACGACGTGCATGGCGCAGACGTCCTCTTTGGGTGCAGGTCGAACGGTGCTGGTCTCCGGGGCGTCCGGCTTCGTTGGCAGCTTCACCTGCAACTACCTCGAGAGCAACGGCTGGACGGTTCGGCGGCTGGTGCGTCGAGAGCCTCGCAGTGACGCCGAGGTCCGCTGGGACCCCGACGCAGAGGTCCTGAGCGTGGGAGCACTCACCGGGGTATTCGGCGTCGTGCATCTGGCGGGCGAATCGGTCAACGGTCGTTGGACCGAGGCAAAGAAGCAACGCATTCTGGCAAGTCGAGTCCAAGGCACGCGCTTACTTGCGCGGTCGATCGCGAACGCAGCAGAGCCACCGGCGGTATTCGTTTCGGCCTCTGCAATTGGCTACTACGGCGACCGCGGCAACGACGTCGTCACGGAGTCCGAGCCGCCCGGTGACGACTTCCTGGCGCACGTCTGCCAAGCGTGGGAGCAAGAATCGCGCGCCGTAGACGGGGTTTGCCGCCGAGTGAACCCGCGCATCGGGATCGTGTTCGGACCCGAGGGCGGGGCTTTGGTGGAGATGGCGCGCCCGATTCGGTTCGGAGTGGGCGGGCCGCTGGGCAGCGGACGACAGTGGGTGAGCTGGGTGTCGCTAGTCGATCTGGCTAGGTTGATCGAGTTCAGTCTCGCGAGTGACCAGGTGAACGGAGCGCTCAACGCGGTCGCACCGAATCCCGTCACCAACACCGAGCTGACCCACGAGATCGGCCGGCTGCTGAATAGACCAGCTTGGTTAACGGTGCCTAAAATAGCCTTGCGTTTGGCGCTTGGGGAGTTTGCGACAGAGATCCTGTCGAGTAAGAAGGTGCTGCCCAAAGGTGCGACACAGGCGGGGTTTGACTACCGTCACCCAACTGTCACCGCGGCCCTGACGTGGGCGCTGCAGGTGGGCCGCGACGACTGACTTCGATGGCTCGCTCGGACCAAAGTTGCGCCACGTGTGGGACCGAGTGAGTTGCACCGTCGCCACGTTTGGTGCCGCTGAAATCGACCGGTGGAGATGCACCGTTCCGTTCCGAGTTGTGGACCCAAATGAACAGGTGGGGCGCACTTGGTGCTGGGAATTTTTCGAGCGTTGGGTAACCTGACTTGCAGGTCGTCGATGGCGTTCGAAGGAGTTCGCGAGGGGGTCGCATGCACCGGCAGTACGTTCCAACGGAGCAACAGGGGAGAGTTGGAGACGCGCCCGGTGGCATTTTGGGGAACTCCTTTGAACTATCTTGCTCGCGAGAGAGTCAGCGGTTGCAGGGGTGCAGCCGGTAAACTCGACGTGTGGTGAAGAGGCAGTCGTTGCGCTGGAAGGGGCCGCACGCTGCGCCATCGATGACCGACTTGTTTCCTCGTTCGTTCGGGTTAGGATGAGCCGTGTCTCATTTCTCCGTTGATTCTGGTGCAGTCGACGCCGTCGCGTCCCACGCCTTGAGCTGTTTACCTGTTACACTGGAACGGCTGTGCGGCTACCTCCGCATCCCGGCGATCTCGTGTGACCCAGCACATCACGAAGATGTCGCTCGTCTGTGCGAACGAGTACGAGCCGACCTCATCGACCTCGGCTTCTCTGCGACGGTCCACCGGCTCGACCGCGCGTTGCCCCTGGTTGCTGCCGAGTATCGCGTCGACCCCAAGCTGCCGACGGTATTGATCTATGGTCACCTCGACCTGCAGCCCGTGAAGGGTGAAACGTGGACGCATCCACCACACGAGCCGGTCGTGCGCGATGGCCGACTGTACGCGCGCGGGGCGGCCGACGACATGGGCGGGTGGGTGTCTCACCTTGCAGCGCTCGAGGCGTACCTGCGGCTCACCTCGACGTTGCCCGTGAACGTCAAGCTCGTCATCGAGGGCGAGGAAGAGATCGGCTCTCCGAATCTGGAGCGCTACATGGACGCCTTCCCGGAGCTGTTCGAGGCCGACGTGATGGTCCTCACCGATTGTGAGAACCCGAGTGCGGACATCCCCGGTTTGACCGTGAGCTTGCGCGGCTTGCTCGAGGTCGAAGTGCGCTGCGAAGCGCTCTCTGCCGACGTACACTCTGGGCTTTGGGGTAACATGGTGCCGGACAGTGGCAACGCGTTGCTGCTATTGCTTGCGCGGCTGCTCGACGTCGATGGGCGCCTGAATATCGGGCGTCAATCCGTCCCCGCGTCGGAAGCCCATGCTTTGTGGTCGGTGCCCGTCGACGCGGCCGTGGTCAAGGAGGGGGGTCGTCTGCTGCCCGACGTCGAGCCGCTGCCAACGCGTGAACGCGCGCCCGCCGAGTGGTTGTGGCGGCAACCCGCGGTGACGGTGTTGTCCACGACGTTGCCGTTGCCTGGTGCCGAGAAGAACGCGATCCGAAAGGCCGCGAGTGCGATCTTGTCGCTGCGGATCGCCCCCGGTCAAACGGCTGACGAATTGTTTTCACTGGTGAACGCAGAGTTGTCGAAGGACGCGCCTGCGGGTGTGCGTGTGACAGTGACCAAGCGTCCAGGTTCGGGACAAAGCTGGCTGTACCACCCCGAAGGGCCGGCGTTCGACGCGGCCGACCGCGCCTACGAACGCGCCTGGGGTCGGCCTTTGCTGCCGGTTGGCATCGGCGGGAGCATCCCGTTCGTGGCCTTGTTCGGGCGGCGCTACTCAAGGCTCCCCTTGATCCTGAACGGCGTCCTCGATCCGTCGAGCGGGGCGCACGGTCCAGACGAATCGTTGCATCTCGGAATTTTCGAGAAAGCGATCCTCGCCAACGTCTACTTGCTCGACGAGCTGTCTCGCACCGCCTTCTCCAAGTAGGAGCGCTGTTGCAGACGCTCGGATTCGCGCTACACGTGGTGGGTGAAGTCCAGAACAGGTTGGTCGTGGTTAGTGATGTCGATGCTGGCTGCCTCGGGCTGCGGTAGCGGTGAGGAAGCACCCAGCGTCTGCACGTTGCCCGATGCGCCGCGTTTCGACTTTACGGAGATCGAGCTCGACGCTCCCAAGTCGAACCCGGACTGTCCGGAGATCGCGCCTTCGGCGCTCAACACGGATGCCTTGGCAGAACAAGGCGTGTGCGAACAGACGATCGTCGACTGCGTGATAGAGCTCGATTGCGACTACGAAGGTGTCGCGATACTCGGTCGTATGGTCGAGTCGGACGGACAACTCGTTGGGCGCTTCAACATCGAGACACCATTGACCTGCGTGTACTCCGTCGAGGCGAAGTGGAAGCAAGCGGATGGTGGCTGAACGCGCCACGTGCCGGTGCCTGCGAGAGATCTACGCAACACCCTTCGAGCTCGCAGCCTTCGGCTTCTGACGGCCGCGTTTGGTCAGCGCCGATCGAGGTCCGCCACCGCGCGTTCGTAGGCGTCGAGGCGTGACTTGGCAGCGGCGTTCAACGCGACGAGGGGATGGGCTCGTTCGCTTTCGGTAACGTGCTGCCGGTAGGCAAGCGCGTTCACGCCCGACCGCAAGATCTCCTTCAAGTCGGCGAGCAACGCTGTGTCGAGTTCGGCGAGCTGCGCGACGATGGGGCGCAGCTCGGCTTGGATCGAGAGCGGTTCCTCCGCAGCCCGCCTCACGAGCACCGCTGCTGCGCCTAGGTTGCGCTCCGTATGCGCGACGGGGTCGACCGCCAGCGCGTCCGTCGCCTGGGGCGTGCCGTCACTGGTCCGAGTCCCGGAGGTCGGCCTCGGCGGCTGTTCTGAACTCGCGCTGACGTCGACAGGGAACAACGCGCCCGTGAGCAGCTCGAGGTTCGGTAACGTATCGGCGCGTAACACGCTCACATACGTCGCGAGGAACCGATGGTGCGTCTCTGCTTGTCTCGCCCAGACGTACGAGCTGGGCGGTGCCGCGTCCACCCCGGGGTGAACGACCTGAGACGCCAGAGAGAGGTCTGTCTGCAGCGCGTTTTGCATCTCCACGCACAGGTTCAGGGCCGAGACGTAGGCTCGGTACAATCCGGCTTGGTCGAGCTGGAGCGGCCCTTTCGGCGACTCCACGACTACGGTTTGTTTGGCGAACACGGGCGCGTACAAGCGGCCCTTTCTGTAGGTCGCGAGCTGAGCCGTTATGTCAGGCCGACCGTCGTGGGCTCGAGCAAAACCGTGGGTCGCGTCCATTCCCGCGTACGCATCGATGATGCGTTGGCCACCTGGGTGGAGGCGACGGAACTCGGTGAGATCGTACACGACGTCGCGGACCGTGATCCAATAGCCGTCACGTTCGGAGTTGTGACTCGCGACGTCGGCAGGTGTGAAGAGCGCGTCTTCCTCCGTCGGCACCGCGTCGGTGTGCGCCTCGATGCTCAGACGGCGTTCCCCGACGAGCTGCTGCAGGATGTCTCTGCCATGCTGGACTTCGTCCGAGCCTTGTTGCTTCGACTGTGCGTTGACGACGATTTCCAGGCATTGACGGGTCGTGTTCGAGAAGCTCGCGCCGCCGCACACGAAGACGCTGGCGGGCGCCTCGTCGTCGGAGCCCTCGAGCCACTCGAACATTTCGCGTGAGACGTGCCCTTCCCGCACCAGGTCTTGGATGTGTCGATGGCGCCCGGACGTGAACGTGAAGCCGTGGCGCGGGTCGTGCTGGAGCTGCGCACCCTGACGGGTGAACACGACGTCGAGGCGCAGTTGTCCGCGTGAGACCGCCGCGTGCCAGTCTTTGCTGAACTGGAAGTCTTCGATGCGCGAGAGCGAAAGCACCAGCCAGTTGCGCGTCGCACCCTCGCGGAAGCGTTGGGCGAACAGGCTCAACATCGGGCCAACTCCGGAACCCGCGGCGAAGGCCAACACCGGCGTGGAGGCTGGAGGGAGCGGGCCGAACGAAGCGGACTTCTGGATCGCAAACGGAACTGCCGCGTCGGAGCCCTGCGCTCGACACAAGAAGGACGAGGCGGTGCCCTCCCGGTTGTCTTGGGCGTGAAGGCGAACCGTGAGATCGAAGCTGTCGGAACCCGCGATTGACCGCGGGGCCTCGGACGCAATCGAGTAGGTGCGAGGGGGCTCGGGCTCGAACAGCTGTCCGCCTTCTACGGGTGACTCGAACACCTTGGAGCACGGAAATCCATCGGCGTGCAGGCGTTCGAAGACTTGCCACGCCTCGAGGTCACGCAGGCGCCCGGATTCTACCGCCATGCGCAACCAGGTGTTGGGACGCAGCGCCAAGAGCGTCGCGGCTGCCCGAGGTGAGAGCTGCTTCAGTTGGGCATACGGCAACAAGTCCGCCAAGGTTGGCGCCTCCAGCGACAGGCCACGCAAGGTCAAGTTCCGTTCCCACGCGGGTGTGAGCACTACGGGCTCCGCTCCCGATACGCCCGCCGCGCGCAGCGTCTTGGCAACCAGCTCGGATCGGTGAGACGGCCAAATCTGGACGTGATCGCCGGGCTGATAGTGGACGCGATGGTCGTTACCTACGGTCAGTCGCAACCGGTGCAACGTCGAAGCCGCCGAGCCAGTGTCCGGCACGCGCGTTACGCTGGCCGTGGGTAGGGCGGTCACCGTCGAGGTAGGGCGCTCCACCCGCGACAACGTGAGCTCGGTATCCACCTGATCCCAGGTGCGGTCTTTGAACGCGCCGCCGAAGCCGCCGATGGTGACTGCGCGCCCGACTTTGAACGCCAGTTCGAGAAAGCCGTACACCTTCATCCGGTGCCGGCCGAGGAAGCCGCCTTCACCAGCGTACGCGTCGTTTGCCAACTTATAGGCCTCCCGGAGCGAGCTGCTCTTCGAGTTGGCGACGAACCCGGCCGTGTTCACCCGGGAAAGCGCGAGCATGAACGCGCGCCAGAAAGGCGGATAGACGGTGCGTAGTTGTTTGATTTCCTTGCCGAGAAACGACGCGTACTGCTTGCGGCCCAGGAAGATGTCGAGGGCGTTGAAGATGGGAGACGACGTCCCACTCGGCCCTAGATCACCCGCGTGAATCGGCACCGCGAACGGGGCCACCGTCTTTGCCCACGTGACGGCGTCGACGTGGGTCCCACTATGTGTGTGCGGGCTGATCTTCGGGAGAGACGTACGCACGATGCTCTCCAGCTGCTCCGAGAGCGAGAACAAGGAGGACTCCAAGCGCGCCGTGTCGCCGCCGAGCACCGCGCCCTGCGCCATCAACATCGTGCGCATGACCTGGGTGCAGCGGGCGAGAATCTCTAGCTGGGTCAAATAAAAGACCTGCTCCTCCTGGTTCCCGATGGTAGGAAACAACAAGGCGAGGTTCTCGACACTCAGGGGGCCGCCAGCGTCTTTGCGACGCCAATTGTAGACAATCAAATCGATGTACGTAATCGCTTCTTGGCGGCGACCCAGTCGTGCTCGCAGCTGCGCCCAAGGCTTCGTGATCACCTCGGGCAGCTTGGTCACGGGAGTGGGTTGACAATACCAGTAGGCGTGCGCCAGGATCGCGAGCAGCGCTGCTGCCCGCATGACGTCGGCGTCCCCGAGGTTTGGCTTCGACGCGTCGAGTAACGGCAGCTCGTTCACCCGCTTGCGCACCGACAAGGTGGCGTACGAGCTGGGTAGCTCTGCCGCTACCTGATCCCAAGCGCGGAATGCATCGGGCAGCCGCTGGCTCGGGTCGTTGGTCGGCAGAAACCCGCGGTTCAGCGACAAAAAACCCAGGTTTTCGTGACCGTTCTGACGGTTTCGCTGTTCGGCGTGGAGGACCAAGGCCAGGGCTGGTGAGACAGGGTTCTTCGCACGAGCCGGCTGGGGCCGAGGGGCGTCGATATGTGTAGCCTGAGCTTCGAAAGCGCCAGGCAGCTCGAACAAAGGTGAAATAGGCGGCATGCGCAAGTTTTTGCTGCGAGGCGCTCCTCGAGCGATGCAGCGGTCCCGCGCGGCAGTACGGTTATGTTGAGTGAACAGCTAAGGGGACGCCCCTGCAGTCGCGAGATTTTCTCCGCGTCTGTTTCACATCGGATCAAGTGTCACGCAGCTGTCGCCGATCTCCGCGAGCGATGAAAAACCGCGCCATCGATGTTCTGCAATTGGCCTCTCATCTCACGGGTGGGGTACTATGAAACGGCGCTCGGTAGAGCACATCGACGGCGCGACGCTAGACCGGTGAAAAGTGGTGGGCGGGAGCCGTGAGGTGTCTCACAGTGCTGGGCCCAACCCCTCCTCGTTGCGACCGACGACTCCATGTCGACGACCCAAGGGGCGCACGCGCCGGTTTGCCACCGAGTGGCGGCTGAGGCTCGCGGCGCGGTCTCGAGTGGCGGACCCAAACGGCAGAGCGTCGGCCAGCTCCCGAGTGGCGGACACCAAACGGCAAAGCGTCGGCCAGCTCCCGAGTGGGAGACCCAAACGGCAGAGCGTCGGCCAGCTACCGAGTGGCGGCTGAAGATTGGGGCGGGGCCTCGAGTGGCGGCCGGATTCGTCGACGGCCGCTCTCGTTCGGGCGGTGCAACGGAGCGCAGCTCAACTGCCCGACTGGCGGCGTTGCAACGTCTTCCGGGCTACCCAGTCCAAGAGAATGTCCTGGGTGACGGGCTTGAGCACGAGGTCGACCTTGGTCTCGGCCAGGAACTGACGGCACGCGGCGTTCGTCGGGCCACCAGTGCAGAACACGACGCGCGAGATCAGGTGCGGCTGCCAGCGCTTGAGGTGCTGATATACGGCTACGCCGTCAACCCGCGGCATCATGAGGTCGCACAAGATGATGTCGAAGTTGTCGTCTCGAGCCAAAATCGCGAGCGCCTCGTCCCCGCCGTAGGCCCCAACGACCTGGTGGGTGCGGCTGAGCAGGCGGCGATAGGCGCGAACCAAGGTAGGTTCGTCGTCGACGATCAGCACCCGGCTGGGCTCGGGTGGCGTTGCTGCCGGGCCGATCTTCGGGCGCAGGTTCATGCCCGTGTCTTGGGGCAGGTAGACTTCGAACGCCGCGCCGGACAAAGTCGACTCGACCACGGACAGGTGGCCGCGGTGTTTGGTGACGATATCAGTGCACACGGACAAGCCGAGGCCAGTGCCGGAGGAGACCGGTTTGGTCGTGAAGAAGGGCTCGAAGATGCGCGACTCCAAGCCGTCGGGGACGCCTTCGCCGTTGTCGCTGACACGGATCACCACGCCGGTAGCGTTGTCGTCCGTCTCGATCAGGATCTCGCTGTCCTTCACGTTGCGGACGGCGTAGGCAGCGTTGAGCAGCAAGTTGCATACGACCTGAGTCAGCTTCGTGGCGTCGCCGGCCAACGTGCGGTGTGCTTTGAGTGAGACGCGCACGCTGCGCACGGGCTTGAGCTCTTGGCGCGCCAGCGTCTGAGCGGCGTAGACCACGTCGTTGATGTCGACTTGCGTGATCGCGCGGGCGTCGATCGAAGAAAAGCCGCGCAAGTTGCTCACCACCGAGGCGATGCGTTGCACGGACTCGAGCGAGTCTTTGACGGCCGAGAGCGAGGAGCCGATGACCTCTTGCGCGGCCTCTTTGGTCTCTCGCGCCGGAAACTCCGCATCCTGGAAGAACGAGCGCAGCGAATCGAGGTCGCCGAGCAGCGCCTCCTGGCACGAGAGCAGCGTCGCGGCTGGGTTGTTCACCTCGTGCGCGATGCCTGTGGCGAGTTGTCCGAGCGCGGCGAGTCGCGAAGAGTGGACGAGCTGGAGCTCCGTCTCGTTCAACGACTGATAGGCGTCCGAAAGCTCCTGCTCACGAACGATGATCGCCGACACGTCGCGTACGAACGTCACGTACAGCTTGCGCCCGTCCGCCACGTACGCGCGGCTGCGCAGCTCTGCCCAAAACAAGCGCCCGGACTTGTTCTGCAAGCGCACGGCTGGGCGGAAGACGTTGCCCTTCTCCACCAGCTCACGGCTGATCTCGGAGACGATGTCGCCGTCTTCCGCGGCGTGCAGTTGACGGCCGGTCATCGTGCACAACTCTTCGCGAGTGTAGCCGAACAGGTCGGACGCACGTGCGTTCACCTCGACGAAGCGCGCCGAGTCGAAGTCCGTGATGAAGACGGCATCCGACGTGCACTCGGCGAGAGCCTGAAAACGCACCTGTACGTCGCGTGCGTCAGTCACGAACACCATTCTCCGGTAACCGCCAACTCGCCCATAACCCCAGCTCGAGTCAAACCCGCGATCAAATGTGAACCTGCCGATAATACATGCTTTGCGCCGGGATTGTGAACGAATGCGTCGGTTTGTTCGCGAACCGCGAGGGCGTGGGAATTGGTTTTGGGGTAAATGGGAGTAACGCCTTGCTCACAATCCGCAGCTTGAAGCGAAGGTTGCGGACATACAAGACGGCAAAATCTGCAAGTCGTCACGGTTGCCGGCGCGCTACAAGCCTGCAGCTACGTTCCGGGCCTGTCGCAATTGGCGGGCACTCTTTCGGGGCGCGCGACGAATTGGCCGCTGTCGCCGTCGAACAACCCTTGACTGATTGGTGCGAGTGCCTCACCGCCCGGGCTTCGGCGCGTGCCGAGCGCCGGGTAAACGCTGGAAACCGGGCTGCAAAGCTTGCCGATTTGGGTGGTGCACGAATTGACCGTTTAGTGCGCTGAGTGCTTCAGAGAACCATCCCGCCGCAAAAACCGCGGTCGCCGACGGATTCGTGACCGTCGGTTCGGGCGCGGCTGTCTCTTCCTCGGCCCTGGTGGCGCGAGGTGCAGGAGTGATTTCAGCGCCAAGTGTGGGCGCCGGCTCCACCTCGTCGGGAGACGTGTACAACACGTTGAGCTGCACCCCCTCGTGAGAAAGTTCGTCAGCCAGCGCGGTCACCAGGGTCTGCCACAGATTTACGAGCGATTCGACGTGTGGGTTCGGAAGCCCCGTGTCCCACTCGAGTACCACCAGCACGCGTTTCGGTCGTTTGCCTCGACGCAACTGGGGAACCAGCTCTCGCAGCAACTCCACCACCGTCAAAACGGACCGCTCGACGCGCCGTAGATTCGCCGTCAACGGGGTCAGCAGCGCCCCAGGCTCCGGGCTGGGCGGGAACACCACGACGCCGTCCAGGCCCAGGTGCTGCTCGCTCACCCACTCCGCAACGGCGCGAGGAACCACGAGCGCGCCGACCCGGTGCAACTCGGATTGGCACAATGTTGCATCCAGCTCTTGCAGTTTATCGAAGTCCGCCCCGGTCACGAGCAATCGATGACCGTTCACCGAGAGCTGGTAAGCGAGGTCGCGGGCGAGGTGGGTTTCGACGCCCCAGAGCAGCAAGGTCTTCACGCGTGGGTCCGTTTCGCTGGGTGTTCTCGAGCTTGGCCGCCGCTTCTAAACCGCCGTCGCTTCCGACGAAACAGCGCC
The DNA here is from genome assembly GCA_966249405.1 of uncultured bacterium. Lineage (GTDB taxonomy): Bacteria > Myxococcota_A > Polyangia > Polyangiales > Polyangiaceae > SZUA-265. The sequence goes on along the minus strand of CBINDO010000013.1, from coordinate 29,273 downwards.
GTTCGGATTTGTGCGGCGCGAAGGTGCTGCAGCTATGTTCAGGTCGCCACGGCGTGTCCGACCCTTTTCTCAGAAGTTTTCGTCTTTCTGCGCGTGGTCGGCTACCTTTGCGCAATGGCTGCACGTGCAATCGCCTCGGGAACGATCTCGTTTGGGTTGGTCTCGATCCCGGTCAAACTCTTCACGGCGACGGCGTCCCAGCAGGTTCGCTTCAACATGCTCCACGCCGAGACCAAGGGCCGTGTGAAGCAACAATACGTGCTGGCTTCGTCGGGAGAGGTCGTCGACCGCAAGTCGATGGCCAAGGGCTTCGAGTATGCCCGCGGCCAGTTCGTGTTGTTCACGGAGGACGAACTCAAGAAACTCGAAGCCGAAAAGTCGAGCAGCATCGAGATTGTCGAGTTCGTCCCGCTCGCGTCGGTCGACTTGATCTCGGTCGAGAAGACGTATTATCTCGGTCCCGACAAGGGCGGGGACAAGGCATACAAGCTGTTGTCGGCGTCGATGGTCGAGACCGAGAAGGTCGCCGTGGGACGTTGGGCGGCCCGGGGTAAGGAGCAACTCGTCCTGATCCGTCCGTATCGCAACGGGCTGCTACTGCACCAGATGTTTTATGCCGACGAGGTGCGCGCGTTCGACGAGGTGGACACGGGCGCGACCGTCAACTTCCGCGATATCGAGCGTGAACTCGCCGTCAAGCTGATCAACGAGCTCAGCGTCGAGGCGTTCGACGCGAGCAAGTATCACGACGAATACGCTGACCGCGTGAAGGCCGCGGTCGAACAGAAGATTGCCGGTCAAGAGATCGCGGTGGTTGGTGAGGTCCCGCGCGCCGAGATCATCGACTTGTTCGAGGCGCTGAAGTTGAGCCTTGCCGAGGCGCGCGGAGAAGCCGTCGAAGAGGGGCCCAAGGGCATCGAGAAGGCAAAGCCGCGTATGCCGGAAAAAGAAAAGAAGACGGGCTCCTGACAGCTCCCAAAGCGCCGGCACTCGCCGGCGCTTTGCTGGACTGAGCCATACCCGGCTTCAGGTGCGTGCTGCGTTGGTGCCGGCTTCTTCGGCCGACACGCTCGCCGTAACGGGGGCGCCCATGCCGTTATCGTCGGCGACGAACGGCGGGCGACCGATCTGCTTCGTGCCCAGTTGCGGGAATATCGCGCTCAAGAAGTACTGTCGGAACCAGTACCACCACAAGCTTCGCTCACGCAGGGCGGGATCGATCTTGTCGGCGATCAGCGCGTGCGCCTTTCCGAGTTCGCTCCAGTGCATGCCGGCGTTCTCGTGATGCGCCGTGTGGTAGCCGTTGTTGAAGAGCAAGAAGTTGAGCAGCTTGCCTTCGAAGTTCCGTGAATGGTTGTACTTCGACCACGGGTCGGTGTGTACGTGTTGCTCGTAGTTGAACAACATCACCGTCCAGAGAGCGAAGAACGCGGGCAGGCCGAGAGTCAGTGCCCAAACCCAGAGCCCCAACGATACACCGTGTAGGAAGATGGCCAAGCCCAGCAGCGCCGCGTGTGTACCGAAGCAGACTACGTATTGACGCAGGATGTTCCGGTAGAGCTCCGGGCGATCGCTACGCGCCTTCTTGATGAACTCGTTGATCGGCCCTGCTTGGTAATACGAAGAGACGAAGAAGTACGTGGCCGCGATAAACAGATTGTGGCTGTTCGTGATACGCCAGGTAATCGTCGCGTCCCCCGCCTTGTTGACGTAGCGGTGGTGATTGAGGTTGTGCGTCGGCACCCACGCGAACGTCGGGTAGCCGTAGAACACGGACAACCAGTCACCCATGAACTGACTCCAACGTTTACTCACGAACGTCGGACAATGCTGGTGGTTGTGCGCAATCGTTGCGCTAGACACGGCCAAGTAGAAACTCACCCACGAAAGGTAGGGGATGAGCTCTGGTTTTGCGTACTGCACGGCCGCGGTTGCCGGCATCAGCCCAAAAACCCAAAACAAGGTGCGCCTGTCGGCGGTGTTGCGAAGTTGCAAAAAATGCCTAACCTTTCTCAGCCAATTTCACGTTTCACGGACGCCCGACCCTGGGCGGACCGTTGTGTCGGAATAGCCGTGAGACACTCGGTTTGCTCACTCCCACCGTCGCACGGGGGTCGGGGAATAGCACGAGCCACCGCCGTCCTGTACCATCAAACCGCGTCTCCCAGGAGCGGCAATAATGCCTCGCCCCGCTTCCGGCTCGACGGCTGGAGCAAAAGTTCCAGGTCGGTATGGCACGAAAGCCCCACGTGGGGTCAGTGTAAGGGCTTGGGATTACGCTTCTTGGCCGTTTTCGGCTTTTGTGGCGCCGTCGTCGACTTCACGGGCTTGGTGGGTTTTGTTAACACTACCCCGCCGAGCACGACGTTGCCGTTCTTCAGCTTGTCGTATTCGAGTACCATGTTCTCGTAATAGTGCTTCTCCACCGTAGGGAAGCGCCCGGGCTCGACCTTCTGGACCCTCAGCGGTTTACCTTGGTCGACGAACTTTGGGTACATGCCGAGCTGGGCCTTGTTGAGGAAAGCGCCCCGGAAAACGCCGTAGCTGTTATCGACTCCGAGCCCTTTGCCGGGCGTGAACTCGCGCTCCGAACCATGCACGTGGATGGTGACCAGCTTGTCGTTCTTGAGCCCGAAGTCCACGGCGTGAGGCTGATAGCGGCACCACTGCATGCCCTTGTCTTCGGTCAACTCGGTGCAATCGGCCTCCATCAGACGCTGAATCGTGCTGAGCTTGGCTCCGAAGCGGACGGGGCCGACGCCTTCTCCGGGGGAAATGAGCAATGCGGGCCCAACCGGAACACGGAACACGCTGTCCTCTTTGACCACGCTTGGCGCCGCGCTCGGCGATGGGGCCGTCGCAGTGGCTGCGGGCGCCGCTTCGGGCTGCGTCGCATCCCCGGGCATCGCGATTGGAGATGCGGCCTTGGTCGTCGGCGTGGTCACGACGGTTTTGTTCTTCGGGATCTTGACCGAGCAAGCCACGGCCGAGGCCAGGGCCAACGAGGAAAGAAAAAGCGGGACGACTTTCATGGCAGACGGGCTAGGCAAACAACTGGGGCGGGTTTCTATTCCGTAATTGCTCGGAGCGGTAGATCCCTTCGCGCCATCCACGCGTGACCGATGGTCGCGACCGCGTTCACTCGAACACGACCGCGCTGCACATCAGGTTGCCGTGATAGTTGCTGCCCTTGTTGAAGAACGAACCTTGTTCACCGAAGGTACTGATGCCCACGTAGGGGACGTCGCCAACCACGTCGCGGAACTGTTTGCCGATGCTCGCGCCATCGTTAGGCGTGCTGCTCAAGCAGCCTGCGCAATACACGAGCAAGCCGCCCCGAGGGCTGAGGTGACCTTCGACGGCGCGCTCGGTCGCGCGGCGCATGCGCGGCACCAGGCCGGCTGGGGTGTTGGTCATCAATAAGACCGTATCCCCGGCGCGGAAGCGACTGAAGAACTCGAGCGAGCCGCTGCTACCGATCACGCTCTCGGGGTGAGCGAGCAAGCGCCTCGGCATGGCGCCGCTGACGGCCACGTCACGAGCCAGCGGCAGCAAGTTCGTCTCCGCCAAGATGCGGCCGCCCGTCGTCAGCTTGTGCGCGATCGAGCCGTTGGTCCATTGGTTGTAGACGTGAGCTGCTGGCTTGCCGTCGATCTCGTGGACGATGCGACCTTCGGCGCGGGTGATCACACCCCGGTGTTCACTTGGGAGGTACCCACCGACGAAGCCGCCGGTGATGCGTCGCTCCGAGCGCAGGCCGGCGAACACGGCGCCATTGCCCGAGACGCGACCGTTGCACAGCACGCTCCATTCACCCGAGATCGTGTCATCAGCAGCGCTGCCTCCGAACACGGGCACGGGGCCCAGGCGTGCCTGCAGGCCTTCCAGCAGTTGCTCTTCGTAGCCAGGCGTCGCGTGCATCAACACCAAATGCGGGGGACCGCCAAGTTGTTGCTCGAGCTGGGCGGCTGCGCGTTCGGCATGGGTCCGCGCGTTGTTCTCGTTGCAGGTGACGAGTGTTGCCGTGATTTCGATCCCGTCGTCCTCTTCGAAGACCAGGATTCCGACGCCACGCTTGAACCCGGTTGGTACGCAAACTCCGAGGAACGACGTACAACCGAACGCCGGCACGCCGGGAAACACGGTACTCAGCGCCGGGACCAGCGCGGACAGCGGCGTTTGGATGTCCGCGTAGGTGAGCAGACAACGCGGTCGATTCAGCGCCAGGCTCTGCAAGCGCCGTTCTAGTTGGGCACGGCTCGTGTTGGGTCCGGCTTCGATGTGGGTTGCGAACATGAGCGGGGGGTACGGTCAGCAACGACCGCATGGAACCGCAAGGTTAGGCCCAAACGACGAGACGCCTTAAGTTTTTCGTGCGACCGGCCGTGGGGGAGGCCCGCGCCCGTCCGCCGCCTCGGGATCCTGTGGCGTTGGGCAACGTCAGGTGCCGAACCGGTATCTTTGCGCTACTGGCATACGGCGTCCGGGCCCAAACGCCTTCGAAGTGATGATGAGCCCCGGTGCCGCTTGGCGACGCTTGTACTCCGCACCGCGCACCAACTTCACCACGCGCACCACCGTGTCGCGGTCGAAACCTCGCGCAACGATCTCGTCCACGTTCGAGCCGTCTTCGACGCACGCCTCGAGGATCGGATCGAGGACGGCGTATGGTGGGAGCGAGTCTTCGTCCTTTTGGTCGGGACGGAGCTCGGCCGACGGCGGCTTCGTGATCGAGCTGTCGGGGATGCGCTCGCCGTGCCGGTTGATGAAGCGACAGATCGAATACACCAACGTCTTGGGGACGTCGCTGATCACGGCGAGGCCTCCGACCATGTCGCCGTACAGCGTGCAGTAACCTACGGCCACTTCGCTCTTGTTGCCCGTCGTCAGCGCCAGCGCTCCCGTGCGATTCGAGAGCGCCATGATTGTCGCACCGCGCAACCGCGCCTGCACGTTCTCCCAGGTCACGTCGCCGGGGTACGGCGGGTGCAGGCGGTCGACGGGCGCTTGGAGCGTCTGAAGGAAACTGGTGAACAAGGGTTCGATGGACAGGAGCTCGTACCCGATCCCGAGGTTTCGAGCGAGCTGCTTGGCGTCTGCTACCGAGTGCTCCGACGAATAACGCGACGGCATGGCGACCCCGAGGACGTTGTCGGGGCCCAGCGCATCGGCAGCCAAGGTGGCGACCAGCGCCGAATCGATGCCACCGCTGAGTCCCAACACGGCTTTGGAGAACCCGCACTTGCGCGCGTAGTCGCGCAGGCCGAGCACCAGCGCTCGGTACGCCAGCTCCTCGTTCGAGGGTGTCTGTTCCGGGTTACCGACGGCGCTCCAGTCGGTGAGCAGCAGGTCTTCTTCGAAGCTCTTGGCCCGGGCTACCAAAGCGCCTGCTTCGTTCCACACACCGCTGTGTCCGTCGAAGATCAACTCATCGTTGGCGCCGACTTGATTCACCATAGCGACGGGGATGCGATAACGTCGCGCCACGGATGCGAACAACTCGCTGCGGAACGAATACTTGTCCAAAGTGAATGGGCTGGCCGACAAGTTGACGAGCAGGTCGCTGCGCGTCGTCGCCAGCGCCGCCAGGGGGTCGGCGTCGTAACGACGCTTGGCGTCGTCCGTCGCACCCCATGCATCCTCGCAGATGGAGACGGCACAGTTGAGCTGCCCGAGTTGCACGCGAAGCAACGCGCTCCCGGGAGTGAAGTGACGGTGTTCGTCGAACACGTCATAGGTCGGCAGCAGCTGCTTGGTCGCACATCCGAGCGCGACTCCGTTCTGCGCGGCGATCGCCGAGTTGAAGAGTCGCCCTTCACGCACCGAGATGCTGCCGAACAACAACGGGATGCCAGGGCTCTGGCTCACGACTTTGGCAGTCACGGCCAGCAGGTCGCGCACGAACGCCGGACGGTCCAGTAAGTCCTTGGGCGGATAACCGCACAAACATAGCTCGGGGGCGATCGCGATGGAGGCGCCACGGGTCTCTGCGGTCCGCGCCCACTCCAAGAGCTTCTCGGCGTTGGACTCGAGGTCACCGACCACGGGATTGAACTGGAGGAGGGCGATATTCATCGGTTACCGGCTCTTCATCTGTTACAAGGCGCACGACGGTGAGCCACGCGACAAGTAACATCGATCGGAAGTTTTTGTTTGTCACGGGTAAGGGTGGTGTCGGGAAATCCACCGTTAGCGTTGCGCTGGCTCGGGCGCTGGTGCGCTTGGGCCGCCGGGTGTTGCTTGCCGTGACGGAAAAGGGCCAGGTCGGGGCGATGTTGGGCGGCGTGGAGATCACGACCGACGTCGTCGCGGTGGAGCCGGGGTTATCGGTCTTGTGGGTCGAGCCCGAGCGGTCGCTGCGGGACTACGGCGAAATCACGCTGCGCAGCCGCGTCGCGTACCAGGCGCTGTTTGGTAACAAGTACGCCCAGTCGTTCTTGTCTGCGATTCCGGGACTGTACCAATGGGCTTCGCTGGGCAAGGCGTGGTTTCACGCCGACGGCGACCCGGCGTTGGGTGGATCGGATTTCGATGCCGTGGTTTTCGACGCTCCGGCGACCGGGCACGGCTTGGAGATGTTGCGAGTCCCGCGAGTGATCACCGAAGCGTCACCGCCGGGCATCCTGCGTCGCGACGCGGCCGCGGCGTGGGACATGCTGCAGGACGCTCGCCGTACGGGAGTCGTGGTCGTGACGTTGCCCGAGGAACTTCCGGTTCAAGAAGCCCTCGAGCTTGCCGCAGAGGTGCAGGTCATGGGCGTACCGCTCTCGGCGATCGTGATGAACGCGGTACCGGCGCCGCTGTTTTCGATGAACGAGCTCGCGACGTTGCAAGAGCCACCGCTCACCTCGAGCGAGGAGGCGAGGCAATGGGTAAACGTTGCACTCGAGCACGGTGCGGCCCAACTCCAAGCCGACGCCATGCACGAGCGGCTGCGGCAGGAGCTGAACGTGCCGGTCTTGGCGTTACCGTGGGTGGCAGAGCCGGAGAGCAAGCAGGACATGCAAACGCTCGTCCACTCGGCTCTCGGTGGGCCCCCAACCCCGACGCGACACAATCCTTGATCCGGGTCAGCGCGGACCGCGCCGGGGCGACTCGCCGAACAGTGAGGTCACGCGTGAGCTGCAGCGGCGCTGTGTGGTGAGTACTTCATGTCGATGCCCATGATGTGAGCCGCGAGCCAGCGCTTGAGGAAGGAGAAAAAGGCCTCGTCTAGCACTCCCCGGCGCTCGAATTCGCGTCGATGTTGGGAGAATTTTTCGAGCAAGTCTTTGTGCACGAGCTTGTGCACCTTGACGTCGCGGTATCCGATCTTCTCCATGTACGCCTCTTCGTGGGAGAAGTGCGTCACCGTGTAGTTACCCAGCGCCGTCAGGGTCTTTTCGATGGTGGCTTTTGGCGCGCCGCTCACATGGTGATTGTGAAGCTGATTCATCAAATCGATCAGCCGCTGATGTTCCCGGTCCATCTCCGGGACCCCCAAATCGAAACGAGTGTCCCACGCGAAGTAGCTCATGTTGCGCCCTTTCTCGGACCCGTCGTCGAGTGACGTGGGCCGTACGAGCTGGGGAACGGGTGGGAAGCTGGTCGCCCAAAGGTGAACCTGTGGCGGCGAAAACGTTTCAGATGGGACGCGGCCCCGACGCAGTACATGCGCGCTGGTATGAAACACAGCCGCGCGATGGGCGCTCCTCGGGGCGGCAACGGCCGGACCCGAGGCACGTCCCGAGACCCGCTCCTCTTACTTGCGGCCGATACCGAGATAGGTGAAGCCCGCCTCGCGGAACTCCTCCGGGATCCAGATGTTGCGCCCGTCGTAGACGCGACGGCCGCGCATCAGCTGAGTCAGCTTGCGGACGTTGGGCGCGGCGTACTGCTTCCACTCGGTGCACAGCACGAGCGCGTCCGCGCCGCGGGTTACCTCGTATTGGTCCTTCACCAGCTCTACGCCTTTGATGCCGAGGTAAGCGAGGGCCGCGCGCGACGTCTCGAGGGCTTCCGGATCCGTGCCCGCGACGGTCGCGCCCGCGTTGATCAACTCTTTCGCGAGGGCCAGGGCCGGTGCTTCACGCACGTCGTCCGTGCGAGGTTTGAACGCAAGGCCCCACAACGCGAAGTGTTTGCCCTGAAGGGTGCCGAAATCTTCCTTCATGTGTTTGATCAACATGTCGATCGGCTTGCGATTGGAGCTGGCAGCGGCGCGGGAAACGTCCATCTGTACGCCCAGCTCTTCGCCGGTGCGAACCAGCGCGCGCAGGTCTTTGGGGAAACACGAACCGCCGAACCCCATGCCCGGAAACAAGAAGGGATAGCCGATACGCTTGTCTGCACCAACCGCCATGCGCACGTGTTCGACGTCCGCGCCAGCTGCGTCGCACAACACCGCGACCTCGTTCATGAACGAGATCTTGGTCGCTAGCATCGCGTTCGAGGCGTATTTGACGATCTCGGCGCTCTTCGGGTCCATCCGGTACATGCGGTTCTGTTGACGATTGAACGGCAAGTACAGACGAGAGAGGATCTCGAACGCCCGTTCATCGCGAGCGCCCACCACGATGCGGTCCGGCTTCAAGAAGTCGTTGATCGCAGCGCCTTCTTTGAGGAACTCGGGGTTACTCGCGACCATCATCTTGTGGCGGGCCACCTTCTCGACGACGGCGCGTACCTTGTCGTTGGTTCCGACGGGCACGGTGCTCTTGAGAACGACGACCAAGTCGCCGTGAGCGTTCGTCGCGATTTGTTCGGCAACGGTCAGTACTGCGCTCAAGTCGGCCGAGCCGTCCTCGTTCGGCGGTGTACCCACCGCAATGAACGCAACCGATGCGCCATCGAGCGCTTCGCGCAGGTTGGTGGTGAAGTTCAACCGCTCTGGCCAGTTGCGCTGCACCATTTGGTTGAGGCCGGGCTCGTAAAACGGAACCTGGCCCTGCTTGAGACGCTCGAGTTTGGCCTCGTCCACGTCGACGCACACCACATCCTGGCCGGACTCGGCAAAGCAAGCGCCTGCAACCAATCCGACGTACCCAGTACCAACGACTACGACTTTCACACCGCCCAACTAGCTGCAACGCGGCCGGCCGTCTAGGGGTTGCCCCAAGTTTCTGGCTGCGGCGAGGCCTCGTGGGTACATCGCTAGCTGATCGGGTCCGGAGCGGGTTGCCTCGCTGCCAGCGGCGTCCGTTTCCACCGCAACCACGGCGCCAGCCGGTTTTTTCTAGTCGCGAGTTTAGCCTTGGCCAGGCCCGGGCATCGCGCGCTAACATGGCGTAAACACAACCAAGAAGGGTGCGCCATGAAGGTTCTATTTGCTTGGGCGACGATCGCCGCTGGACTGTGGGTGGCGGACCGCCTGCTCGACGGTTTCAAGGTCAAAGGTGGACTGGGAGATTTCCTGGTCGTTGCGGCAATCTTCGGGGTCCTCAATCTGCTGTTGGGTTGGCTGATCTTCGGATTGATCGGGATCGCATCTCTTGGGCTCGGTTTCCTGTTTGCGTTCCTCACTCGACTGGTGGTGGCTGCCGTGCTCCTCAAGTTGGCTGACGCGCTCACGTCGCGGTTGGAGATCCGCTCGTTCGGCGTCGCGTTCTTCGCGGCCTTCATCATGGCGCTCACGAGCGCGCTGGCCGACCTCATCCAACGTTGAAGACGGCACGCGTGGCGAGCGCGCCGTTACAACGTGCGCTTGCCACGCCCGATGCAGAGCGCGGCTATCACGTTCGAGAAGTGTTCGTGCGCGGTGTCCGGGACGCCGAGGTATTGAATCGCCCGAGACAAGTCCCTGGGCGAGTAGCTACGCATCGTACCCCGATAGAACCAGCTCATCGCCGTCGTGATGGCGCGCGTGACTGCCGAGTCCGACACGTTGGCTACGGGCATCTGTTTGCCTTCGTAGAGCTCGATCACTTGTCGGCGCTGATGCGGCGTAGGGCCGCCACCAAAGCTGCGAACCAAGACACCCTTGAGCACGTTGGACTTCACGTACGGCTCGACCGCAGCCAGCGCCATGTCCCACTCCGATTGCTCTGGATCTTGGAGGTCGTGTATCAAGATGTGGATGTCGTGGAACAACACGTAACTGATGGTGCGCAGCTGCACTGCCCCCTCAGGAAGCGCGGCCGTCATCACACGTCCACTCTCCAACGTCGAGGCGCGGGCGGCTGCAAACCCGCCGGGCTGAACGCCACTCGTCGGCGCCTCGACACTCGGCCTCAGTGTCTCTGGATCTACGCGATTCTGCGCTCGTGAACTCATGCCTCGGCACCCCCGTCGATGGAAGCCAACCCCATGCACGCCTCTTATGCAAGACTGATTTCCGTGACACGTAGCGGCTGCTCTTTTGGGCCACGTACCAGCGAGGTACAGTCGAAACGGAATCTATCCGCGCGCGACACGCGAGCCCGATCCCTGTCGCACTTATGTAAAAGTGCAGAATCGTTTCTGATCTAGGCACGTCAGTGTTGCAAGACGATAGCGAAGACGGATAGCACGCGCGCCTACCGAGGAGGGTCAATCATGACTGTTCTGAATTCGCGGCGCGTTGGTTTGGTGTTGGGACTGTGCGGGACTTTGGTCCAATTGGGCTGTAGCGATGATGACTCTCCTACGTATGGCCCCGACCTGAGCGGCGATTCAGGGGCGAGTTCGGCGTCTGACGGGGGGTCCAACGAGCAGTTATCCAGAAGCGACGACTCCGATGCGGGCGCTGCGGACGCCTCGTCCGATGGTAGCGAGACGACCTCCGGCGGGGAGTCGAGCACCACCGCCGACGCCGCCACCGATGCCGGCGTGACCGACGGCGGCGCGGATGCAGACGTAGACGTTGGACTGCTCGAGGGCTTGAGCGCCGACCCAGACACCACCATTTTCGCGCAACTCATCGTGCGTGCCGAGATGCAGGAAGACCTCGAAAAGGAGGGGCCCTTCACCGTCCTGGCGCCGACGAACGGTGGCTTCGAACGGTTGCCCGAGGGGTACTTGGATTCGCTCAGCCGCAAGCAAGTCGAGGCGCTCGTGCGTAATCACCTCGTCTCCGAAGCTCAATCCAGCGCAGAGCTGGTATCGTCGGGGACGGTATTCTCGGTGTTGGATTTGCGCCACGAGATCTCGCTGACCGAGGGCGAAATCTACATCGACGGCCTCACCCGCGTGACGGCTCGTGATCGTGCGCTCCGCGCCGACACCGTTCACAAGGTGGACTCTGTGCTCACCGTCGAGGTCTTCCCGGGGACGCTCGCCGAAGCCGTGCACGCCTATCCACGCCTGAGTGAACTCGAGAGTCATCTGACCGACGACCAGCTCGCCCTGCTGGGTCAGGACGACAAGACTTTGTTTGCGCCCATCAACGGCGGGTTCGAGGGCTATGCGGAGAGTGTCGAGCCCGATGCGGGGGACGCCGGGGAGACGGCACCGGGTCTGAGTTACCACGTCCTGCCGCACAAAGTGACGAGCGGCGCCTTGGCCCGCGGTGGCGTCGTTCAGACTGCACCTGGCCACTACATGGGCGTTTCCACCTCGAGCGGCTTGCTGATCCACGACGGGCAGCGTGTGTCGCGGGTGGTGATCGCGGATTTGCCCGTCGAGTCGGGAGATGAGGGCAGTGTCCTGCACGTCGTGCAGAGCGTGCTCGAGGCGCCGCCGAACGTGGCCGAGGTGTTGGCGCGGTCGGCGGGTGGTGAGACGTTCACGAGCCTGCGCGCCAGTTTGTCGTCGACCACGATCCCGAGCACCACCGAGTCGTTCTCGGAGCACCTGGCGACGGCCGAAGCGGTCACCTTGTTCGCGCCTAGCGACGCAGCCTTCAACCGCATCACCGGGACGTTCGGCAACGACCTGGCCAAGGTCCTCGGTTTTCACGTCGTCGACGCGGTGATCGATTCGCCGGCGTTGAGTGAACCGGGGCAAGACGGTCTGCCGAACACGATCACGAACTCCTCCGTCAAAGCGTTCACCGTCGTGAGCGTGCCGGGGCCGAGCGACCCCGCCTTGCTCGTCGACGGCCTGGCTAGCATCGTGGTTCGGGACATTCCAGCCGCGAACGGCGTCGTGCACGCGCTCGATGGGGTGCTCGTCCCTCAGGACGTCACGTTCCCTGGCACGACCGCGCAGGCGCTCGCTTCGTATCCCGCGCTCTCGAAGGTGAGCGACGCGGTAACGCAGACCGGGCTGTTGACGGGATTGTCGACCCTGTTCGCCCCCTACGATCTGGCGATTGGCGAAGTGGCCTCTGCGAACGCCTTCGTCGAGGCTCACGCGATAAGCCCGGGCGTCCGTGATCGATTGATGTTCGGCACCCAGGTCTTCACTTCTCTCGGCGGCGGCCCGATCGACATCGACCCGGAGACGCTCGACGTCAACGGCGTGCACATCGTGCGTCCCGATCTACTGACGCAGAGCGGTGTCGTTCACGTCATCGACGGCGAGTTCACGGCGCCCGAGGTCGACGCGGGCAACTGACGGTGCGCACCCTTCGGCGTCGGCAGGCTCAGGTGGTGCGGGTCACGCGCGCGTTTACCTGAGCCAGTCGCGACGGATCGGCGCTCGACGTGATGTAGATGCTGTCGGCGACGTGTTTGAGCGCGGGCACGCGGTTGGCCAGCGCTCGAAGCTTCTCCGAAGAGCGCACCACGAGTTGGTACTTGCGCGGCAGGAGCGGGATGTCGGAGGTCTGTGCGTTGGCAGAGAAGAAGGCGTCCACCGCCAAGCTGCTTGGCCCGATCGCCGCAGCGAAGGTGTCGTGGAGCTCGCGCGTCGTCCAATACCGAACGTCGAATTGGTGTGGTTCCTCGAAGGCGAGCCGCGCCTGGTTGTAGATGCTGCGTAGACCGATCCGGTTGAGCATCTGGACCAAGCTCACGCCGTCCTGCTTGAGCACTCGGCGCACGCTGCGCAGAGCGTGTCTGACGTTGTCTTTCGAGAAGTGCTGCAGCACGCTGAAGGAGAAGACGACGTCGAAGGTCTGGTCGCGGAACGGCAAGTAACGTCCGTCCGCAGCGACGAACAACGCGCGGGCTCCGAGCTGCTTCGCCACTTCACGTGCGACGGTGACCGCCTCGAGCGATGGATCGACGCCCACGACACGATAACCTTTGCGCGAGCCGGCGACACACCAACGACCCCAGTTGCAGCCGATGTCCAGCATCCACTGCTCGCCGCTCGCCTCGGGCAGGCGAATATCGGGGATGGGGTAACTCGTCGGAGTGACATTCCGGTACATGATACCGTTGGTGGCGGCGAGCACCTGTTGCACGTAGGGGTGCACACCCGTGGGACTAGATTCGACGTCAGGCGACCCGCCAGGCTCGGGTCGAGCGCCGTTCGCTGCGGCGTCTGCGGACCGAGCTCGATCGATGCTCACCGCAGCCGACCGGTGGGTCTGCTCCACGTCGGCCTGGAGCAGCACGGGGATGCCGTCCACCACCGGGTAGCTGTGGCCACAAGCCCCCGCCAGTCGCTTGCCGTCCCACTGCAGCGGCGAGTGGTCCGCTGGGCACGCCAAGTTCTCCAAAAACCACGGATCGAGCGTCGTCACGGCAAGCACATCCTCCGGTCCATGCGCGTAACACGCCTTCACGACGGTTCGCCAGACGAAAGGCCCGCCAGGTGATAGCGGCGTAAATGAAGTTGCCGCGTCCACCCCGATCCGACGGCGCGCGAAAGCTCGGGCGACGCCGTCAGCCACGGCGGCGTCAGCTCGACCATCGGAGCCCGGTGAACGATCCCGTGCTACCAGTCTTTGGCACCGATCGAATGGTTCGAGGCGGCTGCCAAAAAGTCGTCGAGTTTGCCCATGTCCGAGATCAAACGTCGGGTCCTGATGGTGTGTACCGCCAACATCTGTCGAAGCCCCATGGCTCAAGCCATTTTACACTTCGAGATCGCGGAGCGGAGCTTGCCGATGGAGGTGAACTCGGCGGGGTTGCTGGACATGGGGGGGCGAGCGGCCGCGGCGGAGGCGAGCGCGGTATGCGAGCGTGCCCGCACGCCGCTGCCCAAGCTCTCTTCACGTCACCTGTCCGCCGAAGACCTCGCCTGGGCGGACGTCGTCCTGGTGATGGACCCGTGGCACCGCGAAGACATCGTCGCGAAGTTTGCTATCAAAGGTGATCGACACGTGCGCCTCTTGAGCGAGTTCGACCCCCACCAACGGGGGGAGCGCATCGACGACCCCGTGGGACGTGATACCGCCGCCTTCGAGGAATGTTACGCCCGGCTCGAGGACTGCATCCGCGCCTTCTTGTCACGACCCGGCTGGGGCACGACGCCCTGAGACCCGCCGTTCCGCGCAGGGCGCCGTTGGAGTTTTGTGGGTCGCGCCTGTTGAGCTTTGGTCTATGGTCCGCGGCGATGATGGTGGTCTCGCGTAGAATCAGCTTGCTCGTCGGACTCGTCGTGTGCGCGGTCCTTGCCGTCTACGTGGGTCTGCGTTTCCGCACCACGACCGACATGAGCGCGTTTTTTCCTCGCGGCGAACAACGCACCAAGGCGGAGGTGTCCAAGGCCTTGTCGACCGGCGAGTTGAGTCGGACCCTGGTCATCACGCTCGAAGGTAACTCGAGCGCAGCGGCGGCGCAGATGTCGGAACGGCTCGAAGCCCTGATCCTCGAAGACGCCGCATTGGTATCGAGGCTTGCCTACGTCAACGCCAAGCCCCCCACGGGTATCGACGAGGTCTTGTGGAGCCTGTATAGCCGACGGCGTTTGGCGTTTTTTGCGGCCACGCCAGAGCGTGCGGCCGAGCTGCTGACCGACTCCGCCCTCGACGAGGCGCTCCTTCGCCTAACCGAGGGGCTCGCATCACCCGTCTCACCGTTGATCAATCGCGTGGCGCCGGAAGATCCGTTCCTCGTCGTTCCGACGCTGTTGCAGTCTTTGCTCGGACCAAGCCCGGCGCTTGCACTCGAGCAGGGGCGTTACGTTGCCGGCGAGCGCTTCGGCGTCCTGTTCTTGGCCACGCACGCGCCTGCGATGGACACCGACGTGCAAGGTCAAGTGCTGGGCGCGCTGGACCGCGCGTTCGCCGTGTTGCGACGAGAATTTCCAGACGTCAAGATCGAGACTAGCGGCTTTGCGCGGTTTGCCCTGAGCACGCAACGGCAGATTCAAGCGGACATCTCCCGCATCGCGCTGATATCGGTCATCAGTCTCACCGCTTTTTGCTGGCTGTTGTTCCGTTCCCTACGGCTCATCCTGCTGCTGCAGGTACCGATCGCTTTCGGCATGTTGACGGCGCTGGCTGCAACGCTGGCGATTTGGGGTGAAGTGCACGGGGTGACGCTCGCCGTCGGCGCCTCACTGATCGGCGTTGCGATGGACTACGTGCTCCACTTCTACGCGCACTTGCGGTTGTGTCCGGCGCCTGGTGGACCGCTTGCGACCATGCGGCACATCACTGTCGCGTTGACGCTCGGCGCGCTCACCACCATCGTCGGGTTCGCCGTGCTCGGCGCGTCACCGTTCCCTGCGCTGGTGCAAATCGCGGCGTTTTCTGCGGTCGGGGTCGCCGCAGCGTTGATCGCGACGTTGACCGTGGTGCCGCACCTGGCGGGCGCCAATCGGGCGCCGGTGCCGTTCTTGGCGCGCCTCGCGGATGGGCTCGCGCGCTTCGTCGGGGTGCTCCATCGCAAGCCGCGCATCGCGCGCTGGATGTTGGTCGCCGCCTTTGCTCTGAGTGTCTTTGGCATCTCGCGCGTGCGATGGGAAGACGACCTTTCGGCGCTGACGGTGCCCGATCCGGCAATTGCCGCCGAAGACGCCCGCGTTCGCCAACGCGTCACGTCGCTGGACACGCGGCGGATAGTCGTGGCGTTGGGCAAGGACGACGAGTCGTCACTACAGGTCAATGACCGCATCGCGCGGGCGCTCGAGGCGGCGCAGGCTGCGGGCGAAATCGACGGCGTCCAGAGCTCGAGTCGCTTGCTCCCGTCGGCCGAGACCCAACGCGCGGTGGCCGAAACGGTGCGCCGAGCCGACTTGGCAACGCGCCTTCCGAAGGCGCTCGAACGCGTGGGCTTCAACGCGGACGGCTTCACACCCTTCTTCGAATTCCTCACCCAACCGGAGCTCGCTCCGATCACCTTCGACGACATAGCCACCTCTCGCGCAGTCGACTTGGTGCGCGCGCATCGCATTCGCCTTGGCGACGCGAACGAGCCAAAGACTGCATTCCTGACGTTCTTACGGGGCGTTCACGAACCAGCCGCCCTCGAACGACGGATCGAAGCCATCCCCGGCGCACTTTACATCGACCAAGCGGCTTTGATGACCGATGCGACGCGGCAGCACCGGGTGAGGACGAGTGAACTCTTGGGTCTCGGATTGGTTGGGGTGTTCCTGGTATTGCTCGTGCAGTATCGGAACTTGCGCAGCGCGTTCTCGGCGCTGCTGCCTGCGGTGCTTTCGGCAAGTGTGACGATTGCCGTACTCGGTTTGGTGGGTGTGCCGTTGAACATCCTGGGCTTGACGTCGTTGCTGATGGTGCTCAGCCTGGGGGTCGATTACGCCGTGTTTCTCGTCGATGGTAGCGACGGTGTCGATCTCGGATCGCGGCGTGGGCTCGGGGCAACCATGACCGGCCTGTTGGTATCGTGGATCTCGAACGTGTGCGGATTCGGGCTATTGGCAATGTCAGAGCAGCCCGCCATGCGATTGATTGGGCTCATTGCGGGCATCGGCGTTACTTGCGCCTTGCTTTTCGCACCGACCGCACTAGTCCTCGGGCGCAATGGCACTCTTCCCATCGCTCGCCAACCGGGTCTCTGAGGCGATTCCACGGGTCACGCGCGCTTACGTCGAGTTCTCGGTTCGCAAGCCACTGTTGGTGCTCGGCGTGGCACTTCTGGTCACGCTGGCGTCGGTCTGGGGAGCGCAGCGCCTCAAGGTCAACCCGCGGCTCGACGCGTTGCTGCCCGAAGACACGGCAGCGGCCAAGTCGCTCGTGGAGATGTCCCAACGCGTGCGCAGCAGTTCGCCCTTGTACCTCGTCGTTCAGTCGGGGGACATCGACGTCAGTCGGAAGTACGCCAAACGACTCACCGACGAGGTCGCCAAGTGGGGTGAGACACAGTGGGTCACCTATCGGCGCGATCCCGAGTACTTCCTGGAGCGGCGGCTGTTGTTGCTACCCAAGGAGGAACTCGCGACCTTCGGCGACCAGGTCGAAGAGCGCATGCAATGGGAGGAGTGTCGTAAGTTACCTGGCTGCGTCAACATCGAAGACGAGGCCCCGCCGTTGCCCGACGCGGCTGCGTTGCAGCGGTCGATCGAGAAGAACCCCGACTTGAGCGCGCTCGCCAAGGTGCTGGGCAGTGACGCGTCCAACGTCTTCGATACGAACGACGCACCTGCAAATGGGGCCGCGACGCCGAGCGCCGACAGCGCCCACGCGGGCGAGTTGTGCGACCCCAAGAACAACGTGTGCGTCGTGCAGGCGTCGTTGTCGGGAGATCCGGGAGACTTGGAGTATGCCGACCTGATCATGACGCGCTCGAACGCGCTGTTTGCGGATCTCGAACGCGAAGCGGGCGACCCCAGCCTGAAGTTCGCCGTCAGCGGCCAATACCGCAACGGACCCATCACTCGGCAGCGCGTGCTGGCCGACCTTTCGAGCACCACTCTGCTCTCGACCGGCCTCGTGCTGCTGGTCGTGTTGCTCCAGTTCTCCGGCTTGCGTAGTTTGATCGCGCTGTTCGTTCCAATCTTGGCGAGCATCTGTTGGACCGGTGGCGCGCTCGCGGTCGTTCACCCGTCTCTGAACCTGATCAGTGCGTTCACTTTGGCAATCCTGACGGGCATGGGCATCGACTTCGGATTGCACCTGCTCACTCATTACACGCGTGAACGCGAGGCAGGGCGTTCACCCGCCGAGAGCGTCATTCACACCTTCGAGTCGGTGGGGCCGTCTTTGGTCGTCGCCGCGGGGACGACCGCACTCGGATTCGCCGCTTTGTGGGTGGCCTCGTTCCGGGGCTTCTCGGAGATGGGGCCGATCGCCGCCTTCGGTATCATGGCTGCGTTGTCGGCGTTCTTGCTGCTCTTGCCCGCTCTTTCGGCGGTGCTCGATCGCAAGGAGACGTGTCCTTTCGTGTTGCGGCGGTACGCGTGGGAGCCATGGGCGTTCTTGCGCCGCCACGCGCGGCCCATCGTTTGGACCGGCGGCATCGTCACCGTCGCGCTCGGCGCCATCGCCGGTGGTCTCGTGACCAATGGCCTCGAGTTCGAATACGATTTCCGCAAGCTCGACTCCAAAGAAGTCGGGCACGGCATTCCCTGGGGGGACGCGCTCCACGGCACCAACCGCACGGCGATCTATCTGATGGCGGACGACGAAGCCGCGCTGCGAGACGTTGCTCAGGCAATCCGGAAAGCCCCCCCCGAGCTGTTCCTCAGTCAGGGCAACCTATCGCTGATCGTCCCCAGCGCGTTTCTCCCTCCCGATCAGCCGGAGAAGTTGGAGCTCTTGGCGGAGATCAACGCCAACTTGCTCCGTGCCAAACAACACGTCGGGCCCGACGTGATCCGCGACATCGACAAGATCGAGCCGCTCACGCGGGTCAAGACGCCGATCGTTACTTCTGAAATCCCGAAGTGGGTTTCCGACTGGCTATTCGAGCGCGACGGCAGCTTTGGGACGCTCGGCATCTTGTACACCGACCTGCGCGGCTCTGACGCCCGGCAGATGGAGAACTTGGCGCAAACCCTCGAAGGGCTGCGTCGAGAACACCCCAAAGTTCGCTTCGCTTCGACGGTGGCTCAGCTCGGTGAAGTAACCCCGCGTCTGCGCAACGAGGCCCCGTTGATCGTGGGGCTCGCAATCTTTGGTGCGGCGCTCGGCACCGTGTTTTTGGGGCGCAACTGGTGGCGCATCGTCGCGGTGCTCCTGCCGATGTTCATCATGACCGGTGTCTCACTGGGCATCGCGACGCTGTTCGGCGTTCGGGTGAACCTCTACAACATGCTCGTCTTCCCGCTCGCGTTCGGGATCGGCATCGACGGCGCCGTGTACGTGGATTGGGCGTTCTCCTCCAGCGAGGAAGACATGTTGCCGACCGCCGCCAGGGCTGTGCTCGGAGCAACTTTGACGTCGATCGCGGGCTTCGTGGCGCTGATTGGCAGCTCGAACCCGGGCCTGGCGTCAATCGGAGTTTTGGCGACCCTCATGCTGGGGATCGCGCTGATCGCCAATCTGGTGTGGCTCCCGTGTCTGTTGTGGCTGAAGCCAATAAAAAAAGCGTCCAACTAACGGGCCCGATCGAGTGGAGTCTAGAGCAGATCTCTAAACCGGTCGCGAGTGGAAAAACGCCCGCCCCAGTTGGGTGAGGCGGGTCGTTTTTTCCCGGCTCTGCCGCCCATCTTTTCGATCGCTTCGCTGCTACGCGGGTCGCGGGTCTCAGGTTTCGAGACCCGCTCCTAGCGGACTCATTGGGCCGACCGGCCATGTGTCGGGCTGGTGAACGCGCGGTCACGGCCGCACGTGTATATTCATTCGGCCCGTACTGGCGCCGTCAACCGCCTTGACCTGGATCGACCTTACGGTCCACATGGTCTCGATGAGTACCGTTCATTTCGTGGGTGGCGAGAAGGGTGGCGTCGGGAAGTCGGTCGTCGCGCGGGTTTTGGCGCAGCGCTTCATCGATCGTGAGTTGCCGTTCGCCGCGATCGATGCCGATTTCTCGCACGGCGCGTTACTGCGTTATTACGCATACTTTGCCCAACCGGTCGATCTCGAGTCGTTTGCGAGCGCCGATCAGATCCTCGATCGGGCTTTGGGTGCGGAACGGCAGGTGCTCGTGGATCTTCCTGCGCAGAGCGCGCGAGCGGTGAGACGATGGATGGACGCTGGCGGCGTCGTCAGCTTTGCCCGAGAAATGAACGTGAGGCTCGTGTTCTGGCACGTGACGGACGGCGGTTACGACTCCGTCAACGAGCTCCGCAGCACTCTGGACGCGTTTCCCAACGACGTCGAGTTCGTCGTGGTCAAGAACCAGGGTCGCTCCACCGATTTCACGCAATTGACGGTGGGTGAGACGCTCGAGCGTCTCGTGGCTCTGGGGGGGAAAGTCGTCGAATTCCCGGGGCTCGATGCCTCTACGATGTACAAGATCGACCGGCTGGGCTCCAGTTTCTGGGCAGCAATCAACACCGCGGAGGGCGAAAACGCGCTGACGCTGATGGAGCGTCGCAGGACTCAGCTCTGGTTGAACCGGGCGAACGAGGCGCTTGCGGTGGCGGGCTTCTAGAGCGCCTAGGTCTGGATACGAGCGCGACCGGCGTGTCGGTCTACGGCGTCCGCGAGCTCTGCGTGCTCAATCAATGACGCTATCTCTGCACGCCACGTCGTCCGCCCAGGCCTCGTTGATGTGGGAGCTGCTAGCAGCGCTACCGGGTTGCCGCAAGGGGCGAACACCGCGACATCGAATTCGCCCATGGTGCGAAACCCTGCGCGTCCGCGAGCTGCGTCCAAGATCGTGCGCCGCAACTCACCCCGTGAGCCGGGGGCGAGCTGCGGCAGCAGCGTTGCCGTCGCGAGCGGGTGCAGGACGAGCCCGGGATGGATGGCGGAGGCCGAGCGCTTCAGCTCCGTGAGACAATCGGTGTCGCTCGAAGCCGTGGCGCTTCCGAGTCGCGCAACCGCTTCTCCGAAGTGGCGTTGCCAGACGGGGCTGCGTAAGCCCGTCTTGAACGCAAGGGCCCCCGTCTCATGGGTTGCTCCGAGTTCGAGCATCCGCAACGCGCCCCCCGAAGTCGCGCTGAGCGCCTCGAGGGCCGGCGCACTCGCTCCGAACCAGACGATGGTGTCGTGAGACAAGCGCGCGAGCACCGCCGTTCCGAGCGCTTCGCGCCACGCGCGCTCTACACGTCCCAACGTCGTCAGGCGTCGATCGATGCGCGCCAAGCCCAAGGACACCGGTCCGGCCTCGCGTAGCAAGTAATGAACCCAGACCGACGCGCCCAAGACCCCCCTTGGCCGTTCACCGCCGAACGTGAAACTTGGGCGTCCAACGAAAACGAGGCCCAGCGCTGCAACCGCCGTCACGAGCCCTAGCGCCACTTGGGCCTCGACGAAGGCGGCGACTGGTGCAACCGCGGCCGCGCCCAACATCACGAGCAGCAACCTGCGCAAGAATCGATGGTCCCCGAGCGCGTAAGCGTGCACGTGAATCAAAGACAGACGCGCCCGGATCGCAGCAAAACACAGGAGTTCGAAGGCCAGCCATCCCGCGTCCCCGCGCCAGAACGCCACGAGCAGGAGCAACGTCACTAGTCCTATCGGTACGGGCACCCACCACATCACTCGGTCGAGGAAAGACTCGAAGCGCTGCAGCAAGAGCGGCGAACCCCACGCTTGAAGCCGCTTGAAGTCGAAGTAGAAGGGGCGGGGCCAAGAGGAAGCCGCGGCTTGGAGCGGCGTCAAAACGTGAAAAAGCGCGGCGAGCAACAGGGTGCTCCGTGGATTGCCAGGGGTCGCTACCAACCCGACGACCAACAGCGAATCTACCTCGCCGACCACGTTCCCCAACGCGAACTGCCAGCTGCGCCGCGGTGACCAAACGCCCTTGCTCCAAGCGACCAGCCACGCTCGTGGCCCGCCCAAAGATAGCCTGAGTTGACGATAGACGCGGCGCGTGAACGCCCACGACGTCACCGCGCGGACGCCGCCCACCAAAACCAGCGAGACCCCGATCCCCCAGCCACCCAGCCACCAGTATGCTCCTCCCAGTAAGACGACCTCGGCGACGTCGGTCAAGAACAGACTCCACAGCGGACGGTAAACCCGACGCGCGCCGTACACGCCGGCGTGATAGGTCGTGGAGCACAAATCGAGCGCCCAACGCACGGCACTGCCGCACAGGTAGAGGTCGACCACGCTGAGCGTGCGATAACGAGAGGGTCCGAACCCGACGAAGAGCAGCGCACCAAGGACGGCCGCGACACCCAAGACCACGGCCAGGACCAACCATTGCCGAATCCGCAGCGAGGCTTGCCCAGTGCGACCTCGAGTCAACAGGTTTCCCACCTCGTCACGCAGCGGCTCGAGGGCGCCCCACCACAAGCTCTCTGTCACGAACATGCAGCTGCGCACGACCAACACTGTGCCGACCATCTCGAACGGCAAGATGCTGGCGAACAACGCCAACTCGAAGATGCGCAGCCCGGTCCGAAGCAGCGAGCGCACCAAGGTGTATCGCAGTCGATAGGCGGCGTATCGGTGCGGGTGAATACCCAGCAATGCGTCGGAGAGACGCGGAGCGGCCTCCAGTCGCGCTCGCTCCGTCTTCAACCACGCGCCGATGCGCTTCACGGCGTTCCTCGGCCGTTGCGGCGGCGCAGCTCGAGGAGAGAGCGGAGGCCGTTTGCACGCAGGTTCCCTGGGGGAACACAACGAAACGCCCGAACGCCTCGCTGACGCGACACCACTTCGGCGCACATCAACGCAAGGTGGTAGTCCAGCTGCCGCAGCTGAGCCCGATCGTCGACCCAGCTGCGTAGTGAGACGGTGGCCGGGTCCGCGACTTCGTCGATACCGTGCAGGGCGCGGCTCAATGCGGCCGCCACGAACTCGACGGCTCGATCGTCTGGGGCCACGCTGCGTGCGTTGTGCGCGCGTAGTCGCGAGCGCTGCAGCAGCTCACGTACCCGTTTCCGCTTCAACCCGCGTCGACCGAGGAACGATAGCCGCACACCCAGATATTCCACGTGCGAAGCCGCACGGAAGTCGACTGCGCACGCGCCTGAGAACGGGCGCCCCGGCCCCGTAAAATAGAGGTCACGCGACTTGGTGGCGTTGACCGACAGCGCCAGCGCACGCACCGTGGCGTCCAAGCGGTGTGCAAAGTCGGCAGCGCGTTCGGGAGAGGGGTCGAGGATGAGCACGTCGTCTCCGAAGCGCGCGTAGAGCCCGGGCCTCAGTGCGTCGAGTTCTCGGTCGAGCGGGATGAGGTACAGGTTCGCTAGCGGCTGTTGGACGGGCGATCCGGTGGGCAGGCCATGGGTCATGGTGAACGTCTCGCCACCGGGGCACCGCACCTCCGGGCGGCAAGCAGCGGCGACGAGTGAACGCAAGATGACGGCTTCGTCGCGGTCGGTCGCCGCCACCAGGGTTTCGTCGAGCAGGCGCCACAGTCGAGAGCCGTCGTGTGTAGGTATAGACTCGCCGTACGCCGATAGGTCGCGTTGCAGCACGAACAGGCCGCGCTGGGTGACCTCCGGCGTCGCCAGCCGGTGCTGCGCGAGATAATCCTGCACTCGCTCGATCGCGAGCTGCGGGTTGCGGCCGGGCCGATACGCGTAGACGTGGTCGCTCAACACCGACTCGAACAACGCCGTCAGTCGTTGTGCCAACGCTCCCAGCACGATCGCATCGAGCAGATTGGCCCGGTGAATGACCCGCTTCTTACCGTCGGAAGTCACGGAGACGCGCTCGAGCGGGGCAAATTGGTAATTCCCGGCGCGTACTTCATCGGCGATCAGCCGGCATAGCTGTTCGCCCCGCTCGCGTAGGTCGGAGAGTGAGACACCGTCGCTACTCGGCTGGCGGCCGCCACGTCGCGTGGCGAACTTGTCGCGCAGCTTCGCCAGCTGGGCGACGTAGATCTGCGGATCGAACAACGACGGATTCGAAGACACCACTCGCGCTTATAACGCAAGAGGCGAGCTCTTCGCGAGCTAGTGGCAGTTGCCTCGCGTCCAGCGGCGTCGGGCGGGCGCGGGAGGAATACCGATCTCCGCGCCAGCGGGATCCGCCTATTGGATCGATCAGGACCGCAGTCCCTGCAACGACCCTTGGAAATTCACCCGAAGGTGAGGGCCAGCGCCCGCCCGACGACGACGGCAGCATAGCGCGCTGCCCGACTCATCGGAAGGGTGGTCGACGTGCTCAGAGGCCGAACAAGTCGTGGTCGGGCAGGAACAACGTGTTCGGATTGCCCCCCGTGCACGACAGGCCGCCTTCGTAGCACTTGGGCGAGAAGGTCTCGAACGAGCCGTCGTTCTGTTTGCGCAGCAACTTGCGCCACAGGAAGTTGTCGGCTTGTCGCCAGTTGAACCAGCCGTAGACGTCGACGTTCCAGTACTGCCACGGTGCGCTCGTGGGGTTGACGATCGAGATCACTTGACTCTCGTCGACGTTCAAGCACAAGCCAGCGCCCTCCTTGTTCAGTACGATGGCGTGGCATCCGGAGCGGATGTCGCGGTTGTGATCGTACACGCCGCCCCACTCGTTCTGGTGTTTGCGGATCGTGGCGGCCAAGCAGTCGCTGGTCGAACGCCGCGAACCATACACGCGCTTCATGAGGATCAGGTGTTTGTCCGGGCTGAGCGAGAAGCGGCGACGCAAGCTCAGATACTCGACGCTGCCTTCGCCCTCGGCGACCTCGAAGATGCTGTTCGTCGGCGGAGTGAAGTCGATGTTGACGAACGGAGCTGCCAGGCGAGCCTCGGCGTCTGCGAATGGAGCCGGACCCGACGCCAGATACGTCGCGGCGAAGTCGAAGAACGCTTGGTCTGTGGTGCGTTCGGGGCAAGGCTGCGCGCCGGCAAGGCTGTTGTGCACGTAGTAGGTGTACGATATCGGCTTGCTGGTTTGACCGTTGGGGTACGCGAATCGCACCTGGGTGGTAACCAAGCCGTTGAATACGGGGTTGGAGCCGTCGACCTCGCGCAAAGGCGTGATCTCCGTCGACGAAGGGTCCATCGGGTTACAGACGGTGAACTGACGTGTACTCACGTCGGCGGGTTTACCCGAACGGCACTGCACGGCGTATTGGGGGGCTGCTGGCGTGTCCAACACGAGTTTGGCTTGGTTCGCGGCGACCGCGCCGCCCTCCCAATCCTTTCGATCCGTCGCGGGCAACGCTGGGATCGCGGACACGAGCACTGGGCAATCGATGACGCCATCACAGTTGTTGTCGATGCCGTCGTTACACACCTCTGCGCCGGATTCGACACAGCACGACGCGCCGGCGGAGCACGAGCTGTCGAGGCAGTCAGTGAAGCCGTCGCAGTCGTTGTCGACGGAGTCGCCGCACACTTCCGGTTCAGGATTACAGTCCGTCTTGCAGTTGTTCGCCTGCACGCAATCGACATCGTCACAGTCGGTGAAGCCGTCACAGTCGTCATCGACGACGTCGTTGCACGTCAGCT
The DNA here is from genome assembly GCA_966249405.1 of uncultured bacterium. Lineage (GTDB taxonomy): Bacteria > Myxococcota_A > Polyangia > Polyangiales > Polyangiaceae > SZUA-265. Next base: position 4,136 of record CBINDO010000013.1, on the reverse strand, counting down.
CGTCGCTGCTCGACGGTACACAGCCCACCAAACAGTCGAGGGACGCGCCACAGTCGTCGGTGTCTTCACAATCGTACAATCCGTCGCAGTCATCGTCGACGTGGTCGGTGCAGTTGGCTTCGACCTCGACGGCGGCGGTGCAAGTCACGCCGGGATCGCTGGTAGGATCCGGTTCTGCCGAACCGGTCGCGACGTCGCTCGACGTCACTGTCTCGGCCCCTCCCGTCGCGTCGGTGGTCACCGTGCCGTTAGGTTCGGTCGTGTCGTCTTGCGGCTCCGTGGGCGGGCTACTGGCGTCCGGCTCGCCTACGACCAAGGTGTCCGTCGCTACGATGACGTCCGTTGGCGCGCCGGCTTCTTCGGGATTGGTCGTAACGCTAGCGTCTTCGCGGTCGTCACCGCCGCCGTCACGAGACATCGGTTCACCGAAGACGCGTTCCTCGGTCGCGCATCCCTGCAGTCCGAACCCCACCCCGATCAACGCCCACGCTACAGTGCTCGCACGGTTTCGCATCTTCATCCTCGGTACGTCTCGACTCGAGTTTGCGTCGCGGTGGGGAGGTATGACCCCTGATTGGAGGCCGCGTCGCAAACAACCATCTACTAGCAAAAGAACTTCAACTTTAGCACGCACAACGACCGCGGGCGCTAGTTCGAAAGGCCTACCCGAGGCTCGTGTCTGGGTGGATGTAGGTGTCTCACGAGCCGCGGCCTCTAGCGGCCCGCGACGACAGCTTGCTGGCAGAAGTGATCGACCCAAAGCGGCACGGGCACCCGCTGCACTTGGGAGCCTGCGCTCGGGGCACATTCACTGGAGCGCCGCTCGCTGGAGAGGCGAGTCGACCTAACCTCGTTGGGTCACCTGCGTGCCGCGTCGAGAGGTTAGGTGGATCGCACGGCTCCGGTGTCTCGGGCTGCGTTCGCCAGAGTTTCCACTGCGGCAGTTGCGGAATTTGGGAGTTCGCTACGACGGCCGCCCCGTTGGTGGACGGTGTAGGGGGCATGGGCTAGTTTGGTCAGTCCTATGGTTCGGTATCCTTCTCGCGTAGTCGGTTCGGTTCTTGTTCTTGGGTTCGTTGCGGGTTGCGGCGATGACGGCCGCGTCTTCGACGAGCCTTCCCAACCAGGACTGGCGGACGCCGACGTCGTTGATGGTGGCGGCGAGTTACCTACCGTCGATGGGGGCGAAGCCGGGGTGGACGCGAGTGAAAGCGCTCCTCCGGTGGCGTCTAGTGGCCAGGCGACGGAGGTCGTGACCGTCGCGGTTACGGACGGTGGCTCGAGCGCCCCGGCACCAGCGAGCTCCGATGCGGGGGTTGCCACCACCGGTTCGGAAGCGGGGTCTAGCGCGTCCAACGACGCAGCCCCGCCCCCGGTCGTCGTCACGGTCGAGGCCGAGGGCACCGGTGATCTCATCGGTTATCCCGCAACGCTGAGCGCCGTTGGAACGGCGACCGACGGTGCCGCCGTCGCGTACGCGTGGGCCTTTGCTTCGAAACCCAATGGTAGCGAACTCGAAGACGGCGATATCGACGTGCTCGACGATAGTGCGACATTCTACCCGGATGTGGCGGGTGAATACGTTCTCGAGGTTACTGCGTCTACCGCTGCTGGTGAATCGGCTGCGGTCCAGGTGACGGTGCGAGCGCACGCCTATGACGTTGGATATCTAAATGTTGCAGGTGATCAAGACTCGTGGACCTACGCTGGGTTCATGGTGGGTTCGGATGGCTCGAACCCACGTCAGGTTGGATGTTACTTTCAAAACACCGCGACGAGCGAGAGCGAGTGGCTCACGACCTTCCAGCAGCAGGGAAAGATATGCCTGATGCCGTACTTCCCCAAGGACGTGGATACACCAGCGCGGATCGCCTATAGCCAACCTTCGAGCGACAGCTCGTACCAGATGTTCATAGCCGGTCCGGACAACGACTGCGGAGGTAATGCGCCGCCGCAAGTAGTGGGGGGCACCTTCCCGACCTTCTCGCCGAACGGAGAGCGTGTCGCCGTGATGACTCAGGAGGTCGTTCCAGACCCGCTCAACGAAGGCTCCACGCGCAGCATCAGCAACGTCGTCACTTACAAGGTCGACGGTACCGACGCGCGAGTGTTGCGGGCGGAGTACACCGGTTCGGACAGCGGCGTCAGTTGGGTCGACGACGAAACATTGACTTGGGTAGAGGACGGGGAGAATGGCAGCATCGTCTATCGCGTCAAAGACGTTGCCGGCGCGTTCGGGAACGATTTGCTGTCCGAGGTCATCATGGATTGTTCGTTGGCAACGACGCCAATCCCCGCCGGGATCAATCACGCGGTCGAGCGCGGAGGGGTCTTGTTCGTTGCCTCATCGTATACGGCGATCCTCTCTCCCGGTTCTTCCACGTACGCGATCTGGCAGCTAGAGCGAACGGCAGGGGGCGGCTACGATTGCGACCAAGCGGCGCCCACCACTCGCAAAGTGGCTGGTGACAACGCCCACGACTACGACGTCTCGCCAGACGGAACGAAGCTGCTCTACTTCTCGACCGTCGACGCCACCGAAACCGAGACGTCCGCCTCACAACTCTTCCTGCTCGACCTCGCGAGCTCCGCGGAACCACTCGCCTTGTCGGCAGAACCTTCCACGATCGCCAGCGGCGCCCATTTCGCAGCGAACGGACGTCAGCTCGTTTGGACCGAGACGCGGCAAGTGAGCACCACCGTCGGCGAAACGACATACGAGCGGCCCGAGCAGTCCCGCGTCGTGGTGGCCAACGCCGACGGCAGTCGCAAACGCACCGTCGTCGTGGTCTCGTCGAGCCCCAACCAAGCACGCATGTTCCACACGGGTGGCAACTCGTACTGCTCCCTGTCCGCTGTCGGTACCGCGGGGACGGTCGGGATCGGTGGCATGGGTAGCTTGCTCGCGATGGCCAGCCTCTTGGCGCGGCGCCGTCGACGCAGCTGAGGTGAGCGGACATAGGCGCGTCGCGCCATCCCGGGGAGAACGACCGCCTCAACCCTGTTGAGCGGTCGTTTTTTCCAACGCGACCGTTTCCGAGATCTGCTCTAAGAGGCACGACATGAGCGACATCCGAACCAACGCTGAGCCCTTACCCAACATACCGTGGCAAGAGCGACCCGCAGGCGACGGGAACGTATTGTGGCGTTTCACGCAAAACCCCGTGGTTGGTCCGCGCGCCATCCGGGCTGCGACCTACATCCACAACAGCGCCGTGATCCCCTTCGAAGGTGAGTTCCGAGGGGTCTTCCGCGTCGACAACCGATCGCGTCGCATGCAATTGCACAAGGGACGCAGCAAGGACGGTCTGCAATGGATTCTCGATGAGGAGCCGCTGCGCTTCGTCAGCGACGAACCCGAGATCGCGCAGTTCAGCTATGGCTATGATCCGCGCCTCGTGAAGATAGAGGGCCGTATCTACGTGACGTGGTGCAACGGCTACCATGGGCCAACCATTGGATTGGGGTCCACCGACGACTTCGAAACCTTTCACCAACTCGAGAACGCGCTGCTGCCGTTCAACCGCAACGGCGTGTTATTTCCGCGCAAGATCAACGGCGACTACGTGCTCGTCAGTAGGCCCTCGGACAACGGCCACACGCCGTTCGGCGAGATGTACCTGAGCCACAGCAAGGACCTCGTCCACTGGGGCCGCCACCGCTACGTCATGTCCCCGATAAAGGAGGAAAACGGTTGGCAGAGCACGAAGATCGGCGCGGGCCCGGCGCCGATAGAGACGTCGGAAGGATGGCTCTTGATCTACCACGGGGTGGTGACCACTTGTAACGGCTTCGTTTACAGCGCTGGCGCAGCTCTGCTCGACCTGGAAAAGCCGTGGAAGGTGATCGCGCGTACGGACCCGCACATCCTCACACCGAGTGAACCCTACGAGCACGTCGGCAACGTGCCGAACGTGGTGTTTCCGTGCGGGGCGCTGGTAGACGGCGCTACGGGGCGGTTGGCCTTGTACTACGGCTGTGCGGACACCGCAGTCGGGCTAGCCTTCGGTACGGTCCAGGACCTCGTCGACTTCACGAAACGCAATTCCGTGAAGCTCTGACGCCACGATTTCGTTACACCCCTCCTACCAATCACGGTAGACTCCCGTGCGGTATGGGCAGCAAGGGCAAGGGCA
>CBINDO010000012.1:0-59340 GCA_966249405.1 uncultured bacterium | reverse complement strand
ATGGCGAGATACAAGCGCAGATTGGCGAGCAGCGGGAACGGATGGGAGGGCCCCACCGCAAGCGGCGTCAGCGTCAACTCCAAGGACTGACGAAAATACGTCTCGGCTCGGCGCTGCTCGGTCTCGGTCCAGTCACCGCGGTTCACCAACGTCAATCCTTCGGCCTGCAGCTCCCGACGCAAACGTTCGAAGCTCTGGTACTGGTCGACGACTTGCGCGGCGATCGCCCTGCGCACCTCGGCCAAGGCCGTCACCGCGTCCAGCCCACAATCCGCCACGTCTTGAGGGCCGTCGGTGAGCAACGGCGCGAACCGCACCATCACGAACTCGTCGAGGTTGCTCGAGACAATCGCCATGAACCGAGCTCGCTCGGCTAACGGCAACCTCTCGTCTTCCGCCTCCTCTAGGACGCGTTGGTTGAAACGCAACCACGACAGCTCGCGGTAAAAGAACCGAGCTTGCGCCCCGGGTGGTGTACGTTCGGCGTCACGCGGTGGACGTCGCTCCCCGGCGGCCGTCGCATTGCCGTCGAATTCGGTGGTGGGCGCGCACCCAGCGTCCGTGGAGTCCCCTTCGATCGTCACAGCTCAGCTCCTTGCCGACGTGCGCGTCCCTGCTCGGGGACGACCTGCACCTCGAGCCCAAAAACACTCTTGAACAAGCCGCTCTTGCGTTCCATCGACCAACGCTCCAGCGCCACGTCCTGGACGTCCGTCTCGATCCTGAACGTATTCTTGTCGATCGTGCACTTGACCTTCTTGATGCGCTGCGAACGCTCCACGTCGAGCGCATAGGCTACGCGCAGTATCGCCGCAAGGGTACTCACCTCCATCCGGGCCCGCCGATCGAGCCGCATGTACTCCTCGTGCGAGGTGATGGGGACCCCGCTGCGGTGATAGCGGGCGACCTGCGCGACGGTTTCGCGCTCGTCCAGCGTAAGACCGCTCAAGTCCACGTTGCGCAAAATGTAGAATGAATGCTTGTGCCTCGAACGAACGCTGATGTGAGCGCCCACGTCGTGCACGATGGAGGCCACCTCCAGCAACAGCCGCTCACGCTCCCCCAAGTGGTGGATGCGCGCCGTCGCGTCGAAGATTTGGACGGCCAACGCGGCCGTATTCTGTGAGTAGGCGCGATCCATCCCATAACGGGCTGCCAGCTCACTCGCAGCGGCGATCAAGTGTTCGCGAGCCAATCGATACGGGCCCGGCGCTCCAGGGAGGAAGTCGAAAAGCAGTCCGACGCGCAACCTCAGCTCGGGCACCACGATGTGGTCCACCTGCGCCGCCGACCCGATGCGGCGCATGACGGCGAGAGAACTTATCAGCCCATCCACGTCGACGTCCGAACCGACCGCCCAACGGTTACGCTCCAAGGGCGACAGACGACTCAGCATCAGAAACGTCTCACTAATGAGCTGCAACGGCAAGGTGGGAAGCAACGAGTTACCTCTCACACCCAGCAACTTCACGAGCTCGCGCGGCCCGCGACCCGTGACGAGCACCGTGGAAAACATAGCGCCCACGTGACCAGGGTGGACCAGCCGGTTCATGAGCACACGACTCGCCCCCAGGGCCAACCGGTCGAGACAGTTGGGCATGATCGCGTCGTCACGGTGCTCGCCGAAACTGAACGCAAAACGCTCGGTGCCGATGTGCTCCTCGAGAGCCTGCACCAAGTTACCATCCCGAATCCAAGACACGGAGCTCGTGGCACTCCCCAAGTCCATCAGGAGGACGTCGCCGTTCATCTCGCGCTTCTCGTGGGCGAGCACCCAGGCCAAAGCTTGATGATAAAGTCGCCCTTCCTCGGCGCCGTCCAGCAACTCGACTTCGAGGCCGAGGGATGCTTTGACGCGTTCCAACAACACGTCGACGTTGATGACCTCACGAAGCGAAGGCGTGGCCACCGCGCGCACCGCACTCACGCCGTAACTCTTGCCGAGATCGAGCACCTCGCGGAAGGCTTGGATCAAGCGCTCCATCTCACCGCGGTTGAAACGACGGCGGCGGATTGCCTCGAGCAGGTCGAGCGGGTACTCGACGTCTTCCACGGGTGCCCAATCGTGTTCCGACGCTTCGGCGATGGAGCAACGAACCGAGGTGGAACCGCAATCGATGGCCGAAACTACGCGGCGCGAATGGGACACGGTGGAACTCTCCGGAAACTGCCAATCATGAGTTGTAGGGTATCCTAGCACCGCCCTGTGGGTTTCTAAACGGGTGTTTCTCGCGCGATCCACCGACATACACGTAGGTTAGGGGGTCTTCGGCGCTCGTCGTTCATCCGCCCGCAACAAAATTGTTGACGAAGCAACATTTTTGGAACCCCCGCCGGCGTGCGCCTGTCTGTCCTTCCGAGCCCGCCGAGATGCGCCAGCCAGCGACAGCCGCTGAGCGGACGCTCCCGTGGCTCCTTTCGTGGCGGTGCTCGCACCGTCGCAACGGCCATTCGTGCTTCGAACGTCTCATCGAGGAGTCATTATGCGCGCCCAAGAACCACAAGAAACTTACACATACGTCGTCTACGCTCAGGAGCCTTCCCCACACGGCTTGGACTTGGACGATGAGAAACAACGTGCACTGGAGGTTACGGTCACCTGGCACAACAACACCCTGTTTCACACAGAGCTCGAACCGAACGCTGACTTCTTCTTGGGACGACGCCCGGAAGCGACGCGTCGTTGGCGACGTCGAGAGACGGCGTTGGCTTACTTCGAGCTACCACCCGAGGTTCTCGGGACCGCCGCGCTCCGCCTGATATCCACGACGCCCCATGGGCCTGCGGTGTTAATCGCAAACATCCCAACGAGCGCCCGATTTACCCACGATGAGCAATGCTTCGAGCACAGCGATTTCGCGTCCGCGTGTCTCGAACGTGGCTGGTTCGACGTCACCCGCAACACGCCCTACTGGCCTCTCGTCGGACGGCCTTTGCGCATCACCTTGGGCCTGTTTCACATCGATTGCGGGGAGGCCGCAGCCGGCAAGGGCATACCTCGCGCCCTGATCTCCCATGTGAGCCCAGAAAGCTTGACCTACTTCGGGCTGAGCTTCGCGAGCGCCGCGGCGCTGCTGGCGAGCGCTGCATTCTTTACACCGAGCATGGGCCTCACTGCTGGCGACGACGTGGATCGCAACGACCTGATTCTGATGCAACAGTACTTGGACGCAGCGGCCGAACGCGAGCAAGTGCAGAAACAACAGGCCGGTGAAAGTGACCAATCCGCCGCCGCTGGCGAATCGGCAAAGCGCGCACACGACTCGGAGGGAGCGATGGGCGACACCAAGAGCCAACAGGCTAACCGTCGGTATGCGGTCAAGGGCCCGACCGACAACCCCGACCCACACTTCGCGCGCCAACGCTTGTTGGAAGAAGCGGCGACCTTCGGGACCTTGGGGTTGTTGCGTTCGATGACCTCGGATCCCAACTCGCCTACGGCGCCGTGGGGCCGAGAGGAGGCGCTGGGGATCGACTCACAAAGCGCGCTCGGGAGCATGTGGGGTGATACCATCGGCAACTCCTTCGGTTCAGGGTTGGGGTTGTCGGGGACCGGCACCGGCGGCGGGCATATCGGCGAGAGCATCGGCCTAGGCGACGTGGGCACACTCAACCGCGGCATGGGCCCGGGCGGTGAATACGGCTTTGGCAAGAACCACGGCCGCTTACCTGGCACGCACTCCACCAAAGGCTTCAGGATGCGCACCTCGAAGGTCGAAGTCTCCGGCCGGTTGCCGCCGCAGATCATTCAGCGCATCGTTCGGCAGAACCACGGCCGTTTTCGGCTGTGCTACGAGCGTGGTCTGGGCGGCAACCCGAGCTTGAGTGGACGTGTCAACGTGCGTTTCGTCATCGGCCGTAACGGCGCCGTAAGCAACGCGTCCAACGCGGGCTCCACGCTACCGAACAGCGACGTCGTCGCCTGCGTGGTGCGGTCTTTCTACGGACTGAGCTTTCCCAAGCCAGAGGGTGGCCTGGTCACGGTTAGTTACCCCATTGCATTCAGCCCGGAGTGACGCCTAGACTCGCACCGATGCCGTCGATCGTACGCGATGCCAACGAAGGAGATGCGTCGGAGATCGCGCGGATCTACAACTACTCGGTGGAACATTCGCTCGCCGTTTTCACGGAAACGAAGTCGACGCCCGAAGAAAGGTTGACTTGGCTGCGAACGCGGCGGGCTGCCGGTTACCCGGTGCTCGTCGCGGCGCAAGGCGACCTCGTGCTCGGCTTCGCGAGCTTCGCAGATTTCAGGCCGTGGCCGGGATACCGGTACACGGTAGAACACAGCGTCTACGTCGCGGACGGTCACCAGGGGCGCGGGATAGGTACGTCGTTGATGCGTCGATTGTTCGATGTCGCAAGTTTACAGGGAAAGCGAACCATGGTCGCCGGGGTGGAAGCCAGCAATCGAGCCTCCCTCCAATTCCACGAAAGGCTCGGCTTCGAACGGGCCGGGACGCTACCTTCGGTGGGCTTCAAGTTCGGGCGCTTCGTCGACCTCACCCTCTTATATAGGCCGTTGACCGACGACGCTGGCCCGTGACGAAACGTGAGCTGGCGCCTCGAGGAATTAGACGAGTCCTTCGAGCCCATCCGTCATGGTCGAGTCGTGGCTCGCAATTGTGGCGCGCCGTGCATTTGAAGGAGCAACTGACCGCATGGGCAGCCGGCCAGATGAGCGGACACGGTTTACCCGGGGTGGAAAGCAACACTTCGCTCGGGCCGTTGGATAATTCCAACCTTTGCCCTGAGCAACGCACCCGCGCTAAATGGTGACCAGGAGTTGCGGGGGCATGACGAAGGATCTCATCGACCGTCTTCTGGAGGCAGCGTCTCGAGAGCAAGCCAGCGTAGCCTTCGAGGAAGTGATGTCCGTGCTCCGCGGCGCCGGCTTCGAAGTGAACACGCAAGGCTCTGAGGCGGAACCGTGGCTCACCCTCGACACGGGTGAGCAAAGGGTGTCCGTTGCAGCTCCACAGACGCTCGCCGATGCCGAAGCCACTCGTGTCGGACGCATCGTGGCGCTCAGTGCACGACGTTCGCGCGACGCGTGGGCTCGCGTACGCGCCGAAGAAGCACGAGCTGCCGAAACGTCGCCAGTGATGAACACCCACGGGGAGGCGGCCGGCGAGCGCGAATGCCGACTCGCGGAGTGGGCGGCGGTCGCATTCGACGCGACGGTGGTGAGCAACGGCGAGGTCATTCTGGACGCCGGTGGTAGAACGGTGGAGCTCGTGGGTTACGCCGCCGCCGATCTGATCGGCCGTTGCATCATCGATTTCGTCGCTCCCCCCTCGAGACGACTGGTCGAACAAGTGGTGGCCGAACAACGGATCGGAGCGTACGAGGTCGTCCTTCTGAATCGCAACGGCGACCCCGTGCCCGTCGAAATCGTCAGCGCGTTATCGACTTGGCGTGGCCAAACCGTGCGCTTCGCAGGGCTCCGCGACTTGCGCGAGTTGCGACGATTGGAGGCGGATCGTTGGCGACTCCAGCAAAACGTCGAACGCGGCCGACGGTTGCAGAGCTGGGGCACGCTGGCTGCAGGCATCTCTCACGACTTCGGGAATCTATTGGTCGGGATCACCGCGAACGCCGAAATCCTGACCGAGTTGTGCACACAACCGGAGGCTGCGGAGTACGCCAAGGAGATACAGGCTGCGGGCAGACGCGCCGCGGAGCTGGTCGCCGAACTGCTCACTTTCGACGGCGATCGCGACTCGGTCCACAAGGAACTCGTGGACGTCGGCGAGTTGGTGCTCGAATTGCGGAAGCTGCTCTCACCCAAACTCGCCCCCAACGCGGCGATTCTGATGCGCGTCGAGCCGGGCTGCTTGGTTACCGGCAACCGCGCTCGATTGTCTCAAGTGTTCATGAACCTGCTGACCAATGCTTCGGACGCGCTGGAGGGTGATTCGGGGCAAATCGTGGTGTCGATTCGAACCGTGCCCGATTTGGACTCGCGCTGGGACGACGCATGGGGGGCACGCCTGTGTCCAGGTCGGCACGTGTCGATCGAGGTGGAAGATACCGGCGTCGGGATGGACCAGGGGGTCATCGACCGCGCCTTCGAACCGTTCTTCACTACCAAAAACTCGGGCAACGGTTTGGGGCTGGCGTCGTGCCTGGACGCCATTCGCGCCCACGACGGGGCCATCCTCGTCGAGAGCGAACGTGGCAAAGGCACCTGTTTCACCGTCGTGATCCCGGCGTACGACGAGAGCACCGGTAGGACGCCGAACCGCGCCAGCGGCAGGGTGCAACGTTCGAGGCACGTCTTGCTGCTCGACGACGAGGCCGCCTATCGGGTGCAAGTGCGAAAAGCGCTCGAGCTGCGCGGCTATCAGGTGACGGAGGCAGGTGACGTGCGAGTGGCTCGAGACCTGCTCGACGAGGTACGACCAGACTTGCTCCTCGTGGACATGGTATTGGGAGACAACGACGGCGTGAAATTCCTCACGGAGCTCCGTCAGCAAGGGCTCTCCACGCCCGCGGTCGTCATCTCCGGGTACGTCGACCCGCACTTGATGGAGGTGCTGCCCCGAAACACCTTCCAGGCGTTCCTGCGTAAGCCTTGTTCGGTCAACGACTTGATCAATACACTTGAGCAGGTCGCCGAAGGAGTGCGGGGCGCCGCGTCGCCGCACGCCTCGGGAGCGTGGTAGGAACTCGGTGCGGCAACACCGCCGACGGTCGTGGTAAAGTGCACCCGATGCCATGCCGGAGCCCAACGAGCCTGCGACTGTTGTTAACGTTGGCTCTACCGGGATGCGGCGCGCGGTCGTCGTTGGACAACCGGAGGCTCGAAGATTTCGACGCCCCCATCGACTCCGATGCCGCCGGCTCTTCGAACGGAAATGGTCCTGCTGCTCCGGTGAGTCCACCGCCGGCGACTTCGCCTTTAGAACTCGGCCCATGCACGACGGCGCCGACCACCGAGCAGTCGACCCTCACTCACGAGGTCACCGACGCGGGATGGGCAAGCTGCCAGAAACCGTTGACCTTAGATTTCGGGGCCAGCCCGAGTGGCACGTACACGAGTTTCTCCGATGACGCCATCGACACGGTGCAGACTACCTGCGGCATGGGCAAAGACGTGGTGTTTTCGTGGCGAGCCCCGAGAGGTGGTTACGTCGCGTTCAGCACCCCAGACACGGAATACGCGGTGGGCGTCGCGTTGCTGCCGGATGGCGGCGATTGCTCGTCGGTCCTGGCATGCAGCCCTGGCGGCAGCGGGCTCACCCGCCTCGAACACTTCGTCCAGCCCGGAGAGACATACCGCATTGCGCTCGAGAGCACTGTTACGGGCCGCTTCTCGCTGAACGTCGAGTACGTCGACGCGCAACGGCGCCTCACATCACTTGCCCGTCGGCGCATAACTCGCTAATTCGCGACCGGATGAGTCTCGTATCGGTCATCGTACCCGTCTACAACGACGTCGTGGGGTTGCGGCGGTGCCTGAAGGCGCTTTCCGAGCAGACCTTGACCAGAAACCGCATGGAGGTGTTGGTCGTCGACAACGGTGGCACCGCCGATCTGGAGGACGCGCTGCAGGCGTATCCCGGGGCCCGGCTGCTGAGAGAGGACAAGCCCGGTTCCTACGCGGCTCGCAATCATGGCATCAGCCACAGTCGCGGCGAGATTCTTGCTTTTACCGACGCCGACTGTACGCCACATCGGATGTGGCTCGAGAACGCGGTGACGCGTTTGGACAACGGAGCACGCGACGTGATCGTCGGCGGCCGGATCGAGGTCTACGCGCAAGATCCCGCGCACCCGACGTATGCCGAAGAGTACGATCTGGCGCTGGCCTTTCCCCAGGAGTTCTACGTCAAAACCCGCGGCTACACGGTCACCGCCAACTTGCTCACGACGCGCCGAGTCATGGACCACGCCGGCCCGTTCGACACGAAGCTCATGTCGGGCGGCGACAAAGAGTGGTGCCAGCGCGCGGTGGGACAAGGGTTCAAGTTGGTTTACGGCGACGACGTCGTCGTGTCTCACCCGGCGCGCGCCTCCGTGGGTGAACTGGTCGACAAGCGTCGCCGTCAGGTCGGCGGTCAATTGGAGCGCGCGTTGCGTCGCTATCCCGCGCCCATTGCTTACGGAGTGGTGCTCGGCAAAGCGTTGGCGCCGCCCGTAATGCGACTGGTACGCATGCGCACGGACGAGTCCAGTTCGGTGTGGGAGCGCATGCGTCGTTCCTCCGTGGTGATTGGCGTCTCAACGGCGCTGCAGCTGGGCTCGAGCTGGGAGCTCCTCAGCCGGGCGTGGGGCTCGACCGCCAAGCGGTGAGCCCCTCTTCATAGGACGCTACCCTGCCCTCAGGTACCGGCCGGTGCAGGCGCGGGCGCGGGTGCCGGTGCAGGCGCGGGTGCCGGAGCGGGTGCGGGTGCCGGAGCAGGCGCGGGTGCCGGAGCGGGCGCGGCAGGCTTCGGTGCAACCGGCTTCGGTGCGACGGGGGCGGCCGGCGGCTTCACGGTCGTGGTCGTGGCAGCGGGCGCGCGGCTGCCGCTGGGTGTCGGGGCTGCACCAGCAACGGGCTTCCCGTTGGCCCCCAACATTCCGTGGGGCGACATACCCATCGGCGCATCCTGAATCTTGATGAGCTCGACGTCGAATACCAACATGCCGGCGGGCTTACCTGGCTTGTTGTCGTAGGCGAGCTCCGTCGGGATCCAGAACCGCGTCTGTTCGCCTTCCACCATGAGCTGCAGACCTTCGGTCCAGCCCGGGATTACACCGCCCAATCCGAAGCTCGACGGCGAACCACGCATGACCGAACTGTCGAACAGCTTCCCATCGGTCGTCCAACCCGAGTAGTGGACCTGAACGTAACTAGACGCCTGGGGATGGACCTTGCCGGTCCCCTTCTTGAGAACACGGTAGGCGAGCCCGGTTTTTGTCTTGAGTGCCGTCGCAGGGGGGGTGGCAACGTCTTCTGGGGTGGGCGGCGGCTTGGGGCCTTCTTTGATCTCGAGCAACTCGACGTCGAACGTGAGCTGTCCAGCCGGCGCGCCTGGTCGGCGGGGGGTATCGCCGTAAGCTAACTTGCCGGGGATCCAGAAACGTCGTTTCTCCCCCACGGTCATCAGCTGCAAGCCCTCGGTCCATCCGGGAATCACCCCTTTGAGCTTGAACGTCAACGGCTGGTTGCGCGGCACCGAACTGTCGAACGTGACCCCGTCTTTGGTCCAGCCCGTGTAGTGAACCTTGACGCTATCCCATTCCGTCGGCTTCGCGGAACCGGTGCCGGGCTGCAAGACGACGCTGGCCAAACCGCTGCTGCTCACCTCGGCGTTGGCCGGAGGCGCCGCTACGTCGGCTGGAGCAGGGATCTGGGGTTTGCCGTTCTTGGGCGCTTCGGACGTCGACGGCGCCGCGGAAGTGGTCGCCGCAGCTTCGGTCTTGTCCTTGTTTGCCGGCTTCTTCTTGCAGCCGGGTGCCACGACCAGGGCGGCGCACAGAGGTAGTAGACTCCATTTGTTCATCGCGGCGCAGTGTGGTCACATGCCGGGCGAGACTCAAGAGTAATTCTCGGTCCGTAAATGCCCTCGAAACGCCACAAACACGCTCCTCGTCGTCGTGAGAGCGCGTCAAAACGCGTCCTTGCAGTCGTAAACGAGGCGCCACCTCTCGAGCACGGGCGTCTGAACGCGTGCTTCGTCGGGGATGAGCGTGATCCAGATCCGCAACCACCCCGACGACGGGTAACCTTCCGCGGCAAGGTTCGCGTCGATACTGTCCTCCGCTTTGGTGCCCCAGGTCGTCCACGTCGACGCACCTGGAGGCGTCGCCGTCGCTTGGTAGATCGCCTCTTGCTCGTCGAGTGAGTCTTCGGAGGTGGCGGTGGCCACGTCGAATTGGATCAAAGTCCCTTCGGGTAACGCGGCTTGCCACTCCACGAACTGCCACTCGGGCACCGTCCCGTCGGGGCAGTCGGCTTGATAATCACGCACGAACGTGGCCCGCTCGAACCGCGGGAGCTGCGGTGGCATCACACACTGCCCGCTCGAGCACCGCTCCCCGCTCGCTGCACCGCAGCAGTCGTCGTCCGTTTCGCACAGGAGCGTCGAGCCGGGCTCGATGCACGCGCCAGGCACGACGGGCACGCAGTGACGAACAGAAGGGCTGGAGACGGGCAAACTCACCTCACAACGGGCGGTATCGGGGGCACCGCAGCAATCGGCATCCGTCGAGCACTCATTGGCCGAGGAGAGTTGTGCCGAGGGCTGGACGCAAGCGTTCTCGATCCACACGGGGTGACCGTTGGCGCCTCGAGTTTCCTGGCCTTCCAAGTAGAACGCGGGAGCGCTGGGATCATCGGCCTGGGCATCGGCGCTCACGGCGCTCAACCACACCTTCTTCGTGGGTACGTCCGCGCCTATCGGGTGTACGCCCGGGTCGCTCCACCACGGGTTGGACGTCGCGACGTTGCCGTATGCACGGCGGGAAGTAAACGCTACCCAGTCGTGACTGCCGTGAGTCTTCGGGGCAACGGCGGGCTGATAGCTGAGCAAAGGCTCGACCTCGTCCGAGTGGCTGACTCCGGGCGTGGTGAACGGGCCTCTGGTCACGAGGTGGTCGCTGTTCACGACGCCATTCGCTTGGTCGAGTCGATGACGAGCCGTAGGTTGCCCATCGGAGTCGAGGGCTACCCACCACAACTCGCCCTTGGCGCCGTCGTCGCAGGTTGGCTGGTCTTTGTTCTCGCACCCGGAGCGAGTGCCACCAAAGTCGGAATGGGCCGTGCCAGCGATGCCGCCATTGCCGAAGACTTGTCGCTCGAAGACGAGACCCGAACCTCCGGGGAGGAAGCTGGGCCACACGTCCACGCAAGCCTGAGTCGCGTCGAAGCGAGGGTCACACGGCTCGTCCGACTCGGTCGTGAGGCGCTGGAAGTTGTACAGGTGGACCGACTCCTCATCGAAGTCCATCATCCCAAGGGAACGACGGTCTCCCGCGTGGATGGTGCCTAGGCCGTCCTCCATGTCTCCTGCGTAATGCACGAACGCGATCCGATCGCCCTCGGGCGAAAACACCGGCATCGCGGCGCGTAGAGTCTCGGGTACGTCCGAGGCGACGACGGCGCCCAGGTTTGCCTCACTGAGATTGAAAATTCGGTTCGGAGAGGAGCCGTCGAACACGCCATCGGCGTCCGCATCCAACCATGCGGAGCCGACGAGTCCTCCTGGAGTGTTTTGGAGCACGTGGCCCGTTCCGATCAAGTCCCCGGCGATGCTGCTGAACTCGTCAGCGGGACAACTGCCGACGAACTCCCCCACACGCACGGCGCACGGGGTCGGGCCGCGACTCGAAAACGCGAGCGGCAGCGTCGGGTGTACCGCAGACCACAAGGCACCGCCGTACTCATCACTGTGCGCTGGCAGGAGGACATCCACCGACTCCACGTCGTCCAGTGCACGAAACGCGGCGTCACGCTGATTGTCGAACCCCGTGAGCATGAGGTGGTTGGTCGCTCCGACGGCGTGACATCCACGGCATCCCGCCTCGACCCCCGACGCGCCCGTGTCGTTCGTGAAGCCAGCGACGACGGAGTTCGAGCGTTGGGCAGCGTCATAAGCGAACACCGCGGCGCCCCAGCGCTCGCCCTCGTCTTCGTAGGTACCAACCGCGTTGAGCACGCTGCGCGTGCCGTAGGATTGGTACAAGATCTGGCCCGTCAGCGGACTGTCGGAGAAGCGCGCGACGCGCTCGACGACGTCCAGCAGCCGATCGCCCGTATGGCGCTGAATGGTGAACGCGAACTCGTCGTCGCCCGCGGACGCCGAAAGCGCAGCCCAAACGGCCTGGGGGATCCGGAACCGCGGTGCAGGCGCCAAAGCGACTTGATTCAGCGGCGGGTCAGCATGATGCAAACGACTCTCCGCGATCACCGATGACCACTCGAAGATCGCGTCCCCGGTCGAAGGGTATCGCAACCCGACGCGAACCGAGCCGCCGGGGAGTCCGACCGCGTGATTGTCGGTCGTATCACCGAAGCAAACGACGGCACCGGTCACGGACACTCCACAGGAATGTTCGCGCGCGGCGGTCACGTGCACGAACGGCCCCTCAACGGTGGCGGATTGGCCCTGGTTGTTGCGCCCCCAACACACCGCTTGCCCATCGGTGCGCAGCGCGCACGTGTGATACGTCCCTGCGTCGAGGGAGACGTAAGTCCCAGCTGGAGCGCTGGTTTGACCGGCACTGGACGAACCCCAACAGTGGAGCGAAAGGTCACGCCGGATCGCACACACGTGTTCGGTGCCCGCCGCGACGTCGATGAAGGGCCCTGGGGTTACGCCACCTTGGCCACTCGCGCTGTTTCCCCAACACACTACATCGCCGTTCTCTCGAAGCCCACACGACGTGTACGCCCCGCCGGACAACTTGACGAAGGCGCCGTTGGGCGGCGTCGACTGACCGTATTGATTGCGGCCCCAGCACTCGGCAGTGCCGTCTGGGCGCAACCCACAACTGTGTTGCGCCCCTGCGCTGACTTGGATGAAAGGCCCGGGCTCGTCGTTGGCCTGAGCGTAGCTGTTATCGCCCCAGCAGTCCGCGTTACCTGCCGCGGTCAATGCGCAGAAGTGCGCATAACGGCCGGAGAGCTGGACGTAGGGTCCCGGCAGATCGGTGATCTCACCGTAGACGTTCGTGCCCCAACAGCGGACCCGGCCGTCCGCGCGCAATGCACAGCCGCCGTTCCACGACGCTTCCGCGGTGACCAAAGAATCCCACTGCAACAACGGCGCGTTCACGTTTGGCGGAAACACCGTTCCCGCGTACGGGTACAACCAGGTGAGAAAAGTGTCCGCAGCGGCGCCGTCGGCACCGAAGTTGGTGGCTGCGTCGGGCGGCGCCTCACTCGTATCCTCGATGGCCAACTCGACGTTCAAAGTCGCCGAACCCGACAAGTGGCCAGCCAGTGCGGTAACGTCGATCGGGCCCGCCACCGGTGCCACGAGGGTGAGCGTGCCGGTCTCGGAAATCGTGGCGACGTCCGGGCGATTTACGGACCACGCGACGGGTGTCTCGTGGCCGGCGCAGTCTTCGGGCAAGAGACGAGCCGAAAACGTGGCGGCATTCGGAGACAGCGGCTCAAGGTCGGTGACTCGAAGCTCGGACGTGGCCGGTGTTACCTCGATCGACGTACACACTCCGCCGGGCACGTCCGACGTCTCGGCCAACCGAAGACCGTCACCTTCTTCCACGAGGCCGCTCCCGGGCTCGAGAGGCAAGCCGTCCGAGTCGTCCTCGAACAAGTGGCAACCGGGTGAACACGGGTTGTCGTCGGCGCAACTGCGACTGTCGCCTAGCCCCTGCAAGCGCAAGTTCTGTAGCTGCTTGCTCAATACGAGGCGCTCGCTCTTGCACTCGGACCAGACACCGTCTTCACACGACTGCACGCCGAGTGAACACCACAAGTAGCCTGCGATCTCCTCCTTGACGGTGCCACAGTCGCGAGTTTCGCCTTCGTCTTCGCACGTGCACCCTGGCCGCGTGCAGCCCGACGTGCCTGCGTCGGAGGGCGATGGTCGCTCGGGCTGGAGATCGTTCCGACTCAAATCGGACTTCGGGGGCCGCTGGTCGTTGGAGCACGCCGCGGCGCCCCCAATCGACACCAAAAGCAGCGCGCTGCGCAGCCCCTTCACCCAGGTCCGTATCAACACGGCCCGCAGTCTGCCGAAACATCCCACCTTTTTCAAACCCGGCGTGCAGGCAGCTCCAACGGCCAGCCCCCACACTGGTTCAAAACGGCAACCACCGACGCCGGGGCGGCCGTGTATTAACTCCTAGCGCTCCGCCGGGACCGCGATCCAGAGGGCGCACCGACGCAATTCCACGGCATTCCACTGGACCCGAGCGGGCATACGCTGTGGTATACGCGGAACGTGCGTGTTCCGCTTACCCCAACCGGGCTTTTGGCTCTTTTGCTCTTCGCCGGCTGCAGTGCAAAGCAGCGGGATTTCGACTCGAAGCCGGCTGCGGACGAATCGACGGAAGGGTTCGCTTCGACCGGAACCGACCCTAACCCCAAGTCCAGCGGGGTCGGCACGACCTCAACCGGACCATCGGAATCCTCGGCCGACCCGCTCGGCTCCCAGACCTCCGCGGAGGATTCTTCCGTAGCCGTCACATCGACGACTCCCGCCGCTTCGGACTCCGGAGCCGGTGAAACCGAAAGCCAGCCTGAAGCAAGCGGCAGTCTGGATACTAGCTCCGACGGTTCTGAGTGGCGCCCGGGCACGAGCGGTCCCGAAACCGCCGATCCGCCGAATCTTTGGGACGACTTGGTCCTGCATTTGACGATGGACGACGCGTGGGAGTCCGGCGGAGCAGTCCGCGATGGTTCACCTGCCGGCAATCACGGCGTCGCGAACGGTACCGTCACGCCGACACCCGACGGAAAGTTTGGTCAGGCCGCGTCGTTCGACGGCGACGGCTGGATCACGGTTCCCGACTCCGAGAGCTTGGACGGCGCGTCAGCGCTGACGATGTCGGCCTGGGTCAACTTCGAATACTCCGGTGGAGACTATTCTTCGGGCGTCATCTCGAAGCGCGCCGGCTTCGGCGACCGTACCTCCTACGCGTTGTTCTTCTGGGCCGAGAGCAAACTTTGGGTCGACATCGACTACGAAACCGAGCGCTTCAGCTCGTCGTCCGCGCTCGAACTCAACCGCTGGTATCACGTGGCGGTGGTTTACGATGGCGCGGCGGAAGGCGCCGAACGGGTGCGCCTCTATGTCGATGGTGCTCTGGACTCGATTGCTTACGAAGCAAGTACGGAGATCCCCGACTATGGGAGTGACCTCGAGGTGGGTCGCTTGGTGAACGGTGGCAACACGATGATCGGCATGATCGACGAAGTCGCCGTTTGGCGCAGAGCGCTAGAGGTCGATGAAATCGAGTTGCTGTCGCAGTCTCCGCTTTGAACCGAACTCTGCAATTGAAGCCGTCCCAACGCCTGATAGCTTGCCGCAAGAGTAGCGACTCGAACACCGCCACACCTGCCGCGGCTCGAATTCGCGGCAAGGTCAACACAGCCGAACCGTGGGTCCAGTGAGCGGTCGCGCTCACTTCACGTCGCGCGCTGACAAACTCACCCGCTTGCGCTGCAAGTCCACCTCGAGCACCTTGACGCGAAGTTTGTCGCCGACGCTGGCGACGGTCGTCGGATCTTTGACGAAGTGGTTCGCGAGCTGTGAGACGTGCACCAATCCGTCCTGATGCACCCCGACATCCACGAATGCGCCGAACGCCGTGACGTTCGTGACGACGCCTTCGAGCACCATCCCGACCTTCAGATCCTCGAGTTTGTTGATACTGTCGTCGAAACGTGGCGGCTCGAAGTTCGCGCGCGGATCACGGCCGGGCTTGGCAAGCTCACTCAAGATGTCGTCCAGGGTGAACTCGCCGACGTCGTCCGACTTGTATCGGCTCTTGGGAATCGTCGCCACCAAACGCGGGTTTCCGACCAAGTCGGTGAGGGCGTGTCCAGCGTCCTTGGCCATGCGTTCGACCAGCGCATACCGCTCCGGATGAACGGCTGAAGCGTCCAATGGGTGGATGCCGTCCCGGATCCGCAAGAACCCCGCGCACTGCTCGAACGCCTTGGGGCCGAGCCCCTTGACCTCCAGCAGTTCCTTTCGACTCTTGAAGGGCCCCTTCTTGTCACGCTGCGCCACGATACTCTGCGCTAACCTCTTGCCGACACCCGAGACGTAGCCGAGTAACTCCGCGCTGGCAGTATTGAGCTCGACGCCGACTTCGTTCACGCAACTCTCGACGACATCGGTGAGCTTCTGGCCGAGCTGCTTCTGGTTTACGTCGTGTTGATACTGCCCCACGCCGATGCTCTTTGGTTCGATCTTGACGAGCTCTGCCAATGGGTCCTGCAGACGGCGACCGATACTGACGGCACCTCGCACCGTAACGTCGTGGTCCGGGAACTCCTCCCGCGCGACGTCGCTGGCCGAATAAACGCTGGCGCCCGCCTCGTTCACGCTGACGACGAAGGCCTGGGCTGGGTTACTCGCAGGGCTGTCTTTGAGGACATCTCGAACGAAGCGCTCGGTTTCGCGGCCGTGGGTGCCGTTGCCGACCGCAATCGCTTCGATGCGGTGTTTCTTGACCAGTGCGGCAAGGACACGCTTGGCCTCCTCGAGCTTGGCGGGCCCGGCCACGAGATGCACCACCGTGTGCTCGACCAGCTTACCCGTCTCGGTCAGGACTACGCATTTACAGCCCGTGCGTTGTCCGGGATCGATCCCGAGCACTCGCTTGCCGCCGAGCGGTGCAGCGAGCAAAAGCTGACGCAAGTTCGACGCGAATACGGCGATCGCCTCGCTGTGCGCTTGCTCGAGGAGCTCGCCTTCTACGTCGGACTCCGCGCTGGGCACGACCAACCGCTCCGTGGCGTCCGCGACGACCTGTTCGAGCTCTTTGCGCACGGGCTCGGGCAGCTGACGTTTGGTTGCCGGTATCTGCCCCAGCGCCCAACGTTGGTAACCCGAGGTATCCACCTCGGTCTTGACCTTGAGCACGCCCTCGGATTTGCCGCGTTCGATGGCGAGCAATCGATGGCCCGCCAAACGTTGGAGCGGTTCACTGAATTGCGCGTACGTGTCGAACTTCGTGACGACGTCACGGTGAGCCTTGGCTTTCGTCGTCGACAGTACCCCCCGGGTGCGGACCAGCTCCCGAGCCTTTTGTCTCACCATCGCGATTTCACTCAGACGCTCGGCACAAATGTCGCGCGCCCCAGCCAGCGCCTCCTCGACACCGTTCACCTCTTTGCCGGGGTTGACGAATGCCTTGGCGCGCTCCGTGAGCCAGGCCGAGTTGCCGCCGCTCGGTACGTCACCCGACCACAGTGCCACGGCGAGCGGTTCGAGCCCTCGCTCTTTGGCGATCGAGGCACGCGTCTTGCGCTTCGGCTTGAACGGCAAGTACAAATCCTCGAGCTCGCTCTTGGTAGTCGCGCGCGCGATCGATTGGGAGAGTTCGGTCGTTAACTTACCTTGATCATTGATCGACGCCAATATGGCCTGGCGTCGACTCTCGAGCTCCGCCAGGTATTGCGATCGCTCGACGATTTGGCGAATCTGCACCTCGTCCATGCCGCCCGTGGCTTCTTTGCGGTAGCGCGCCAAAAAGGGAACGGTGGCGCCCTCGGCGCTGAGTCGCAACACCGCGGCCACACCGCGTTCGGGGAGGCCGAGCTCCTTGCCGATGTGGACTGCCCACACGGTTGGATCTTTGGCCTCAGCCGCCGGCTCCGGCCCGGCCACTTGGGAAGTTGGAGCGGTTTGCGGCTTCTTTGCGCTGGTCACGGATTGCATGGGAAAGTGGAGCAGTCTAACTTCGCCGCTTCGCATTTGCCAAGTGACCACTCACTGCTGAGACACACCATGTCCGCCCTCGACAAACACGCACTGCTCAGAGCATTGGTTGACCGCCTGACGCAGGAGTTCGATAGGGTCAAAGCCCAAGCGCTCGACGCCGCCGAGGGAGCCACTCACGAAGACAATCGCGCGGAAGGCGACAAGGACATGCGTTCCACCGAGGCTTCCTACATTGCTCGTGGCCACGCCCAACGCACGGCACAGCTCGAGCAAGCGATTGCGCGCTTATCTCACCTCGAACCCATCGACTTCGACGACGACGACGAAATCCAAGCCACCGCCGTGGTGGAGCTCAAGCAAGGCAAGCAGCAGTTGACTTACTTTTTGGTGCCCGTGGGCGGCGGCGAACGTATCACGATCGGCGCCCACACCGTGCAAACGTTAACTCCAAGCAGCCCCTTGGGAGGCGCGTTGATGGGCCTGACGGTCGGAGATGAAGCGGAAGTAGAGTCCCCCCAAGGACTTCGAGTATACGAGGTCGTGTCGATTCGTTAGCTGCCGTAAACGGCGTGTTCCACGCCGTGCACGCCACTTGCGGCCCCAGGGCCGTGAAACTATAGCGGCTCGCATGAGTGAGCTGACGACCGAGGAACTGCTCGCCGCTCGAAGCGGCTCCGTACGGACTGAAAAGCTGCAATTCGTCGGCTTGCGTGGGGATCCGTCGCGGCACCTGGCGCGGGCGCAGTTGCTCGCAGCGCTGCACGCGTTGCCACCTGCGCCGCGCGACGTGGGCCGTCTCGATCTGATCGTCGCACGAGGCGAGAACGGGGAACGATTCGAGCCCGAGCGAGCGCGCCTGAGCGTCGAACATGGCCTCGAACTCGACCGCTGGCGAAACCAAACCAAATACGGGACGGACTATCAACTCGCCACGACGCGGACGGACTTCGCGCGAGTCGTCGCCAACGGACAACCATTGGCGCTTCACGGTGACAACTTGTTCCTCAGCCTCGAGCTTTCCAAGGAAAACCTACCCATCGGTTCGGAGCTGTCGATTGGCGGCGCGGAGCTGCGTGTCACACCGATGGCTCACAACGGATGCAAGAAGTGGGTGCAGCGTTTCGGATTGGACGCCATGCAGCTGAACCTCGCTCCAGAGTTCAGAAGCCGTCATCTGCGAGGGATCTACCTGAAGGTGGTGCGCTCGGGAGAAGTCCGCGTCGGCGACACGGTTTCGGTGCTTCGACGTGGGTGACGCTCGCTCCGTGCAAGCGCGGGCGACACCGCTGGTTGCTTCGTCGAGGTAACTTCGCTAACCTAGGTCGCGTGATCTTGGTTACCGGCTTCGAAGCGTTCGACGGCGCCACCGTCAACCCAAGTCGGCAACTGGTCGAGCACCTCGCCACGTTGCGCCGCCCCGACGTGACGGCCCTCGTGCTACCTACCTCCTACCGCCGCGCCGAGCTGGCCGTGGTCTCTGCAGTCGCCGCGTCCAGTCCGCGTATCGTCTGTATGCTCGGTCTGCACGCCGGCGCGTCCACGCTGCGTTTCGAGCAGGTCGCGCTCAACTTGAACCAGGCGCGCAAACCCGACAACGACGGCGAGGTACGCCATCACAGCGTGATCCGCGACGCGGGCCCGGTCGGATACTTCACGGGCCTGCCCTACGAACCCATGCAGGCGCTTGCCGCGGACGCGGGTGAGGTCCTCGAACCTTCTCGCGACGCCGGTGGATTCGTGTGCAATCACGTCTTCTACACGGTTACGGATCTGATCGCGCGCGAGGCGCTGCCTTGCCGCGCTGGCTTCATCCACGTCCCCCTGGTCGACGAACGGCGCCTGGCGAGACTATGCAGCTTGTTGGAGCGCTGGCTCGATTTGTTCCGTAGCCTCTAACGTGTCTCACGACTCGGTCACGCCACCTGCCCGTGGCGGCGGCCTTGCCACCTTCTCAACGTTTCACCGAGGAGCTCCGAACGCAGGGGCTTACTGAGGTAGTCGGTCATCCCGGCGTCCAAACACAACTGCCGGTCGTTGGCGAGCGCATTGGCGGTGAGAGCGATCACCGGCGCATGCCGATTGCGTTCGCCGGCAGAGCCCTTGCGCAACGCCGTGGTCGTTTCGTAGCCGTCCATCTCCGGCATCATGCAGTCCATGAACACGATATCGTAGACTGCGTCCGCGAGTTTGGTGAGCGCCTCGCGACCGTTATTGGCGGTTTCTACGACGGCGCCGAGCCGCAGGAGTAACTTGTTGCCGATCATGAGATTGGTCGGATTGTCATCGACGAGCAAGACGCGACATCTGGACAGCGGTGGGGCAACAGCGACTTCTGGGCGAGAAACTCGGGTTCCCGTGAGACTCAGAAACAGTGGTCGGATCGAGAGCGGGTGTTTCAACACCTCGCGCCGCGCCGCAGTGGCTTGCCTCCACGATTGACCGTGCGCGACGGTTTCGTCTCCGGCTTGGGCCGCGGTCGCGAGTTCTACTCTAGCCAGCGCGACGTCAAACGGACGCGCCGCCGCCGACACAGCGGACGTCGTCGTGATCACCTCGGCGCCCCATGTCACCAACCACTGCTCGAGATTGGCCCGCGTCGCCTCGTGTTGATCCATGATCAATACGCGCTTACCGGCGAGCGCGTTGGATCGGTAGTCGTCCACGAGCACCGATGGCCCATCGTGCGGGATGCTGAACGTGAATCGGGAGCCATGCCCGGGCCGGCTCTCCATCGTGATCTCACCGTGCATCAGCTCGACCAGCCGCCGGCAGATGGACAGGCCGAGCCCACTGCCGCCGAACCTTCGAGTCGTGCTGGCGTCGGCTTGCGTAAACGCATCGAACAGCGTGGCGTGGGCGTCTTCCTTCACCCCGATCCCCGTATCCGCGACGCTGAAGACGAACGCTTCCTTACCATCGGTGACGGACCACCCGCAACTCACCTCGACGTAGCCGTGCTCAGTGAACTTTACGGCGTTGCCGACCAAGTTCGACAGCACCTGTTTGACCCGGTGCTCGTCACCAACCGCGAACCTGGCGGCGCTGGGGTTGACCAAACACCGCAACTCCAACTGTTTGGCGCGGCAGTTGGCAGCGTGCAGCTGGCACACGTCTTCTACCAACTGCAGAACGTCGTAGGACTCGTGCAACAGCTCCATCCGGCCCGCCTCGATCTTGGAGAAGTCCAAGATGTCGTTGATGAGCACGAGAAGACTGTTGGCGCTGTTGCGAGCCGTCTGCAGCAGTTCGGCCTGCTCGCCGTTCAGGCTGCCTTCGAGCAATTGAATCACTCCGATCAAACCGTTCATCGGAGTCCTGATCTCGTGGCTCATCGCTGCCAAGAATTGGCTCTTCGCCACGTTCGCCGACTCTGCCGCCACCGCCAAGCTCTCGAGTCTAGAGTTGGAGGCTGCCAGCTCAGATGCCTTGACCTGGATTTCCAGCGTCTTCTCTTCGACCAAACGCTGGACGAGTTCGGCACGGCCCGTGATACTGACCAGGTATATCGCGAGCAAACTGCAGAACAGGCTGCCTGCGATCAACGAAATCCACAACAGGCTGCCGTCGTTCTGACTGACCGAAATTGAATTCTCGGCAACCTCCAGCTCCCAGGTGGTTCCAAACACATCCACATCGAAGCTCGCCCGGCGAGCGAAGCGTCGACTGGCTTCGGCCTGGTACTCGTTCTGAGCGAACAAAACACGCTCACCTCCGCTCACCGCCGGGTCGCGCAGTTCGAGGTTCAGATTCTGCTCCAAGGCGATCCGATTGGTGCTGGCCATCAACTCGTCGACGAACACCACGCCCACGACGAAACCACGCAAGCGGTGGTCCGGCACCTTACGCTCGTAAACTGGTCGATATATCAGCAACGCACGCCGCGCCTCGTTCTGCAAGATCCGCACGTGGCCGGTCGAGACTGGGCGTCCGAGCCGTGCGGCCAACAACATCGCTTGCTTGCGCGCCGGCTCCGAAAACGCGTCGTAGCCGAGGGCTCGGCGATTGTGCTCGAGAGGTGCGGTCAACGTTACTGGAAAGTACACCTCGCGCCGCGATGCTGGCACGAGCGCGTCCCCCGCAGCAGTGCGCTCCTTGATCGCGAAGTCGCGGAAACCTTGGGCCCGCATGCGAGCCTCGAAGTTCTCGCGCTCAGCGTCGTCGACGCGTTCGTTCCAACTGAGACCGAAGATGCCCGTCGTCTCTCCCACATAGTGCGCCGCAAAGAAGGTGAACTCTTCGGCGTCCACCTGCTCGGACGCACCATACAAGTGTGCCAAACTGTCGAGGACACGACCGTCCGCCGTCAAAGCGGCTTCGATCTGCGTGCGAATGGACGCCAGGTGGTCCTTGAAATCGTCCTCGGCGCGGCCCTGCTCGCTGCGACGCAGCATGACGACGGTGAACACCACGACGCCGAACGCCACTGCGTGCGCCAGAGCAACGAGTGCCTTGCGAGGCGCGGCGGCGTTGCCGAAAACGAAGAGCAAAACTGGCGCGAAACACAAGACGCCGACACTGTCCCCAGCCCACCAAGTGACCCAATTGCGAAGGTAGTCCGACGCCGCAACGGCTCCGCCCAAGTAGAGCGAGGTCGTGCCCCAGAACGAGTTCACCAGCGCTCCAACGGGGCCGCCCAGCACCGCAACTTGCAGCAACTCGCCCGTTCGACCGAGGTCGCGCGTGAGCGGCACGAAGCGCCGGATCAGCAGCGCGCTCAACCAGGCCTGCAGCACTGCACCCACCGCGATCGACAGGGCGATCAACGACGGCGCGTTCCAGCCAATCGCAAAACCGTTGGACGCGTTGACGAAGGCGTTGCTTGCCCAAGACCCGAGCAAGATCCCCGGAAGGTAAACGGCCCCACCGCGCATCACGACGACCAGCGCCAGCGCTGCCGCTGGCCAAATTGGAGTCGAATATCCCGGTGGGATGGCCAGGTACAACGAAGCCCTCGCAACGGCAAAGTACGCAACGCCGGTGGCAGCACACCCCAAGGGGGCGCACATCAGGCTCCAGAACGTCCGGGGTGGTTCTTCGACAGTGGTCATGGCGCCATGACGCCACGCAAGCGGAACGCGGCTTCCCCGTAGTTAACGTCCGCGAGCGACCGTCCAAAAGGGCACTCCGTCGCAGAAATTGCCGCTTTCGCCACTGTCCCCTAGCGGAGAATCCGGTTTTGGTGTGAGCTCGTCGCCCGATGGCTAGCAAGGGTCGCCCTTATCGCACCGTCCAAGTGGAAGGCTACGAGGTCCTGATCGGCAAAGGCGCCGAGGAAAATGACGTGTTGAGTCTCGAAGTCGCGGAGCCACACGATGTTTGGCTCCACGTGGCGGGCGGCATCCCCGGCAGTCACGTCGTGATTCGAAACCCCGAACGCGGCGTCGTGCCCAAGACCGTTCTCGAACAGGCGGCAGCATATGCCGCCTGGTACTCCAAAGCCCGCGGTGCTCCGCGCGTCGAGGTCCACATCTGTTCGGCGCGAGACGTAAGCAAACCCAAAGGGTCGCCTCCGGGCAGAGTGCAGATCCGGAACTTCTCGGCGCTGAAGGTCACGCCCGCGCCAGTGCCCGAAAGCTCGTGACGCGCCCAGGCGCCGCGCGCAGACTCTGCACCGCGCTCGACATCAAAGTGCGCTCGACGTCAAAGTGCGCTCGACGTCAAAGTGCGCTCGACGTCAAAGTGCGTCGATGTCCACGGGCGGACCGAAGTACTGTAGCGTCGCGACCTCGACCTCGGTGAGCGTTTCGCCCAACGCCTGCACCTCTAGACGCACGAGTCCCACGTTGGGGCAGAATGTCGTCTCCACGCTGCGGACTTCGACCGTGCCCTGAGTCACCTCGCGCGTGACGATGCATTGGACGAACTTTCCGGCACCGGTCTCCACTGTCTGCCCGTCGCGTACGACCGACACGACTCCACTTTGCCCCGACCACTCGGCCCCTTTCACGAGCGGTAACTTCAATACGTAGTGACCGGATTCGTTGTAGATGCCGTCGCTACGTACGGTGAGACGCACGACGCGCTCTCCCGACGTCAGGGTTGCGCTCGCGTCGTCGCGGCTCACTTTGGTCACCAACAAGCCGGCTCGACCGTCTTGCCCCTGCACGGTGTACTGGAAGATGTGCCCGTCGTTGAGCGGGAAGTACACCTCCTCCGGGGGTAACTCGACGGCCGCCCCTTTTACGTTGGGCAGCACCTTCGGGGCCGAAGCGCAGGCAGCGCCAGTGATCGACATCGCCAGCCAAGCCACCCTCAGCGTAGCCCGAGCCGAAGTTCGCGCGTATCCAGTATTGGGGTTGGGCCCAGCGCCTTCAGATCCCGCGCGGCTCCCGCCCACTGCGTTTGCTCGCAGCACGACGCGCCCGCCGTCGCCGTGACTTCGAGCGTGCGTCATGGACGGTAGCTGCGGCGGCGTCGAGCTGGCTGCCCGAACCCTACGGGCAGCGCAGCCACCGCGCCGCGTGCCGCAGCCGAGGCGTCGGTTGACTCGAAATCCAAGTTCATGCACGAGACCTCACGGCGATTGGCTGTACGACCACGCGACGAGAAACGTGAACACTACCACGGCAATGAACCAAAACGAGCGGACCAGCGGGTCGGGCTGGATGCGCAACAACAAGTCACGGGCCGCCGCTTTGACCTCCGGGTTGGTCGCCGACTCCGCCAAAATCTTGGCACCGTGGCCAACCGTACGGAAGTCTCCGCGTTCGAAGGCAGCCGTGAGTTTGGCGAGTTCGGGATCGTCTGGGTAGCTGAAGATGAACGCGGGCCGTTCCCGACCATCCCGATCGAGGCGGTCCGGTGCTGCGTCCTTTTCCGACATGCCCGCACGGTGACACCGAGAACAACCCAATGTCGAGGCCAAAGCGCGACGCGCCAAGGCGAAGTGGGGCGCACACCCGAATGATGGCCTTCGACTCTCACTCCGCCGTTCTCGCGCCTGACTCGAGGTGGCAAGCATGTGCCGAGCCGAGTTGGGCTGCATTCCGGGTCGTTCCCCGGGCGACCCGAGACGCCGGCTAGAACTGAAAGTATACGAACGGCACTACGTCCGCCGAGAGCATCCCCTGAAGGATCAACGCCATGTAGCCCAGAGCGAGCCCCTGGAGCGGCGCAGGCAAGTCGGCAAAAATTCGCAACGTGGTATCGAACCAACGTTGCGGCAGCCAATGGCTCACGAGTCCCACAGCGAGCACGCCGAGCACTTGCCACGGCAAGTTCGGAGTGTACGTCGAGCCCTCCAGCAGACGCGTGAACAACAACTCGGCCTGACCAAAGCTGCTTGCGCGAAAGAAGACCCACGCTGCACACACGAAATGGAACGTGACCAAGACGCTCAGCCCACGCACCCACCACGACGCTTCACTGCCGCTCGCTTTGCCACGCGCACCTCGCGTGAAGAGCCGATGCAAGACGAGCGCGACGCCGTGCATCGTGCCCCAAACCACGAACGTCCAGTTGGCGCCGTGCCACAAGCCGCCCAACACCATGGTGACGAGCAGGTTCACGTAGGTGCGAACGGCGCCTTTGCGGTTACCGCCGAGTGGGACATACAAGTAGTCGCGCAACCACGTCGAAAGCGAGATGTGCCATCGCCGCCAGAAGTCTTGGATGTTGGTCGCCTTGTATGGCGCGTCGAAGTTCAACGGAAATCGCACCCCCAGCAACAACGCAGAGCCGATGGCGATGTCGGTATAACCCGAGAAGTCGCAGTAGATTTGCACGGCGTACGCCAGCACCGCCGCATAACATTCGAGCGACGAATACATCGTGGGCGCGTCGAATACGCGGTCGACCAAGTTCAGCGCGAGGTAGTCACCGATCGCGATCTTCTTCAGTAGGCCCCAGCCCACTAGATACAGCCCTTCGCTGGCGAGCTCGGAGCTGAAACGGGGGGCGCTCGCCAGCTGCGGCAACAGGTCTCGAGGTCTAACGATTGGCCCGGCGACGAGGTGCGGGAAAAATGCGACGAAGCTCAGGTACTCGAGGTAGCTTTCGTGTGGTTCCAATTCCTTGCGGTAGACGTCGATGACGTAACTCATCGACTCGAAAGTGAAGAACGAAACCCCCACGGGCAGGGCCACCTCGAGCGACCAGTCCGGCACTTGCACGCCGAACTGGGCCAACAGCGCCCGCGCGCTCGCAATTCCAAAGTCGAGGTACTTGAACCAAGCGAGCACGCCCAGGTTCAGAACCACGGTGAGCCACAACCAGCGCTTGCGCGTGCGCGGGTCCTCGGCCCTTCCGATGCGGAGCCCGAGCCAGTAGTCGACACTGCTCGACGCAAAAATCAGCGGCAGAAATCGCCAATCCCACATCGCATAAAAGAAGTAGCTAGCGCCCAAGACGAACAGCAGCCGGATCCGCTTGGCAGTGAGCACCAACGTCGCCGCGGCCGCCAACGCCACGGCGACCAACACTTGACTCACCCCTTCTTCCAACCAGGGCCACGGCTCCCAGGGAAAGCGCGTCGCGATCACTACTTGCGGCAGGAGCGCACGCCCCCAATACGTGTGAGTCAACCACGTCAGCACCAACGCGTGGATCAAACAGGTGGCGAACACCAGCTCGACCCGGGGTGCCGAGGAAGCAGGTTGCCGGCGGTCGAGCCACGACGTCCAACCCCCGAGCAACGCGCACGTCAACCCCGCGATCCAATCCAAACACCCGCCGCTCGCCTCGCAGCTCTCGCTCGGGACCAGGCCAGCGAGGTTGGTGACGGTAGTCCCGAGCAGGACTAGCCACGGTACCCAGACCACGCTGCTGCGCCGTACGAGCAGCCATCCCACCACGAACACCGCGGCGAAAAATTGGGCGTACGTCAGGGTGTTGAACAACACGGCGCCGCCGCCATAGCGAGAGTCCCCGCCCTTGTCGACCCTGGCGCCTCCGGCCTGGCCTGGTTTGTCGACCAAACCGCGTACCGCGGCTGATTTGCTGGCAAAATCCGCACGCGCCGGGTAATGGAGGCCAAGCTCCGACGCATCGACTCCCGACCCAATCCGCCGAGCCGAGTGTGCGCCCGAGGGCGGGCGCTGGGTTAGTCCCGTGGCGCTCCATCGGGCGAACGATTCCCGCTGCGCTGGGCTCCAGTCACCCGCTCGTCTCCCGCAACAGCGCGTGACAGTCCGCGAACGAGCGCTTATGGTCGCAGCGCCTCCACACACCCCCTGCGGTGGACACACTTGGTAAGCTCGATGTCTTCGACCCTCAACAGCAACGACCCATCCGACCCCAAACGGACTCCGGCCAGCGTGATTCAGTTGCGCGCCAATCGCGGCGAACGGCCTGCCCCGTCGCGGATCATCCTCACCAATTGTGAAGCGCTCAATGGCGGAGACGCAGCCATCTTGTTGGCTATTGTCTCACTAGTTCGCAAGACCTGGCCTGGCGTGCGCTTGACGTTGATGGCTCGCGACGCTGCCCTGGCGGCTCGGTTGTACCCCGAGTTCGAGTGGCAAGATCTGCTCGCGGCAACGCCCTTGTTTCGCCGTCTGATGAACAAGCGGTTTCTCTCGCGCGCCCTCGAAGGATACGCACTGCTGGCCGACAAGTTGGATCTCGGCTCCCTGGAGCAAGGGCTCTACCGCGTTCCGCTCGGATTGCGCGAGTTCGGGCGACGCTTGTTGGCGAGCGGTTTGCCTCAGATAGCGGCCTACCGCGACGCGGACTTGGTGCTCAGCACGGGCGGCACCTATCTCGTCTCCCGATACAATCTGGAGCCGCGCATCGTCGAGTTCTTGCTTGCCAAGCTGCACGGTTTGCCATTGGTTCTGTACACCCAAAGCATTGGCTCTCTTGCCAAGTCGCGCTGGGCCGAAAGCATCGCCCAATGCCTGAGCGACGCGAAGCTGGTCTTGGTGAGAGACGCGGAGTCTCTCCAGAATCTGGCCGCGCTCGGCCTGACGCCGGACGGTGACGGGCCAACGATCAAGCAATACGCAGACGTGGTTTTTGCGTTGGCTGACGAAGGGGTGCTACAGGCGGCAAAGAAACGTCAGCTGCCGACCAAAGGGTTTCGCGCGTGCATCTCGGTCCGTCCCTGGGCAGAATTCGATAAGGAAGCCGCGGGTGATGGCATGGCGCGTTATACCCAGGCGATAGCGTCACTGTGCGAACGCTTGGTCCGCCACTACGACGCTGACATCGAGTTCATCTCCACATGCCAAGGCACGCCCGGCTACAGCCGTGACGACTCGTCCGTCGCCCAAAGCATCGCCGAGCGACTGCCGAACGACGTACGCCGGAAGGTCAAAGTCGACCAATCGTTCCACACCCCACACGCATTGATGGAGCACCTGGGCAGCGCCGACGTGGTCATCGCCACCCGGATGCACATGGCGATCCTGTCGCTGTGCGCGGGCACTCCAGTCCTCCCGATCGAATACGAGTTCAAGACGCGGCACTTGTTTCACCACCTCGGGTTCCCGCAGTGGGTCCAAGGGATCCAGTCCGTTACGAGCGAATCGCTGGTCAACGCCTTCGACGCCTTCGTCGCAGAGGTGGACTCGAGCCGTGAGCGGCTGTTCGAAGCGGTGCTCGGGCAACACCGCTCGGCGTGCGCGTCCTTCGATGCGGTGTGTGAGGCACTCGACTACCCTCCGCGTCGAGCCGAGGCGGAGCCCGAGTGAACGTCGCCACGGCGAGTTCCACGACGGGCCGCGGCCGGCGGGTAGCGTTCGTGTTGCGTGACATCTTCGCGCCTTCGGTAACCTTCGTCATTCACCAAGTCGCCGGCTTGGTCGACCGCGGGTACGACGTCGAGATCTACTGCGACCGCATCCCGCACGACGAAGTGCCGCACGGCGACATCGCCGAATACGAGATCGCCAGGCGTACTCACTTTTGGCCCAAGACGGCGGTAGAGGGTGGCCTCTTCGCCCTGCGGCGAGCTCCGGCATTGGCCATGTCCGGCCAGCTTTCGCCGCTGGTCAAAGCGTTGGGTCTCGCGCGACGTGCCCCGACGTTGGCGCTCCGGTCCATGGGCAAGGCCGCGGCGCTGCTGTCCGGCAACAGGCACGACGTCATCATCTGCCACTTCGGAAACCAGGCATTACAGGTCCAAGCGTTACGTGATCTCGGCGCAACCCGTGCGGCGCTGCTCACGTTCTTCCACGGCGTCGACCTGAGCTCTTGGTTGCGAGGCAAACCGCGAGACATCTACCGGCCCTTGTTCGACCGCGGTGATTTGATGTTGCCGATCAGCTTGCGCTGGAGAGACAAGCTCGTCGAACTGGGCTGCCGCCCGGAGAAGATCCAGGTGATGCACATGGGCGTACGGCTCGAACGCTTCACACCTCGCGCTCCCGGTCTACGTAACGAAAAGCTCCAGCTGTTCAGCGCGGCGCGCCTCGTACCGAAGAAGGGCATCGATGTTGCGCTCCGTGCGCTGCACGTGCTCGGCGAGAAGAGTCGCGAACTCCACTATCACATTATCGGCGAGGGTCCTGAACGTGCTGCGCTCCAGGCTCTCGTAGGCACCTTGGGTCTGTCTCACTGCGTGACGTTCCATGGCTGGAAGACACAAGAGCAACTCCTCGAGCTGCATGCTGGGTTCGATGTCTGCCTAGTGCCGAGCCGCACCGCGCCGAACGGCGACGAAGAGGGCATCCCCGTGGTTTTGATGGAAGCGTTGGCCTCTTGTATGCCCGTCATCAGCACTCGCCACAGTGGGATCCCAGAGCTGGTTCGTCACGGCGAAACGGGGCTCCTGGCTGAGGAGAACGACCCCACGAGCCTCGCCGCGTGCCTGGAACGCGCGCTGGTCAATCGAGGAGAGCTCTCCGTCATGGCGGCTGCCGGCCGCGAACTCGTAGCCCGCGAGTTCAACGCAGCGACGTTGGCCGATGACTTGGCCAGCACCGTGGAACGAGTGAGCCAAGGCCGTCGTTCACGGTAAGGGGGGTCGCCCATCTCTCCGCCAATGGAGGGCGAAGGCGCTCGCGACGGCCAACGCCCCCAGGAACGAGAACCCTCTGTGGCTTCGGCGCGGTCCCAGCGGCACGTCTACGTACGACTGGGACCTATTTTCGCCCCTTCAAGCCGTGGCTTCGGCAGTCGTTTCGGCGGGTGCCGTCGCGTCTCGCCGGCCACTGCGCCGCAAGAACACGGACCCATCGCGCTCCTCGACCTCGAAGGTGCGGACGCGGAACTCACTGCATTGCGACTCGCCGGTGGCGAACTCGAAGACAAGGCCGTGCCCAGGGCAGAACAGTCGCTCCTCGTTGTAGAAGCCGTCGGCGAGGTCCAAGCCGAGGTGAGGACAACGGCTACTCACCGCGTGTACACCTTGGGGGCCGCGCATCAGCAACACCTGCTGAGACCCGAAGTTGCTCCGATGCACACACGCGCGTAAACGCATCGCCCAGCTTGCCGTCGACGTCGAAGCTCTTCACGACCCGTGTGTCCGGCGGCTGCTTGTTGGCCATGCGCAGGTGGAGCTCACGGGGGAAAGTCTTGGTCCGGTCACAACGTCCGGCATCGATGTCCGTGGCCTGCAGCCACTGGGTACGGGCGAACGGAGCCCGTGGATCGAAGTGCGGCACGCCGGGGTTGATACGCGTCGTGATGGCGATGCGCGTTTCGTCGACGATGTTGAGATGCGTCGCGTGCAAGATCTCGGGGTTGAAGAGCAACATGTCGCCGGTGCCGAGGTCCAAGCTCGCTGGTTCGGGCAGCGGAGTGCCTGGTCGCAAGTACATGGACTTCGGATCGGGCTGGACGTCTCTGCCGAATGTCTGTGGATACAGGACGAGCGAGTTCTCGACCGTCACTCCGGCGATCGCCCACCACAAGTTGATGCCGTCGAACGCGTGCCCGTACCAGGTGTCGATGTGAGGTCCGTGCGCCCACGCAGCGGGCGGCAGGCCCTTGTGATACGCGGCTGGATCGTAGTTCGAAGCCCGCTCCCAGGCTTTGCCCATTTCGGCGAGCGAGTCGCGCTTCAACAGCGAGGTCAACTTGGCGCGCACCGCCACGACGCTTGGATGATGCACCGCTTTTTGCCAGAGCGGCGGAGAGATCTTTTTGCCCGAGCCGACGCTCGGATCGTCGGTGTTCTTCGAGGCGTTCTTGGCGTGGGAGAACGGGTAGTTGATCCGCAAGATCGTGTTGGTGTCGACGTAGAACTCGCCCGACAATCCCAGGAACTCTCGCCCGACCGAGACCGTCAACTCGAGGAAGTGTTTACGCAAACGTTCGACCGTAAAGTTCTTCAGATCGCGCACGCGCTCGATGGGGAAATACGTGTGGAGCTGCGATAGACCACGCTCCTGCGCGAGCCGGTAGGTCTGCTCGCCCTCGAGATTGCGAATCCCCTCGAGCAACACCTCGCAAACCAGATCGTGAGCATTTGCCGGAAGCTGGGACTTCGTGACCTTGAAGAACTCACCGCGTTGCGCGACCGCTTCGGCGGCGGCGCGGGTCTTCGTAGGATCTAGGAGCTGGAGTGGAGCGTGTGTCACGGTTTTTCTTCCTCTGCCAATGAGCCATTTCGACCCGACGCGAGCGTTGGGGTTGGTCTCCGAGCGGCGGATGATACGCACAGACCCGCCGTCGTAGGCTAGGACTACATCGGCGTCGCGCAAACTTCACCGCTGTCACGCCGGCCGCTGCGCAAATTTGCGACATCGGGGGCGCCCAAAACGGGCCAGCTCCCAGTCCGGAGTGCATTCCGGCTGCCAGTTCGAAACTGTTTGGCGGTCTCCGAAACGTCACCCAGCCCCGAAAAACGTATGGGCCGGCAAGCTGCTTTTGAGCCGGCCTCGAAGTCGCGGTATGAGGTTGGCAGGACCCTTCGCCCGCGGCCGCGGGCAGTTGTGGCCGTTGTCGTGAAGATATTGACCTCGAGAACTACATGACTCGAATCGCGGAGCACGGTGAGCCCATCGATGCGCCGGGCAGCACGCGGCCCAACTACGTCGGGCTAACCATCGACGAGCGCTATCAAATCCTCAAGCCGTTGGGCTCTGGAGGAATGGGCACCGTCGTGCTCGCGCGCCACACCGGGCTCAAGCGCTTGGTCGCGATCAAGTTTCTCGAGCACGCGCAGGTCTCCGAGTCCGGGGCGACCCAACGGTTATTTCGTGAGGCGCAGGCTGCGGCATCGATCGGTCATCCAAACATCGTAGAGGTCCTCGACGTTGGTGTCGCGCCGTGGGGCGACCCGTACTTGGTCATGGAGTTTTTGGAAGGCGAGGACCTCTCGACCTTCACGGAGCGCGAAGGTCAGTTGAGCGTCCCGCAGGCGTGCATCGTCCTGGAAGCGATCCTGCAAGGGTTGTCAGCCGCCCACGATTTGGGGATCGTCCACCGGGATCTCAAGCCGCAGAACATCGTCCTCGCCAGAAAACGTGGCGATTTGGTCGTCAAGATCATCGATTTCGGGATCGCCAAAGTGAACGAACCGGGCCTCACGCCGCTCACGCGCTCGGGGGAACTCGTGGGGACACCGTCGTTCATGTCTCCGGAGCAAGCGAAGGGCGAGGACGTCGACGCGCGCAGCGACATCTTTTCGGTGGGCGTCTTGTTTCACCGCTTGGTGAGCGGGAAGAACCCCTTCTCGGCCGCCAACTACCACTCCTTGCTCCACCGCATCGCCACGGCGGAGCCAGACATCGCATCGGAGGCACTACCGGACGACGTGCGCGAGTTCATCGAACGTTGTCTGGAGAAGGACCCTGCTCGCCGTTTCCAGACGGTCCGCGAGGCGCTGTCCGGCTTGTCGTCGCTTCGCGATTGGGCAACACGGGACGTGGGTCGCGCCAGCCTGATGGCGCACCTGCGCAGCGTCGATACCGAGCCGGACACGGTCGTGGAGCGCTCTTGGACGCCTAGCCGGCACGAACCGATTGCGCCGCTCGCCAAGACCTCGCACGGCGGGCCAATTCCACTCCCCCCCGAAAGCGAAGCCGTGCTCGAGCCGACTCTGGCGGCGTCGACCTCGTCGAGTGAACGTCTACAACCTCACGCTGTCTCGACGCGTGAACCGCGCTCGGCCGCACGGCGTTGGCCGATTGTCCTGTTACTGACCGTCGCTTTCGGCGGCGGCTGGTGGGCCGCCTACTGGAACCGCAGAGAGCTGCCGCACACCAGTGTTGCACCGGCGACGGCCGTACCCACCAGCGCGGAGCTGCAGATCGGCAAGGACGCCGTCGTTAAGTTGTACCAGGCAACGCCCGCCCCGCCATCGGCTTCGGAGACTTCGGTCCCACCCCTCAACCCTCCCACTCTCGGCTCGTCGCCTCCCGTGGCCAGCCATCAGCTGGCCAAGCCTGCTCCGAGCAGTGCTCCCGTCGTTAGCCCGGCAAACTCGGCTGCGGCTCCAAAGCCAGCGAGCACTCTGGGAAAGTCCGGAAAGAACACCTTCTTTTCCGAAGTCTTCGAGTGATACACTCGGCGCCGATTCGGCGAGCCGTGTGTTATGCGCCCGTTCCTCCTTGCTCTTATCCTGATCCTTTGCACATTGACGCGAGCTCACGCTGACTCGGGTGCAGCCGCCGACACGAAGAGCGAGGCCCAGAGGTTCTTCCAGGCTGGCGTGTCGCTGCAGAAGACAGAAGATTTCGAAGCAGCCATCGCCGCCTACGAAACGTCGCTCCAGTTGTTCCCCACCAAGAGCGCGCTGTTCAACCTCGCCAATTGCCAACGCGCGGCTCATCGCTACGCCGATGCCTGGAACTCCTTGCACCGCCTGCGAGCGGAGTTCGGGCCGGAGCTCGTCGAGCCCATGGCGTCAACCTCGGCCGCACAACTGGAGGAGCTCGAAAACCTCACCGGTTTACTGCGTGTCGATACGCATCCCCCCGGCGCGACAGTCAGCGTCGACGACAAGGCCGTCGGTGAGACACCGCTCGCCACGCCAATTCGCATCACCGTCGGAAGCCCCACGGTCGAAGCCGTAGCGGAGGGTCACTTGCCCTACGTCGAGACCGTGCGGGTGAGCCCCCGGCAGTTGGTTACCTTGAATTGGGAGCTCCAGATGTCTCC
This sequence comes from uncultured bacterium, assembly GCA_966249405.1. Lineage (GTDB taxonomy): Bacteria > Myxococcota_A > Polyangia > Polyangiales > Polyangiaceae > SZUA-265. The sequence continues at coordinate 25,999 of CBINDO010000012.1, read as the reverse complement.
GACAGCCGAGCCAACGCCCGAGAAGACCACCTCGGACCCGGTGACACCGACTGGAGTTTCAACCAAACCCGACCTCACTGATCGAGACCGGGTCCAGCCCACGATGGCAACGACGGACGGCGAGTTAACCCGTCTGCCAACCGCCTGGCGGACCGTCGGCTGGGTGAGTGCGGCTGCGGGCCTGCTCAGCGTTGCCGCGGGCGCGAGGACTGGAGCCCTGGCGCTCGATGTCGACGACCGGCTTCGGGAGCAGTGCGAGGCCGGCCACTGTTCGCGCGCGCAGAGCGACCAGATCGAACGGCTCGAGCGACTGGCATTGTCGAGCAACCTGTTCATCGGCGCCGGCGCGGTGCTGCTCGCCACCGGGGTCACCCTCGTGTTCTGGCCCTCGGCGGACGATGCGTCCGATCCCGTTCACCTGTCGCTCGGTCCGACGACGGTCCACCTCGGAGGTTCGTTTTGATGTCGCGGTTGCGACGATTGGCCTTGGCGGGACTGGCTTCGCTGCCCGGGTGTCAACTCTGGGTGGGCGAATACGTTGCTGATCGCGAGGACCCGCTCGAGGTGGATGCATTGTGTGCGCTCGAGCACGACCTTTTCGATGTCGACCTGGAGCCCAACGACGACTCGATGCTGGACAGTCTGGAGGATTACTACGTTGCGGCCAACCCGGAATTGGCCGAGCGTTTCGCGACCGTACTGCGCGACTACTCGGAAATGGCCGAAGTGCGTACGGCGACTTACCTGATGGGAGAAGCGGGCGCGGGTAAGTCGTTTGCGATGCGGCGTCTGGTCAATGCGTTTCCGGAAGAGCAGACGTGCGATCTCTCACTGGCAGAAGTGTTGGCGGCTCCAAGTGAGGTACTCCCCACCAAAAGACTTCCCGACCTGACTACCCTCGACGAGTCTTTGACGTTCAATTCGCTTCCCGGATTCGTCGATCCGGGAGCGTTCACGCTTCTCACGTTCCTGGAAGACCAGGGCTGCGTGGTGGACGATCGACCCAAGCCGCTCATCGTCCTAGACGGCATCGACGAGATCCACACGACCAGCGCCCACGCTCTGTTGCGAGCGGTGGAGGACTTCTTGGTCGATGGCGGAGACGAATTCGTTCACGTCGTGGTCTTGGGTCGGCCCGAAGGTTTCGCGCCGTGGTTCGTCGACCCGATGCGCGGCGAGACGACGGGTGAGCTCGTCGAGCTGTTGCGACTGAAAACGCCGCTTTACGTCACCGCTGGCGACATCGAGTTTCGACTGCGCGATTACCTCGGCTTCACCATGCAGCTCGAAGAGCTCGAAGCCAACGACGAGATCGACGACTATGTGGCGAGCGTGATCGACGCCCTCGATCGGTATCCGTTCCTCCGCTACTCGCTGAGTAACCTCGCCGTTGGGAACGTCGTGCTCCAGCACACGGCTCCGGACATGAACGAGTCCGAGTTTGCGTTGAAATCGAAGATCTTCGACGATCTCTTGGCGCGCGACGCGGAGACCCACGGGCGGCCGGGCACCGGGTCACGCTATGACACGACCTACGTACGGCTGCTCGAGTCGATTGCCGCGACGCACACCAACGTCAACGAGAAGGGCGAATTCACGGTGTCGCCAACCGACAGCGCTCCGATCTTCAGTGCAGGTGGCGAGCCGTTGGGAGAGGTGCTCGTGACGGACGCCTTGGAGCGCAGCGGCTTGGCGTATCTCGCGTCGCCGACCTCGACGACCAAGCGATTCCGGTTCTCGCCATTCTGGGTTCACGGCTTTTTGGTCGAGCGCTACAACGAGCGCGTGGCACCCAAGTACGACTATCAGGGCTGCCGCTGAGCTTTTGCAGCACCGCCAGGTGTCTTAAACCCACGGTTCGGCTGTGTTGACCTTACCGCGATTCGAGCCGCCCCAGGGTGTGAGGGCGTTCGAATCGCTACTTGTACGGCAAACTATCAGCCGGTGGGACTGCTACATTGCAGAGTTCGGTTCAACTGAACCGAACTCTGGGGTTAGGGTCGCGTTTTCAGGCCATGCCTCACTCCCCCGAGCCGCTTCCAATGATCGAAGACTTCCGCCTCTCCGAATACGGACGAGCCTGCTCCCGACCTTCGCCCGTCAGTCAGTTGATGCGTGAGTTTTCGCGGGGCTTTCGCGTGGGTGTGGACGTCAACCTGGGCGTTGGCTACGTGAACGAAGACACGATCCCGGCCGCCGCCATCGCGGCTGCGTTCACTCACGTCGCGACCCACCAAGACGAGTATCCACACGCCCTCAACTACGGCGAGTCCAAGGGGTCCCAACGGCTGGAGGCAGCGCTCAGGCGCTTCTTCCTGCGCCACGAACTCGGCGGATACACCGCTTCCACCCTGGCGGGACGCGAGTTCGCGATCGGGGCAAACGGCGCCACGAGCCTGCTGTACGCGTTCGCGCAAATCATGCCCCACGGCGTCGTGATTACCTCTGACCCACAGTACTACATCTATTCCGACACCTTACGGCGCCTGGGGTTCACCCTGCGCACCGTGCCCGAGGACGACATGGGGCTGGATGTGGGCGAGCTCGAGCGCGTGCTCGATCAGTCGGGCGACGAAGTCAGCTTCGTCTACGTCGTTACCGTGGGGAATCCATCGGCCGCGATTCTTTCGAATGAGCGGCGTCAGCAGTTGACGCTCGCCGTCACGCGGCTTTCCCGACGCCTGGGTCGCAAGGTACCGCTGGTACTCGACGAGGCCTACGAGTGGCTGATCCACGATGGTGCTGCCGCGGAAGGGTCGAGCAAGTATCTCTCGGGAGCGCTCTGGGACGAGCTCGGCATCGTGTACGAACTCGGCACGCTGTCGAAGGTGCTGGCTCCGAGCTTGCGCATTGGTTTCGTGCTGGGGCCGCCGGGTGCAGTGCTCGATGCGTTGGTTCAGTGCACCAACGATATCGGCTTCAGTGCGCCGCTGCTGAATCAAGAAGCGAGCGCCCACCTGCTCGACACCGTCGTCGACGACCACGTGCGCTCGGTACGCGAAGGCTATGCCGCAAAAGGTGACCTCGTCAAAAGACTGCTCGACCGTGAACTCATCGCTTGGGTGGAGCATTGCGTGGGCGGGAAGGCCGGGTTTTATTATTACCTGACCCTGAAGGACATCGAGACGCACTCGGAAAGCCCGTTTTACGCTCACTGCTCGCGGACCACCGGCGACCCGACGACGGCCGCCGCGCCGCGCGTCATCTATTTGCCAGGCAACCTGTGCGTGGATCAGCGTACCGAAGCTGGTGCGCAGAGCCCAGCTGCCGCGCGCTCGCTGCGCCAACTGCGGCTCTCCTTCGGGTTCGCGAACGATGACGAGTTGGAACGCGGCGTCACCCTACTCGGGGATGCGGCGCGTTTCGCAAAAGACGAGGTCGCCGGAATTTCGCGTGCAGTGGCCCAGAGCCCGGGTTTATGCGACTTTCTCGCACATCTGCTCGCCAGCTACCGACGGCTGACCGGGGAGACGCTGGTCGACCGCTCCTCGCCAACGCAACTGGTGCACGCCATGGTACGTGCGCCGTTCGTACTGCTGGCGCACGATGCGCAACCGGAGCCGGTGTATACCTTCGGCAACGCACTCGCGCTGCAGCTCTGGGAGATGAGCTGGGCCGAGTTTACCAGCATGCCCTCGAACCGCTGCGCCGAGCCCATGCACCGCGACCAACGCGAGCGCTTCTTGACCGAGGTCCGTGACAACGGCATCGCCCGTGGCTATTCAGGTGTCCGCATCAGCAAGACGGGTCGCCGTTTTCGGATCGAAGACGTCACGTGCTGGAACATCACCGACGATCGAGGTGAACGCATCGGGCAAGCAGCGTGTTACCCGCGGTGGACGTTCCTTTGAGCGAGCCGCGCTCCGCACCCGCGTGACGACGAAAGCCTGCTCAGGAGCGCTCGAGGCGCTCCTTGGCGAAGGTCTGCAGTTCGGCAATCAACGATGAACTGTCGCTTGCCCAAAGGTCGGCCAGCGCACTACCGCCACCGACCCAACACAACGCGGTGGCCTTGCTCTCGAGCGTGCGGACGAACTCCATCATTTCTTCGTCCGTGTTGTCGTCGCCGGCACAAAAAATAGCGTCGATGTCCAAGTTCCGGCGCAGCAGTTGTTCGACCGCACGTCCCTTCGTGCAGTTGGTGTGCCTGACCTCGACGACTTTATTGCCGCGCAAGATGCTGTACGGTTCGCGTTTGAGGAGCTCGACCAATTCATTGACCAGCTCCTTGGACTGAAACGCGCCGAGTTCGGCGTCCACCGAACGGTAGTGCCAAGCCAACGCCGAACGCTTGAGTTCGACTCGGGAGCCCGGCGTGCGCCGCACGAATTCGTCCAGCACGGTGCGCACCCGCCCCAGGATCACGGGGTCGACCTCCACGCGGTGCTCCCACATGCGGCCCTTCTCACGAATTGCGTACCCGTGTTCACACACCAGGCCAACCGGCAGATCACCGAGCCATGACTCGAGCGTCTGCTCATCACGTCCGCTGATGACGAATACTTGTCCGATGCTGCCCAACGTCCGCAGCAGTTCCCGTACCCGCTCCCCGGGAGCGGCGTACCTCGGGTTGACCTCGAAACCGCGGAGCGTACCGTCGTAGTCCAAGAAAAACCCGAGCTGCTGCCGTCCTGCAAAGCGCTCGATCAGGTCCTTGGCCTTGAGCCGACGTGGTGGTGAGACGTTGGTTCGACATTCCTCGAGACGCGTCACGAACTGCTCCGCCCAGCGCATCGCTGTATTGCTCTCGACGAACTCCTGCATGTACTTGCTTTCGGGAGGCTCCGACTCGAGCGCTGCGTTGAGAGCCACGGATACCTCGCGGACATTGTAGGGATTGACCAAGCGCGCTTCGGGGAGTTGATAGGCAGCACCGGTGAACTCACTCAATATCAGGTGTCCGCCGGCCGTCCCGCGCGCAGCGATGTACTCGAGCGCGACCAAGTTCATCCCATCGCGCACCGGGGTAACGAGTGCCACATCGGCGGCGCGATACATCCCGGCTATTCGGTCGCGACCTACGTTCTGGTTCACATAGACGATGGGCGTGTGATCCGAGGAGCCGTACTTGCCGTTGATGCGCCCCACGAGTTCGTCGATCTGACGCTTGAGCTGCTGATATTCGTCGACGCTCATCCGCGACGGCGCCGCGACTTGGATCAGCACCGCCTCTCGGCTCCAACGCGGGTAGCTGCGCAATAGGTCTTCGAAGGCCAGGAGCTTCTCGACGATACCTTTGGTGTAGTCGAGTCGGTCGACACCGAGGATGATCTTCTTTCCGGCGTAAGAGCTGGTCAGCGATTCGAACTCGCTGATCGCCTCTGGCGTGGCCATGAGGGTCCGCACCTCGTCGGGATCGATTCCGATCGGAAGCACGGCCAACCTCACTCGGCGGGCGCGTGTGCGCACGCAGTCCGAATCACTGTCGAGGCCCAACACGCGGAGACAGCTCTTGCGAAAGTGACTTACATACTCGTAGGCGTGGAAGCCCAAGAAGTCTGCGCCGAGCAGACCATCCAGCAACTCTTGTCGCACCGGAAGCGTGCGGTAAGCTTCCGAAGACGGAAACGGGATGTGCAGGAAGAACCCGACAGGATTCGTCAGCCCTAGCTCACGTAACATTGCCGGAACCAACATGAGTTGGTAGTCGTGAATCCAGATGGCGTCCTCCGGAGAGGCCCGCTCCGCGATCAACTCTGCGAAGCGGCGATTGACCTGCACGTAGGTCTCGTAGTCTTCGACCGAGAACGCGCTGCGATTGGTGAACCCGTGAAATAGGGGCCATAACACCCCGTTCGAAAATCCGGAGTAAAAGCCTTGTACCTCCGATTTCGAAAGGAACAGCGGCGTGAGCTGCCAACCCAGTCCGTCTTCGTTGCGGCTGCTGACCTCACGCAACACGTCCTCGACCGCACCTTGCTGCTCTGGTTCAACGCCAATGCCTGGCCAGCCAACCCATTCGAAGCCAATTCGCTCGGCCACTGGACGGAGCGCCGTGACCAGTCCACCGGCCCCCGTTGCCGCCGACCACTGTCCGTCCTCGCAACTCACCGCAACGGGCAAACGCGACGAAGCAACAATCAACCTCCCACTCTCGGTCATTCGTTCACCCATGGTTACCATCGACTAGCACGAGCATGAATTGCAAGATCGCGCCAAAGCGTTTGATTTCGACTTGTCGAAATCGGGCAACACGCCCCACACTGATTGTCACATCGAACAACGCTGGATTGGGACAACCGGAGAACCATGAAACTAGCTTTGATTGGAAACTGTGCTTTTCAAGCGCTCGTTGATCAAAATGCGCGCATCGCGTGGCTCTGCTGGCCACGGTTCGACTCTAGCTTTGTCTTTGGCCATTTACTCGACACTGACAAGGGTGGTGAGTTCACCATTTGCCCTGCCGTGACGGATTGCCACGTTCAGCAGGCCTATATCGCGAACACGAACGTGCTGCAGACGACATTCACCAGCGAAGAGGGGAGCTTCGAGGTTACCGATTTTGCCCCACGCTTCTGGCAATACGAACGCATGTTCAGGCCAACGATGCTGCTTCGCCGCGTTCGTCCGCTTCAGGGCACGCCGCGGATGCGCGTTCGGATAACTCCTCGGTACGACTACGGGCACCAAGTGCCGGTTGCGACGGTTGCCAGCAATCACTTGCAGTGGCAACTGGGCGGGACGTCCCTCCGGCTGACCTGCAACGTGCCGCTGACGTACGTTCAGAACGAACAACCGTTCTCCATCGACCGCGAATTGCACTTCGCGTTGACTTGGGGCGATCCGCTCGAAGCGCCGCTCGAAGAGACGGTCAATGCGTTCCTCAATCGCACCAAACGCTACTGGTGGACGTGGGTCAAACACATGAACCTGCCGGGCGCGTTTCAAACCGAGGTCATTCGCTCGGCGTTGGCGCTGAAGCTGCATCAGTACGACGACACCGGCGCTATCACGGCTGCAGCGACGACCAGCCTCCCGGAGGAGCACGGCGCCGGACGCAACTGGGACTACCGGTTGTGTTGGCTGCGGGACTCCTACTTCACGTTACTTGCGATGAGGAGAATCGGCCATTTCGAAGAACTCGAAGGTTTCGTGGGGTTTCTCAAACACGTCGTGGCCGCCCATCCAAATCGGTTGCAGCCGGTGTTCGCGATAGATGGCCAAGACCAGCTGACCGAAGAGGAGCTCCCCCATCTCGCGGGTTACCAAGGCAATCAACCCGTGCGTCGTGGCAACGCCGCGTACCTCCAGATTCAGAACGACGTATACGGTGAGATGCTCGGCGCGTTGGCTCCGCTGCTGCTCGATGTTCGCTTCTATCACGACGAGACTTCGACGCTCGGGATCATGCGTCTGATCCGTAGCCTTTTGCAGCGCGTCGAGCTCACCATGCTGGAGCCGGACGCCGGCCTTTGGGAGTATCGCGGCATCGCCCGCATTCACACTTTCTCGTTACTCATGCACTGGCTGGGCGCACGCACGGCGAGACAAGTTGCGAAACGCCTCGGTGACACGGAGCTAGAGCTGTACGCCAACAAACTCGCGGCCACGGCGCGTGAGCTCATAGAGACGCATTGCTTCGACCCGGTGCGACGCATGTACGTCGACAGCACCACCTCCAAGAACCCGGACGCGTCGCTGTTCATGATGGTGAACCTGGGGTACTTCGGCGCCGATCTCGACAAAGCGCGGGCTCACGTCCACGCGCTGGCGTCCGAGCTGTTGCAGCCGAACGGCCTGGTGCAACGGTACCGGCACGTCGACGATTTCGGCGCGCCCAAGAACACGTTCACCGTTTGTGGATTCTGGTACGCCGAGGCGCTCGCGCGGATCGGCGAGAAGTTGGCGGCGCGGGCTGCATGTGAGCGCGTGTTGGCATACGCCAACGACGTCGGGTTGTTCAGCGAAGACGTCGATCCATCCAACGGTGAGCAGCTCGGGAACTTCCCTCAGACGTATTCACACGTCGGGCTCATCAACGCCGCATTCGCGATCAGTCCAATCCCGGAGGAGACGAACGAAGTTTGACCGCCGGCCCCCGTCTGCCAGCGGTTGATGGTCGTCGTGGAGCCGAGGGGGATCGAACCCCTGACCTCCGCATTGCGAACGCGGCGCTCTCCCAGCTGAGCTACGGCCCCTTGGGTTCGCCTCAGATACGCCGGCCTTGCACGCGCGTCAAGAGTGTTGCGGCGCAGACGCAAGGGGGTTGGGGCTGTGTCTCGGTCTCAAATGGCTGGCGAGCCCCTGCGCCAAAACGCGGTGGTCGAGCGGCTTGAGCAGCACCTGACGGATCCCAGCCGCGCGCGCCGACAGCTGCATGGCCTCGTTGAAGGCTCCAGTCGCCAGCAGCACGGGACAGTCCGGGCGTAGTTCCAGGATCCGGCGGCTCAGTTCGATACCGTCCATCTCGGGCATCGTGAGGTCGGTGATGACCAGATCGAAGCTCTTGGGGAGGCGCGCAAACTCGGCGAGCGCATCAGTGGGACGTTCGAACACCGTGGCTCGATAGCCGTAACGCTCGAGCAGCTTCCCGGTCGCACGGACGAGCTGCTTCTCGTCATCCACGAGCAAGATGTGTTCGCCGCGGCCGTGCAGCGCGGCCCGCTCATCGTTGGGCGCTTCGAAGGGGCGCTCCGCCACCGCCGGTAATAGCACCTGGAACGAAGAACCTTGGCCGATTTTGGTCTCGACGCGTATCGCCCCTTCGTGCTCGAGCACGATACCGTGTACCACGGCCAAACCGAGGCCGGTGCCTTCGTGTTGGGACTTCGTAGTGAAGAATGGGTCGAAGATCCGTTGAACGACCTCGTCACTCATGCCGTGGCCAGTGTCGGCCACCGTGAGACGCACGTAGTGCCCGGGTGGAACGCGCAGCCCTAGCGCCTCGTCGGCGCCGAGCGGATACAAGTCTACGGTCACGGTCAACTTGCCAGGGCGGCCGCGCATCGCGTGCCCAGCGTTCGTACACAGGTTGACTAGAACCTGGTGCATGTGCGTCGAATTGGCTCGGACGGCGGGCAAATTCGGGTCAACCCGATTCTCGAACACGATGCTGGACGGCAACGTCGAGCGCAGCATCTCGAGCGCCTCGGTCACCACGGGTTCGAGTCGCATGACGACGCGCTCTTGGGGCTGGCTGCGACTGAACGTCAGGATCTGTTGAACGAGCTTCGACGCTCGACGTGTCGCCCGTAGAACACCCTGCAAGTTTACATCAATCTCGGAGTCTTTCGGGGCATCGAGTTGGGCGAGTTCGGCGTGCGCCGAGACGGCACCCAGAATGTTGTTGAAGTCGTGCGCGATACCACCAGCCATCGTTCCGATGGCATCGAGCTTTTGCGCCTGACGAAGTTGTGCCTCTAGGGCAGCGTGTCGCGCTTCGGCCTCTTTGCGCTCCGTCACCACCTGGGTGAAGAATATGAGGCCGCCGATGTCACCGAGAGCGTTCAGCCATTGCCTCTCTTCCCACTTTATACACTCCACACGACCATTTGCTCGCGGAAACCGATCTTCGGCGCAACGCTCGACCGCGCCGGCGATCACACGACGATGTGCTTCGCGCCAGCGCTCGGGGATGTCGGGGAACACATCGTAGTGGCAACGTCCGAGGATGTTCTGTCCCTCGAGATGATAGTCAGTGAGCCAGCGTTGGCTATGCCTCAAGTATCGCATCTCGGTGTCGAGCATCGCGATGGCAGCGGGTGCATGTTCGATGAACTGGCGCAGTACCTCTTCCCCAGCACGGATTGCCGCCTCCGATTCACGCCGTGTCGTGACGTCTCGGATGGCCATGATCTGCAGCATCCGCTCTCCATGCTTGATACCGCGCGCTTGCACCTCGGCGTGGAATCTCTCCGCTCCTCCCTTGCGTTCCAACAGACATTCGATAGCGTCCGTGCGACTGTCATCGGCAGCCTCTGCCACCAGCGCGCGACTCTCTGGAGCGAGGAACTCGGCGAGCGGCCGCCCCAAGAGCTCCTGCCGCGTACAACGCAGCATCCGAAGGAGCTGCTCGTTGGTGTCCACGACCACACCACCATCCGTAGTCACGATGCCCTCGAGCGCTGACTCGACCAACGTCCGATAGCGTTCCTCGCTGTCTCGCAGCGTCTTGAGCGATCGGTCGCGCTCGGCGAGCGTCGTGGCGGGAAGCAACGCCACGACCGTCGAAGTCGCCAGGAACGCGTGCAGCGCGAACACGTAGCTGGCAGCACCGTCCGCGCCGGAGGCGAACCCAGTCTGATACCGATTGGTGAGATACGTGCACACGCTCACCAAGAGCAACGACGCCAAGCTGGCGCCGCGCACACCAAACCGCACCCCCGACCAAAGCAGAAGTGGGAGCAACGCGAACTTGTAAGGGGACAATGCTCCTGCGTGCGTGGCGAACAACATCCACGCGCCGCCGACAATGAGTACGCAGATGGCCGCGAACTCCCACCAGGCTGTTCGCAGCTTCGATGCGACCGCGCTGTCATCTACGGTAGCCCAGGACAGCGCCACCGACGACACGCTGAGCGAAGCCAACGCGCAACTGCCCCACCACACACAGAACGAGGTCCAAAACGAGCCCGAGTAGCCGAAACTAACGAGCGAAGCCGCGCCAATCACGGCCCCTAGCGCGTGCGCGCCCAAGGCCGCCAGGGCGACCAACAGAAAGAACGAGCGTACGCTGTCCACCCGTGGCGGACTGCCGATGAAGCGTCTAGCGAGCAAGGCGGCGGCGTACGCCTGGACGACGTTGGCCGCGTGAAACCCAAAGAAGAGGAGAAGCGGAGTTCCGCGTGCCACGTCGAAAGCGAAGTTTGCGACGAACGCCCCAGCGGCGATCGCCGGCCAGTCGCGACGCGGACGCAACAGAAGCGCCGTCACGTAGACCCCAGCCGGAAGCCAGAAGCTCACGTACGTCTCGGGCGACGATAACCAGGAACCAACCACGGCTCCCATGCCGTAAACGGTGGCGGTCGTCGCAGCAACGCGCAGGTGCACCGCTACGGCGTTACTCGAATCAATCAACTTCGGCGTCGCAGCCGTGATCGGTGTTGCTGGCATCGACTTCGCCCCGCGCTCCCTCGCGGAAGGGACAGCACGGTTGTGGTCGTCTCGCGGGGCTGAAGTCAAGGCTTCGCCAAGCCAACCCGCCACAGCAAGCCGTGGCAATTTGCGACTGTTCCGACACTACCGCAATCTTTGCGCTCGATGCCCAAGGCGGGCGCGTCTGACACGCCGCGCGCCTGACGTGACGGCTGCCCAACGGCAACCGTCACGCGTTTAGAAAACCGCGACGCCGCAATACCTCAGGCGTGGGCCGCCGTGAACTGCCCGCCACCCGCGCCGAAGTTCTGGGTCGGCACACCGGCCGCCGTCAGCATCGAAGCGAGGATCGTGGAGTTGTTGCCGTTGGCGTTGAGGTACTCGCCCTGCTTGAAGAAGCCACCACCGTTGCCAGCAATGATGATTGGCAACGGGCCGAAGGCATGCGACGGGCCGTCCGCGATGGAGTTTGTCCAGTAGATGAACGAGCGGTCGAACAACCCACGGTCTTTGAACTGCTGCAATACGTGAGCAAACGTCTCGAGACGGATGTGGTCGATCTCGATGTGCGCTTCTTTTGCCCAACCGTCGTTGCCCGAGTTCGCGTCGCTGTTGGTGCGATGGCTGATCTTGTGAAACTGATTGTACCCGCCCGTCGCTTTCGTGTCGTAGATGGTCGGTGCGGTTCCCTCACCCCACTGCAACGTCGCAGTTCGGTTGAAGTTGCAGGCGAAAGCCAACGCGACGGTCTCGGCGTGGAGCTTGACGAGGTCCTCAATCATGTGCCCGGCCTGATTGTAAGTGACGCCGTTCGTGAACGCCTCGAGGCCGGTCTTGTTGAGGTTGCCCTCGACACACTGCAGCGTTCCGGGGGCAACCGTCTCGGGAGAGCCTTCGTTGACCTCGTTCATCGTCTCACCGGTCGTCATCATGTTGACTTCCAGCTGACGGATCCCGTCCATGTGGGATTTCAGGCGTCGCGTGTCCTCCGCGCTCAAGTCGGTACGCCCCAGCAAGGACTGGAACTCGTCGCGCACCAGGTCGTTGACGCTCTTCTGCCGTAGCAAGAGTTGGTCCGCCTCGCTTGGCCCGCTGCCCCCGTTGCCCGTCGGCGGATTGCTCGTGCCGACCAGGTTGACGAGCTTCTTGTAGGTCTCGTAGGGATTCAATTGCGCAGATCGCGCCGGCGTCTGAGCCGAGCTGAACGAGAGGCGTTCAGCGATGTACGCGTTTTGCTGAGCCCCAGCGTACAGCGTCAAGGGGTCCGTGCCCGCCGGGTTCAACGCCTTCGAGATCACCATGTCGATGGAGGGCCCACCCGCGGTCGAGCTGTTGCCCGCACTGCCTGGAGCAACGCCCGTCATCACCTGCACACAAGCCTGGGCGTGGCTGCAGTTGGAGCCGCCACCGGGCAACTTGAGGCCCTTGATCATCAAGAGGTTCTCGGCGAACGCGGATATCTTCTCGATGGACTTGCCGGCCATCGTGGCGGCCGTCAAAGCACCCGTCGCGGAGGGCCAGAAGTTCTCTTGCACGACGCCGTTTTGCGTCATGATGAAGAAGCTGAACACCGGTTCTTGATCCTGCGCCCAGGCAGAACGTTCAGGTAAGCCCTCGAGGAAAGGTAGGCCAATCGCTACCGTGCCTGCACCACGCAAGAACGCGCGGCGGTTCACTTGAGTTCGCTTCATCGGTACCATTCGCATGTTCATAAAGTGCTCCCGACCGCGCGCATGCGGAACGCTTCGCTCTTGACCAACCCAAGCACCATGGCTTTGAGCGAGCCGTCCGCGGCCTTACTGACTTGTGCCAGCTGATCCAACATCGTCTGGTCGTCCACGACGATGTCGCGCTGCAAAGCATAGCTCATTAGGTTCTTCGCGTAACAGCGATGTGCCTCGTCGCTGTTGACGATGATGTCCATCAATTCGGTGGCGCCGTCGAACTCCTTCATGCCAGTCGCGAACGGATAGCTCGCTTTGGTGTCGACGGGCTGGTTGGCGTCCATCGTGCGGAGGCGCCCCAAACCGTCGAAGTTCTCGAACGCGTAACCGAGGGGATTGATATAGTAGCCGTGACAGGTGGCGCCACAGGTGCCGTCGCCAGTAAACGCCTCCATACGCTGACGGTCGGTTTGACCGGGCTCGGCAGCTGGCGGCAAGCTAACAGCGAAGTCGGGTTTGGGAAGGTCGGCGCACATCACTTGCATGTTGAGCGCCAAGCCTCGGTGAATGGCGTCCGAGTGCGAGTCGTCGCCGAGGAGCGTCAAGAAGGGAACCTGCGAAAAGAATCCGGGCCGCTCTGCACCGAAGTCCTGCAACACGACTTGGTTACCCGTTGGCGCTGGCAACCCGTAGAGTACGGCCATCTTTGGCCCCATGTAACCGGTGGTCCCGGTCAAGATCTCCCGCAACCCCAAATCTTCGTCGAAGATGCGGTCGAAGTACTTGCGCGAAGCCTCCTCGAGCTCCGCGTTCGTGTCGGGGTCGTAGTCCTCAGTGAACTTCACGAGCTCTTGGAAGCGACCGAGCTTGAACAGCTCCGCGTGCATGTTGGTGAGCGTCTCGGTGGCTGCGTCCTCCCTCAACATCGTCTCCGTAAGCGCAGCGACGCCCTCGGGGGTGTCCAGTTCGCCGTTCGCCGCTTTGGTGAGCGTCGCGTCGTCCGGAGTGGTGCCGCGTAACCACAAGGACAATTTCGCGGCCACCTCATACCCCGAAAGCTGCTGCCCCGCGGCGCTCAACTCCGTCCGGTACAAGAAGAACGGGCTTTGGATCATGGCTTCGACGACCAGCTTAGCGCCGCGCGTAAACTCGGTACCGTCGCCGGTGAGCTGAGCGCCGGCATCGAACAGAGTCTGGTAACGGGTCGTTTCCTCGGCGGTGAGGGGCCGGCGATACGCGCGCAGCCCTAACTTCTGAATGAACGTCGCCGCGTCCGTGCCCGCGTCGATGCGCGCAATGAAGGCGTCGGTACCGATCGAGTCGGCGACCTCGGCCGCAGCGAGCTGATACGATTCACGAAGGTCGTTCGAGACCTCGAGGACGCGTTCGTTGTTCACGAAAGTGGTGAAGCCGCTCACGGGACGCAAAAACGAGTTGGCTTGACTGGGCAAGTCGGGCAACCGCAAGATGTCACGCACCGATCGGGCCCACTGCTCGTTCGTCAACTGAACTGCGCGAGAGAACAACGGCTCCCCGTGCAAGTTGAACGCAGGCGCAGCGGGGTCGCCGTTGGGCGTCGTAGTGACCGGAGGCGGTGCCCCAGGGGCACCCGTAGTAGGCACAGGAACGCCCGGTGTTACGGTGTTGCTGGTGCCTGGCGCGCCAGTGACCGCAGGATTGGTGACGCCCGGCGTTCCCGTCGGAGGCTCGCCTTCTGGATTTAAGGACCACTCAGGACCCGCGTCCTGCCCCGAGCAGCCCAGGGCGAGCCCTGCTCCAAACAAGAACCCAACTGCAATTCGCATGCAGAGGAGTGCCATGAAAAGTGACTTTTGGTCTCGAAATCAGATGCCACTCGACGTTCTTTTCGAGTTAACGCGCCGAGTCATCTCGACGCGCTGCAAAGTTTCGTAAACGCTCGATAATGACGCAACGCAGCTGGCAGAAACGTGACGTCGTTCACCCGTCGAACAACACAAATCAAGAACCCTGGAGCAAGGCTCGCAGCTCGGCGTGACTCGCTAACGCACTGCACCATGGCCGCGGTGTTGCACAAGTATTCCATCCTTCGAGGAAAGGTGTCGTGCCAACGGTTGTGTGCTCGAACACGTGGAACCGATTCCGCGTCGGTAAAGACGAAGGCCCGAGTCAGAGACCCGGGCCTTCGTCTTTCTAAACCGCTCGCTCAGATGTGGTTCACGGTGCCTTGGTCACGACAACGTTGTCCACATAGAGGTCGACGCTGGCGCCGCCCCCTTCCGCGTAGAGCATGAGACCCGGCGAGGCGCAATCGGCGGGCACGGTGAAACTACCGGCCAGTTCGGTCCACGCATCGCTCGCTACCGCACCGTTGTTGGCAACCCACGAGTACGACGTGCTGCCTCCGCAGGTGAGCGCTCGAGTCACGTTCACTTGCGAGCTCGCGACGTTGCCGACGCTGACCCAGAAGCTCACGTTGTAGGTAGCCCCAGCTTGGATGTCCGAGAGTGTCGTGGCCGCAGGCCCCGTACCGCTGCCGCCGCTGACGAGCAAGCTGCGCGCGCCCTTCTGCGCCTTGGCGGCAGAGCTGCTCACGCTGCCGTTCCACGAGAACCAGCCGCTGACGTCCGATTCGAAGTCTCCGTTGGCGATCAAGTTCTGAGAAGCCGTGGCCGGTGGGCCCTTGATGCTCACGGAGTCGATGTACAAGGGGACGCCCGCGCCGCTGCCTTCCGCGTAAACCTGCAAGCCTTGCAGGTCGCAGCTCGCGGGGATGGCGAGCGAGCCCGTCAGCTGCACCCAACCGTCGGTGGGGACCGCGTTGTCGTTGGCGATCCACGAATACGTGGTCGAGCCGCCACAGTTGAGCGCTTGCGTGAGGTTCACCTGAGACGGCGAACTCCCGCCCACGCTGACCCAGAAGCTGACGGTGTACGTGACACCAGGTTGGGCCAAGCCCATGAGACTCGTGGCGGCGGGACCGGTTCCGCTACCACCGCTCACTAGCAAGCTGTGCGTGCCGCCGTGAGCTCGATCGCTACTGACGGACACCGCGCCGTTCCAAGTGTACCAGCCGTTGGTGTTGCTCTCGAACTCACCGTTGGCGATGAGCTCGACGCCGGTGTCGACCACTGGCTCCTTGCCAATTCGAATGCTGTCGAGGTTCGCCACACCGAAGGTGTTGTTGAAGCGGAAGTACACGGCGTGCGCACCGCCGACAGACGGCCACGGCACCTCGACGGTCTCGTTGCTGCCCCAGCCCGCAGTGGGCTCGAGCACCACTTCAGCCACCGGATCGTTCTCGAGCGAATCCAGGTGTACGCTGATCGTGCCGACCTCGGGACTGCCCTTGGCGTACGTCACGGACAAAGTGTCCCAGGTGTCGTCGAGGTTAACTGTAGAGAAACCGATCCAATCGCTATCATCGGTGTAGGCTACGACGTCGCCCAACGCGAGCACGCCTTGTGCTTCGTCGTAAAGCTCCGCCTCCAAAGTGACTCCGAATTCGTCTCCGACCCAAGGTTGCGGGACGTACGGCGGGACGGAGCAGTCGGAACCCTCGGCGATGTAGCAGTTGAGCCACTGCAGCGCTGGGCGCTCGGACTTGTCCTGGCGAATCAGGTAGGCGTTCGTGCGCCAAGTGCTGCCTTCCAGGTGACCCCAATGGGTAACCCCGAGAACCGAAGGATGGTCCCAGAACACGGAGAACAGGTCCTTGAAGACGTTGGCGTGGCGCGTGTCGTCTTCGAAGTCCACGTCGAACTCCGAGATGTAGATGGGCAACCCGGTGGCCGCCAGCAGCTCGAGGTTCGACGCCACCTCCGCCACGTCGGCGCGCTCCAAGAAGTGCCCTTGTTCACCGATACCGTCGATCAACCCCTCTTCCTGCAGCGCGTTGATGATTTGCAGGTAGTCCTCGGTAAATTGTCGGAAAATCAGGACCTGGTACTCGTTCAGTAACAGCTCCGAGTTCGGGAAGTAGGTGCGCGCCAGCGTGAAGGCGTTGAGCACCCAGTCGTACCCAGTCGCGCCTGCGCCACCCAACGCTTCGGCGTACGCTGGCGGCGCGTGCATCGGCTCGTTGACGACGTCGATGAGTGGTAGGTTGGGATACCGTTCCGCGAGGGCCGCCATCCACTCCTCGAGCTCTTCGAGTTGTTCGGCGGGCGACAACGACGAGAGCCACGCGGGTTGCTGTTGTCCCCACACCAAAGTGTGGAGCTTGAAGGGGATACCGGCGCTCTCGGCAAAGAAGTACGCCTCGTCGAGGTCGTCCCAGTTCATGACGTCGCGGACCGCTTCGACCGATCCCCACTTGCCGGCGTTGCCGGGCGTCAGCTGATTGAAGTACGTGAGCAAGTCCTCGTAGTCGACGGGTGCGGCGGGCGCCGTGCCGAGGAAGCGGTTGTCGATGGCGATCAGTGTGCTGTCGCTATCGGAGACTTGGTTTCCACTGGGATCGTAAGCCACCGCGGTGAAAGTGTGACGACCGTTGGCGGCTTCGCTCAGCGGGACATCGAGGCTGTACGGGGCCGTCTTGTCCTCACCGATCACCTGACCGTCCCGTTGGAACACGACCTTTCGCACGGCGACGTTATCGCTAGCCGTCGCAGTCAACGTCAGGGTGCCTGCCTGCGTGACGAACCCGGGCAACGCACCCAGTTCGACCGTCGGTGCCACGGTATCGCACTTGACGCCGTTGACGCTCAAGACGTGGCCCGAGTGACCCGAGTATCTACCCTGACCGATGAACCCGAAGCGATAGGCGTGGCCGGGCTTGATCTTCTGGTGTTTCAAGTACGAAGGGGCCTCGACGAGATAGCCGTCACTAGTGGCCGTGAAGGTAGCTTGGTAGCCGTCGACCACTCGGGTGTTGCCCACGTCTAGCAATACCGAGAAGGTCGTCCCTACGGCGCCGCCCATGTTCTTGACGTCGACCCAACCCTGATACCCGCTACCCCAATTCGCATAAGTGCCGGTGCCGATTGCGTAACCGCAACGACCGTCCTGCGGGTTTCCGGGGAGCGGTGGTGGCGGTGGTGGCGGCTTGTGGTGATGGCGAGGCTTGTGAGCGTGGTGCCAGTGGTTGTGTTTGTAGGAGTGTTTTGCAAGATGGGATTTGTGCGAGTGCGACTTGCTCCCCTGTGATTGGGAAGAGTGGGACAGTGCAGGCTCGGCGCTTAGTCCACAGACAGCTGCTGCGACCAAGACCGGTAGCCATCGGCGTGCCCCCACGGACCGATTCATCAACTTCATTGTGATTCCTTGTGGTGGAGCGCGTAACGTGTGACGCGAACTGTGAACAGTATGCGCGATGCGAATGCGTTCATCCGTAGAAATTAAGTGTGAAAATCAACAATGTTACACATACGATGTGCGCTGCATGGTCGTGTGTCTGCGAACGCCGCCCAGCACCTCTTACCTCAGGGCGGCTTCTTGCGAGGCGTGTGAACAGACTCCTACGTTGACGAACCAGCCGTCTTGTCGCACCAACTCCAGAATTTCCGCGATCTGCACGACGGAGGCCGTCGCACAAGCTGGCGATTGATCGTCAACACGACACCGGTGCAGTGAGTATCAACTCTAGGAGAATTTTCGCCGGGGTCGCTCCGTTCCGTACGCGAACGGGATCAGTCGACCTGGCGTCGTGCCGCTGCGCAAACCGACGGGTGATACACGGAGCGCGTCACCGCGAGCGTTGCATCAGTCGTCACGTCGTTGCCTTTCATGGGAGAACGTTATCGACGCGAGACCGCGACGAGCTAGGAGCTCGCCTCGCCTGCGTCGCCATTTTTCCGCAAATTCGGTATTGCAGGCACGACAGAAGCACGGAAGTAGTGCTGTTGGACTAGGCGACGGCGTCGTATTGGCTTTTCGAGGTCACTCGTTAGTCGAAACTTTTGGGGCATCGTTTCACGGAAAGGCGGTTCCCAGGAGAGTGCAACATCTGGCGCAAAATGCACCTGCATCCCCCCGGCAGCGAATCACTACTGCGAAACGCAAGTGCACGTGAACCTGCAGCTACGCATGCTACCGCTTGCGCTCGATACGTGATTTCGCTTGTATGTCCGGATGTTGGACGTTTTCGAGGTGGAACCGACCGCTCCTCAGCGTGGCTCGGTGATTTGGATGCACGGTTTGGGGGCGACAAATCACGACTTCGATGACGTCATCCCCGAACTCGGCTGCGGCTTCTTACGTTTCGTGTTTCCCGCAGCCCCCATCAAACCCGTCACCATCAACGCCGGCATGCCGATGACGTCTTGGTACGATATTTTGAGCTTCGACGATCCGCCGTTGCGCGAGTCGGAGGCCGACGTACGTGAGTCGGCGACGGCCGTGACGCAGATCATCGACCGAGAGCTTGCGCGCGGCGTTCCCAGCCATCGCATCGTATTGGCGGGGTTCAGCCAAGGTGGTGCCATGGCGCTGCACATCGGCGTTCGTGAGACCCGGCCTTTGGCAGGCCTGCTCGTGCTTTCCGGTTACATGCTGCTACCGCACACCTTCGAAGCAGAGCGGTCGCCCGCCAACAACAGGACGCCCATCTTCATCGGTCACGGCACGGAAGACCCGATAGTGCGGCTGCACCTTTGTCACAAGGCGACGCGCACCCTGCGCAGCTCGGGGTACGAAGTAGAGCCGCACGAGTACCCGATGGGGCACAGCTTGTGTCTCCCGGAGGTGGAGCACATTCGGACCTGGCTGGAAGCAAGGTTCGAAGCTCCTGCGGCCTAACGGTTTCGTTTCGGACGGCGCACTCAGCTCCAGTCCCGTAGCCCCTCTTGAAGCCACGCCAGCGCCGTCGGCTCTGCGTCGAAGCAACGCAAACTCGCCACGCCGTCCTCACGGGCAAGGCGCTGGGCCTGCAGCGCGCCGGCGGTGCTCTTCGTCAGGACGGCAACGCGACGAAACCCCCGGGTGGTCTCGGTCCTGAACGGTGCGACCGTTTGCTCGAAGGCGGCGTCGTTGCGGCCGCGCGCCTCCCGGAAGTCGATCAGCAACACGTGACGGCTACGGTCCAGGCCACGCAGCGCTCCGACCACAGATCCCCACACCTGCGCAGCCTGCTCGAGCGTCTCGATGCGCTCGTCGGTGCGATACAAGCGCAGCACGGCTTGCGAGTCCCCTTCACGCCAGAGGCGCACGAAGGGAGTGGTGAGAAGTGGACGCTGCGATACCACGGTTTAACAGAACGACAGCCTAATGCCGGGCCAAAGAATTTCCGCCCCGGACTCCGCCGTTTATGACGAAATTTCGCGTTGGTGGGCGCCACGGCGCCTGAATGGTCGGAACTTTCCCCGACGCGAGCCCAAATCCGGCCCGAACTCATCGTCGGATTCGCCAGCAGCCCGCCCGGCCCCGGATTGTTGCGACCTCACGTGCCGCAGAACGTCCGATATTCCCATTGCTCTTCGCCCGGTGGCAACCCCAAGTCCGTGAACTCCGGCTGGTCATCGTAGGGTCGCAACAGACATGTGCGGAGACGTTCGAACGGACCGAGCTCTCCCTCGGTAGCTGCAGCGATAGCCTGTTCGACCAAATGGTTGCGGGCGATGAAGGCTGGATTGTTGCGCTGCATGGCGAGGACGCGCTCGGGGCTGAAACCTCCTTCGAGCGCAATGCGCTGACGCCACTCGAGCACCCACGCCGTCACGGGTTGGTCTGCGAACAGCTCCGTAAAGCCGTCTGGTCGGTCGCCAGCGAGCTCCGTGAGACGCCGGAAGGCGAGCGTGAAGTCGACGCGCGCGTCGTGCATCGACCGAAGCAGACGTTCCCCCAGTTCCACGTTCTCCGGCAGATGGGCGAGCCCCAACTTGGCGCACAACCCTGCACCTCGGTGTTCTTCGAACCGCGCTTCGAAGTCGGTGAGTTGGGACTCGAGACGCTCGATCGTGCGCGGGGAGACTTCACCGAGCAAAGGCAACAACGCCTCGGCCAGCCGAGCCATGTTCCACAGACCAATCCGCGGCTGGTTGCCGAAGGCGTATCGTCCGCCATGATCGATCGAGCTGAACGTCCGGCTCGGATCGTAGACGTCGAGGAACGCGCACGGGCCGTAGTCGATCGTTTCACCGGGGATCGAACAGTTGTCGGTGTTCATGACCCCGTGAACGAACCCCAAGTTCATCCAGCGAGCAATCAACTTCGCTTGCTGGGTCATGACCGCGTCCAGTAGCGCCAGCGGCGGCGACTCGTCTTGCACGCGTTCGGGGTAATGACGCCGCAGCGCATAGTCGGTCAGAGTTCGCAGCGCGTCGGCATCCCCACGACGGCCGAAGTACTCGAACGTCCCGACGCGCAAGTGACTCGACGCGACGCGCGTGAGCACGGCGCCCGGCAATATTGTCTCACGGATCACGGGCTGCCCCGTGAGCACGGCCGCGAGAGATTGAGTCGTAGGAACGCCGAGCGCGAACATGGCCTCACTGACGATGAACTCTCGGAGCACCGGACCCAGCGCAGCCCGACCGTCACCCCGTCGCGAAAACGACGTCGGCCCCGAGCCCTTGAGCTGGATGTCGCGACGCACACCGTCCACCCCGATCACCTCACCCAACAATACCGCGCGACCGTCTCCGAGCTTCGGCACGAACCCGCCGAATTGGTGCCCAGCGTACGCCAGCGCGATGGGCTCCGAACCCGGCAGCAGCGAGTTGCCCGCCAACGCCGAGAGCAACTCTTCGGACCGCAACTCTCGATCGTCGAGTCCCAACGACGCGCCGAGTCGCGTGTTGACTGCGAGCCATCTCGGGTGCGGAACTTTCGTCGGAGCGATCCGTTCGTAGAAGTGCTCGGGTAAGCGGGCGTACGTGTTGTCGAATTCGAGCGGCATCTTCACTCCAGGCGGTAGTCGTACAGTGTCGTACCACTCGTGGAGAAGAACGTCACCAAAACCGACTCCGGCGCGACGTCGACGCGCGCCCAACCCGAGTCCGACCAATACTCCTCGTAGCCCGTCTCTGCGGTGGTGAATTTCCACGGTGCACCGGCGCTACCCGGCTGAGTATAGTGGATGCCGTCCACCGTCATGTCGACGAATACGTGATCGTGGCCGTAGAAGAACACCTGCACGCCGTGGTCGCGCATCAGCTGATGGATCGTGGCTTGTTCGCCAACGTTGGCTGCAAGGCCGCCCCCCCTCCCGTAACGCGCGTTCGCCTCGTCACCCGCTTTGCCGCCCACCGCATGGTGAATCATCACGAACTTCCAGCGTGTGTCGGCCGCGGCGACGGCGGTCCGAAACCACGCCAGTTGTTCGGCGCCGAGTGTCCAGTCATCGGCCTCGCCGCCCGTGGTATCGAGCAGATGTTCGGTCGGAGTGTACGTCATCACGTTCAAGACGAAGAACGTCGCGTCCGCCCAGCTGAACGCGTAATAATCTTGAAACCGGCTGCCACCCAACGGGTAGGTATCCGGATCCGGACCCGGCATGTAAGTCATGCGCTGCTCGCGCGACCACTGAATCGTGTCGGTGGAATAGCTGCCGTTCTCGCCCTCCCAGTTGCCGATGACGTTGAAGTGCGGCGCGAACGCGAACGCACTGCCCAATGTTTGCCGGTAGTTGAGGTAGGCGCCACGGGTTACCGAGCCGTCTGGAGGCGGGGCGTTGAAGCCGAACTGGTGGAAGTCCACCAAGTCGCCCAGGTTGACGATGAAGTCCGGCCGGGCGCTGGCGATGGCGTCGCCCACTGCCGACAACACCAGTGGATCCCCTTGATTGGAAAACCCGAGATCGAACCCGATGTGGGAATCGGACAACAACGCGAACGAATAGGAACTTCCTGCAGCACGCTGCGTGACTGCACTGCCCATGAACACTTGCTTCGTGGCAGCCCCAGCCTCGTTCACCTCTGACACGCCTGTAACCAGCTGGTAATCGTACAGCGTGCCCGCTTCCAACCCCGTCACTTCCCATTCCGCGACGTCGGGCGCGCGGACCGTAGGCGCCGTGGGCCGTCCCCACGTCTCGCTACCAGACGGACGTACCTGCAGCCAAAGGTCCGCGGGTTTGCCCGCCGCAACCACGGCGTTGACGCCGAAGCCGGACGCCGTCGGCCGAAACAGAAACGGAACTCCGAGCAATGCGACCGGTCCAGCCGAAGGTTCGGTTGCCGGAGTGTCTCCGTGTTGCTGCGCCAACTCCGCATCCTTCACTTGGCTGCAATTGCTCAGTCCGAACGCAAGAAAAAATGCACAACACGCGTTGCGAACCAATGGTTCGAGCTGCCTCTCGACGTTCATTGTCGAGCCATAGCGCACCCGCCCTTACTTGGCGAGGTTTGCCCACCGCCATCACGCCGGAAGCGGCTCGTAGCCGCGTGGCTCTCTATTTCTGGCTACTCGGCACAGCTGCCGCAGTCCATGGAGCAGCTGTTGCAGTCTTCGTTCGGTTCACAGGCGTCGTTGCCGCATTTGTATTCTTCGGAGAGGTAGGTGTCGATGAGCCAATCGAAGGCCGGGCGGTGAGTTCCGTCGCTGCGCAAAAGGAAGGTGTAGTCCCTCCAGGTCTGTCCCTGGACGTAACCCCACAACGTTATGCCGACCACCTGCGGGTGATTGTAGAAGAACGGGAACTGCTGCTGGTAGACGGCAAGTTGCTCCGCATCGTCTTCCAGGTCCACGTCGTATTCGGAGATGAAGATGGGCACTTCGAGCGACGCCAGTTTGCGCATGTTGGCTTCGAGCTCGGACATGGAGATGGTCTCGAGACCATGGCCCTGTTCGCCGACCGCATCTAGAAATCCTGCCGCTTTCACCTTCCGTGCAATGGCAACGAATTGATCCGTATCCCACCGCAGGGTGTTGTAGTCGTTCAGAATCAGCGTTGCGTCGGGGCAATATTGCCGCGCCCACTCGAAACACTGAAGCACCCAGTCGTGCCCCGTCTCACCAGCGCCACCCAGCGCGTCCTTGTACGACGGAGTGGCGTGGTCGGGCTCGTTGACGACGTCGATGTATTCGACGCCGGGGTAACGTTCGCAGAACGATTGAATGTACTCCTCTACCTCGTGCGCCTGCTCCTCGGGCGTCAGCGCGTCGATCCAATCTGGCTGCTGGCTCCCCCAACAGAAGGTGTGCGCCTTGAAAGCGATGCCGCGGCCCCGCGTGTACGAGTAGAACTGGTCCATCGCGTCCCAGTTCATCTCGTCGCGGGCCGGCTCCATGTAACGCCACTTGCCGTCGTTCTCGGCCGTCAGCTGATTCCAACGCCCGAAGTCCTCGCGAATGACTCCACCCTGGGTGATGTTTCCAATGAACTTGGAGTTGCCCTCGAGCGGGCACGCACCGCACACCCCACCACAATCGACCGCGACCTCGTCCTGATTTGCGATCTCGTCGTCGCAGGTTTGGCAGACCGGACACGGTCCACCGCAGTCGACGCCGGTTTCGCCCTGGTTCTGAAGCTCGTCCTCGCAAGTCGGCGCTGCACCACAGGCGTCGCAGGGGCCGCCGCAGTCGACGTCCGTTTCGCCTTGGTTTTGAATGCCGTCGTCGCACGTCTCTGCGATCGGACAGGCGTCGCAAATACCGCCACAGTCGACCCCGGTTTCGTCCTGATTCTGCGAACCGTCGTCGCATGTCTCGACGATTGGGCACGGGTCACAAACGCCGCCGCAGTCGATCGCCGTCTCATCCTGATTTTTGCGGCCGTCGTCGCAACTGGCTGGCTCGTCGCAGGCGTCGCACGTGCCGCCACAATCAACGCCGGTCTCGTCTTGATTCTTCTCGCCGTCCTCGCAGCTCGGAGGAGGTGGGCACTCATCACACATGCCCCCGCAATCGATTCCCGTCTCACCGTTGTTCCGCTTGCCGTCGTGGCAAAAGTCCTCTGCGCATTTGCTACGCGAGCAAGACGTGTCGTCGGCTCCCGAGTCCGCGCTCGAGCTCGGAGCCGGCGTGGCGCCCGCGTCGCTCCCGGGGGCTGGCTCCGAGTAAACATCTAGGGTGCACCCCAAGGTCAGTGGCCACACGGCCCAGACCCATCTGGAGAACGAACACTGACTCAACTTCATCGTCCTATGCATGGGAAGCTCGGATGCGGCAACGCGCCGCGCCGAGTTACATTGACGGGAACGGTCGAAAACGCCAGGGCCAATAGCTCAAACGGCTCACATGGGGTGGGAGTTCGCGCCCGGACGAACTACCCGCTCGACCCCACTGCAACGATGAACCGGTGTTCATGACGGACATCCATAAGCGACCCAAATCGTCGCAGCTTGCCGTTCAGATTGCAACGCAACCCAACTCCGCGAGCACCTTGTCTTACCCCTTCGTACCTACACCTGGTTGGAACGCGGGGCTGGTGGTCGCGTTATAACCATCAATCACTCCTCAAGCGTTTCTCCACCACAACCGTTGTGCTACGTTAACGACCATGCTTGCGAAGCGTACAACAACACCCACGGTGTTCTCGGGGGCAATCGCGTTGGCTGCCCTCTATGGATGCTCCCTTCAAGACTACGACTATCTTGGCGAAGGAAACGGAGCCAAGACCAACGAGCCCACGGAAGAGCCGGACGAAACGACACAGGGGTCGCCTTCGACCGATTCGTCCGTCGAAACTCTCACGAGTGAGACGACGTCTGACGTCATGTCGGTCCCCGACGCTTCCGTCACCTCCGACGGAACCGAGAGTGAAGCCGGCACCCCAACTACCAGTGTAGAGTCGAGTTCCAGCCCGCCCGTTCAGACGAGCGAAAACGGCGCGTCGAGTTCGACCGTGATCGAAACGAGCGCCCCCCCCGCGGATACCACGGTGGTCGAAGAGACGTCCGACGTTTGGGTGCCGGGGCCCGTCGTCGTGGACCCGGACAACTTGCTCACGGGAACGAACACCAACTTCGAGGGCGGGGTCGGCAGTTGGACCCGCCTCGGAGGTGCATCCATAAGCACGACAACCACTGCTGCCTACACCGGAGCACGAAGTCTGATCTGCCAAGGCCGGGCCCAAGGTGCGTGGGAGGGTCCCTCCATCAATGGCCTGACGCTCCTCGAAGCGGGGAAGAGCTACGTCGTCAGCGGTTGGGTTCGAACCAAGGATCCAGAAGGGCAACCCTTTCACATCGTGCGCAAGGGCGTGTGCGTGACGGACGCCGGACCGGAGACGGACGACACAAAGATCTACGTACAGTTGGCGGGGGGCTACACGGGGTCCGAATGGACTCAGCTCGTGTCCGAACCGTTCAGCATGCCCGACTGTGACCTGCAAACCTTCGACATCTACTTCGAAGGCCCCCCAATCGGCGAAGCCTTCTACCTGGACGACGTGTCCATCGTCCTCTTCCAATGAGTGACCACCCCTGTTTACTCGCGAGAAA
>CBINDO010000011.1:0-62439 GCA_966249405.1 uncultured bacterium | reverse complement strand
CAAAGGATCTTGGTACAGCCGTATTCAGTCGACCTTGCCGATGTTGATGGACGAGAGCGTCGCGCGCCTCGACCTGCAGGTGGACGCCAACTTCGACTGGGGTAAAGACGAGTTCGAACCCCCTGCCGACGGCGCTGACGCCCCGGTAGGCGGCT
The DNA here is from genome assembly GCA_966249405.1 of uncultured bacterium. GTDB lineage: Bacteria > Myxococcota_A > Polyangia > Polyangiales > Polyangiaceae > SZUA-265. The sequence continues at coordinate 62,284 of CBINDO010000011.1, read as the reverse complement.
TTCCGCTCGCGCAGCGGATTGGTCCCGGTGCCAACGCCGACCTCGCGGCAGCTCAACAGTCGATCACGCCGGCCCCGATCCTGAGCGTCGGCTCGAAGACGAGCGGCGCCGAGACGACCACGACGGCCCCGCGCACTGAAACTCCGACGGCTGGAGACCAAGCGTCGGTGTCCGCGGCCAAGGTGGAGGTGCCCGGTCACTCTGTCTCACCGGGTTTCCCCGACCAGAGACCCAGCAACGCTTCCGCGCCGCCAGCGGCCGCTGCTGCAGGTCCGCTCAAAGCGTCGCCCATCTTGCCCGTCGTCAACACCCCGGGCACGCCGCGCGCCAATCAAGCCAACGTCGCTCAGAGCTTCGTCCCGCTCGGGGTGACGACGAGCGAGACGCGCTAGGGAAACGCGACGCTGGGCGAGCGACGGCTCTTGCCGTGTCGTCGGTTAGGGTGGGTCCTTGGTATGGCGCCCGCTCTAGCCCGCCGTTGTGCTCCGTAGGGTTGTCTCGGCACCGGCGCGACTCAAGTAAGCTTTGCAGGGGTCCCGCGTCGTGGTTCGGCGCGGCGAACGCGTTTTGCCGTGTGCCGGCGTCACCGCGTAAGGGCCGCAGAGCCCCAAATTGTCACAACCGAGTGAAGCAAGACGGTAGAGTTGGCGTCAGGTCGTTGTCCGCTCGTTGGATTAGCACCACGTCCCTAACGCTTTGATGAATTACCGGGCACGCGACACTGTGCCTTGGGGATTGTCGAGGTCCAACGATTCGACGTTTCTCGTCTTCGCGGACGCGATTGACCTCAATCGACCGGTCGACAACCGCTATGCCGAATGGCAGGCGGACGCGCACGAGATCGATAACCTACAACCACCTACGCAGTTCATCGATCACCTGGATAGCTGCAGTTAACATGCAAACAGCAGCCATTGACGGTGGCTCTCTGGAGAAGTTAAAGTGCTGCGGCGAGGCGTTGAGCGAGGGGGTCATTTAGCCGCTAGCGCACAAGGAGCAAGAGTATGGACGGCGCAGGCAACCAAAATGACGGCAAACTAAAGCCTCCGCCAATTAGACGTACTGTTGGGGCACCGAATACCCCTGGTCTGACTCCGGGATTCAATCAAACCCGCGGCTGGGATGGCCCGAGTGCGCTACCTTCCGAACTCTGGCGGTACGATAACCCCGAGGGCTCTAACTTCGACTCGGGACCCGTCCGAAAGACGACCGGCAACGACCCTGGCGCTCTCGTGCCAGCGGCCCCTCAGGTACGATCACTGCACACCGAAGAGTCTGGTGATTCCGCAATACCGTGGTCCTCGGAGTCACGTAGCGACTTGGAGCTCCAGCCCGGCGGGCGTATCGCCCAGTACGAGATCATCCGCAAACTCGGCGCCGGAGGGATGGGCGTCGTTTACCTCGCGCGAGACAACAAGCTGGGCCGTCGCGTTGCGATAAAACTGCTGAGAGCGCGAGAGCCCCAGTTCACGAGTCGCTTTCTCGCGGAAGCTCAAACCACGGCACGCTGCACCCACGAGAACATCGTCGTCATCCACGAAGTGGGTGAGCACCAGGGGGAACCCTTCATGGTGCTCGAGTATCTCGAGGGCCAAACCATGGCCGAACTCCGCGGATCCCCTCAACCGGTGACGCGCGCAGTCGAGGTCATGGCGAGCGTGGTTCGCGCGCTCATTCGCGCTCATCAAGAAGGAATCGTGCATCGCGACCTCAAGCCGGAGAACATCTTTCTGACGACCTCCGGTTCGGTCAAGGTGCTCGACTTCGGCATCGCCAAGTTGGTACGCGGCGAGACCGACGAACAAGCGCCCAGCCGAAACGCATGGTTGGACTTCAAAACTGGTGACATCCTCTCCTTGGGAGGCGGTGAAGCTCAGAAGAGCACCATCAGCGGCACGATGGCTTATATGTCCCCGGAACAGTGGGGATTGAACGGACCCATCGATCACCGCACGGACATCTGGGCCGTAGGCATGATCCTCTATGAGCTGCTGTCTGGGCGCCATCCGTTAGATTCGGTGCCAGAGCCGCTGGTTTGGGTGCGCAAGCTAGACGCGGCTTTTGCCCCGCTCAAAACAGTCATCCCAGGCATACCTCCGGAGTTGGCGCGCGTCGTCGACACGTGTCTGCGTAAACACAAGGAGGAGCGATATCAGGATGCTAGCGCCCTACTCCGAGCATTGGAGCCGTTTCTGCCCGGGCACATGGCGGCTGGCCCGATTCAACTGGAGCTCGGCCCGTACGCGGGGCTGAGGGCGTTTCAGGAGGAAGACGCGACGCGGTTCTTCGGTCGCGAAAAGGAGATCGCGGCAATCGCGAGCAGGCTGTTGGAGACCCCGCTCGTGGCCATCGTTGGTCCGTCCGGCATCGGCAAATCGTCTCTGCTGCGTGCCGGCGTCCTCCCTTCGTTAAAGGCCTCCGGCGAGCCGTGGCGAACACTCGTAACGCGCCCTGGGCGGGACCCGATGGCGGCGTTGGCGCGAGTGATTGCGCCCATGGTCAGCGGCGCGAAGTCCGCGGCCGAAGATCAGAAGCTGCAGAACGACCTGCGAGCGAAGTTGATCATGGAGCCCGGCTACTTCGGCAATGTCCTGCGTCGAGAGTCCGCCCGCGCGAACACCAAGTTATTGGTGCTCGTGGACCAATTCGAAGAACTGTACACCTTGGAAACGCACGCGTTGGCGCGCAAAGCATTCACGTCTTGCCTCACGGGAGCCGCCGACGATCCCACATCGCCCCTGCGGGTCGCCACGACCTTACGCGCGGACTTCTTGGGGCGCGTGGCCGAGGATCCGTCGTTCATGGATGAGCTCAGCAAAGGTCTGGTGTTTTTGGGACCGCCCACGCCGGAAGGTTTACGCCAGGCCATCGTTCGCCCCGCGGAGCTTGCTGGCTACCGATTCGAGACCGAGACGATGGTCAACGAGATGGTCAACTACCTGGAAGCTACTCCCGGCGGGCTTCCGCTCCTGCAGTTCGCCGCCGCGCAGCTGTGGGAGACGCGCGACCCGGGCCGCAAGTTGCTCACTGAAAGCGCTTATCGGGGCTTGGGAGGAGTTGCCGGGGCGTTGGTCAGTCACGCCGATCGAGTGCTCGCGAAGTTGTCCCCAGCGCTCAAGTCCTTGTGCCGCAACCTGTTCGTACACCTCGTTACGCCCGAGCGCACGCGGGCCGTGAAACGGATTGAAGAACTCCGCGAACTGGTCACCACCGACTCGAATCACCAAGACATCGACCGTCTGCTCAACCACTTGGTCGAATCGCGCCTGATCGTGACGCAATCAGCGGAAGGCGCGGCTTCAGCGGAGATCGTCCACGAATCTTTGATCGGCAACTGGCCCACCCTGCGACGTTGGCTCGACGAAAGCCAAGAGGACGGCGTTTTCTTGGACCAGCTACTTTCCGCGGCAAGGCAATGGAACAACAATCGCCGCGACCCAGGGTTACTCTGGGGTGGCGACATGGTGACGGAGCTCGAGCGCTTCGAACGCCGCTACAAAGGCAAGCTTCCGCAAATTGCCACAGACTTCACGACTGCCGTCTACTCGGTTGCCCGTAGTGGAGCACGTAAACGGCGCGCCCTCTACGCGGCGGGGGTGTTCGTTCTGCTGGGTTTGCTCGTTGCAGCCGCGGTCGCGTTGGTCGTGATTCGGAAGTCGCAGCTGGAAGCGCAAACTGCGGCTAAGGAGGCCAAGGCTGCTCACGCCTTGGCGCAGCTCGAGCTCGAAGAGCGCAAGCGCGCCGAACGCCGCAAAGAGGAACTGACCCGCGATCTCCAAGGAGCGTACGAAGAACTCAAGGGCGCCAACGAAAGGTTGGCGCAACGGAGAGTCGAGCTCGAGGAGCGAGGCAAAGAGCTCGAAGTGGCGCTGCACCAGGCACGCATGTCGCAGGCCGCGGCTCAAGTCGCGAAGGCAACAGCGGAGAGCCGCGCATTCGAAGCAAAGGCGGCGCGAAGTCAGGCAGAGAACAATGCACGCCAGACTCAGGAGCTCATGGAGAAAGAACTGGCTCGGGTGAAACAGCTGAGCAGCCAAATCGGGACCATCATCGAGGAACTGAACTAGCCTTCACTCTCCGTCGCCAACCAAAGTGCCGCCACCAACAACAAGACGTGCAGCATGCAAGAAAGTACACCAACCCGGGAAACAATCGCAGCTCGGTCAACTTCGACATCGTCAAAGGTGACTTCGGTGCGAACACTCATCGCGATGGGCCTCGTGGTATCGCAATGCTGGTTCCCCTGGAGGGGAACAGCCCCCGCACAAGCGCAAGCAGTAAGGACCATCGACAAGCCCGCCGCAGCCCCGTCCGCCTCAGACGTGGCCAAAGACGCCGTCAAGGAATTCGGCGAGGATAGCGCTGAGGCTCCCCCACCCATCAGTTTTCGTCCTTGGGCCGAAGGGGTTTCCGAGGCGAATCAACTGCGGGCCCGGTCACTGTTCCAAGAAGGCAATTCGCTGTTGCGCGAATCGCTGTTTTCACAGGCAATCCAGAAATACCAGGAGGCTCTGAGCCACTGGGATCATCCAGCGATTCACTACAACCATGCATTGGCACTGTCCACGTTGGACCAACCCATCAAGACACGCGAGGAGCTCCTTTCGGCCATCAAGTACGGTGCAGGGCCGTTGGGCCAAGATCAGTTCCAACAGGCGCAGCGCTACAAAGCGTTAGTCGAGAAGCAACTGGTGAACCTCACAGTGGAGTGCAGCTCTCCACTGGCCGCCGTTACGTTGAACGGCAAACCGCTGTTCAACGCCCCCGGGCGATTCGAAGGCTTCGTCATGCCAGGGGAACAACTCATCAGCGCGAGCAAGGAGGGCTACATCGCGGATGAACGGGCCGTTACCCTCATCCCGGGCAAACCGACGCTGGTCCGTTTGGCGGTATACACGGAAGAGCAGCTCACCAAGTACGAACGGCTGTGGCCCGAATACCCCCCGTGGATCGTCGTCGGGACCGGGGCTGCGGTCGCCGCAGCAGGAGCGTGGTTCTACTTCGACGGCCAGAACGTGGGTGACGAGTACAACGCCCTCTCGCGCGAATGCGCGACGACAGAGACGCTGCCTTTCGCCGAGGGCAACTCGGTGGGCGCCGTCGACGTTCGTTCGTACGACAACTGCCGCTTGGGCGCCGAAACGGGTGATCGGATGCAGGAGTTGGACGACAAGGCTCGGTTGTACAACCGCGTGGGGATTTCGATGTTGGCCGGTGGAGGTGCCGTCCTGGCCACCGGAGCAGTGCTTCTGTACCTCAATCGAGCCCGACCCTACCGCTTGAGGCCCCAGGAGCTTCAAGCGCGAGTTTCCGGAGTCGAGTTTAGTGCCGCCGTCGGCCCAGGTGCGGCATTCGTGCTGGGGAGAGGCAACTTTTGAAAACGTCGAAGACACTTCTGGCCGTGCTGCTCGCCGTGCTCCCCGGATGTTGGGAGCCCGAAGGCGAAATCTGTTCGAACACGAAGCTCCATTGTCCAGCAGGAACGAGGTGCACAGTTTCTGGAGACTCCTGTGTCGCCGAGGAGAGTTCGTGTGGCGACGGGGTTACAGATCCCGGCGAGGAGTGTGACGAGGGGGATCAAAAGCCCGGCGACGGCTGCGGACCAACGTGCCTCAAAGAAGAGTGCGGCAACTCGTTTCCAGATCCCGAAGAACTGTGTGACGACGGTAACCGTGCCTCGGGCGACGGCTGCTCGGCAGACTGCAAGTCCATGGAACGGTGTGGCAACGGCATCATCGACCACGGCGAATCCTGTGACGACGGCAACGCGGTCGATGGGGACGGCTGCTCCAAAGACTGCCGCTCGAATGAGACGTGCGGAAACGGAATCGTGGATCTTAGCAAAGGTGAAGTCTGCGACGACGGTCCCAGTGATGGCCTGGATGCGGGAGCGACACCCGTCGAGCCACTTCAGAGCCAATGCAGCAGCGACTGTAAGTCCAAACTCGAGTGCGGGGATGGCGTAGTGGATGTCGTCCGCGACGAGGTCTGCGACGACGGCAACACTGCCGATGGCGACGGGTGCTCGGCGGACTGCAAGTCTGACGAATCGTGTGGCAATCACACCGTCGACACGATCCAGGGCGAGGTTTGCGACGATGGCGACAACGACGACGGTGACGGGTGCTCCGCCGACTGCTTGTCCGACGAAACCTGCGGCAACGGTATTACCGACTCCGTCAAAAGCGAAAGCTGCGACGATGGCGACAACGACGACGGTGACGGGTGCTCGGCCGACTGCCTCTCCAACGAAACGTGCGGCAACGGCATCAGGGACGCAGTGAACAACGAGGTCTGTGACGACGACAACACCGAGGATGGCGATGGCTGCTCGGCGGATTGCCTCTCCAACGAGCGCTGCGGCAACGGCGTCACGGACGCAGTGAACGGCGAGGCGTGCGACGACGACAACACCGAAGATGGCGATGGCTGCTCGGCGGATTGCCTCTCCAACGAGCGCTGCGGCAATGGCGTAATCGATCCAGTGAATGCTGAGGTCTGCGACGATGCAGACAACGCGGATGGGGATGGCTGCTCCGCCGACTGCTTGTCCAACGAAACCTGCGGCAATGGCATCAGGGACGAAGTGAACGGTGAAGTCTGCGACGATGGCAACGGCAGGGACGGCGACGGGTGCTCCGCCGACTGCTTGTCCAACGAAACCTGCGGCAACCGCGTCGTTGACTATGCGCGGGGCGAGGTCTGTGACGATGGTAACGGCATGGACGGCGACGGATGCTCCGCCAACTGCTTGTCCAACGAAACCTGCGGCAACGACGTAACGGATACGGTCGAGGGCGAAGTCTGCGACGATGGCGACAACGATGATGGCGACGGATGCTCCGCCAACTGTCTGTCCAACGAAACCTGCGGCAACCGCGTCGTTGACGCCGTCAAGGGCGAGGTTTGCGACGACGGCGACAATGACGACGGGGACCGGTGTAGCGCCAACTGCATGTCCAACGAAACCTGCGGCAATGGCATCACGGACGTCATCAAGGGCGAAGTCTGCGATGACTCCAACACTAACGACGGCGACGGTTGCAGCGCCAATTGCGAGTCTGCCGAGGTCTGCGGTAACGGCATCAAGGACACGGCCAGAGGTGAAGTGTGTGATGACGGCAACACGGTCGATGGCGACGACTGCTCAGGCAACTGCCTGTCCGACGAGACGTGTGGCAACGGCGTGACCGACTTCTTCATTGGCGAAGTGTGCGACGATGGCAATACGTCCGATCGCGACGGCTGCAGCGCGAACTGCAACTCCAACGAGACATGCGGAAACAACATCATAGACACGGAAGTGGGTGAAGTTTGCGACCACGGCGGAGTCGCCGGGGGAACCGACACCTGTAGTGAGGATTGTCGTTCCGGAAAAACCTGTGGCAACGGGATCCGCGACCCCGACGAGCAGTGTGACTCGGGGACCGACGACTTCGGCAATCCGATCGACGACGATGGCTGCAACGGGAACACCGCAGAGGCAAAGGCGCACGGCGTCGAATGTCGGGTGCCGCGGTGCGGCGACGGCTACGAGCACATGACGGAAGCCTGTGATGACGGCGAGTCGGGTTCGGACACGTGTACCCCGGACTGCAAACTTTCCGCATGCGGAGATGGATTCCGCAACCAAGAGGCAGATGAAGAGTGTGACGATGGCGTCGTTTCGACCGAACTGTGCAACTACGACGTCACCAACCCTGAGGCCGCGTACAATTGCATGGCGCCGCGCTGCGGCGACGGTTTCGTCAACGAGGCCGCGGGCGAGACCTGCGAACCCACCGGCACCGACGACCCACAGTGCAACGAGAACTGCCGCTCGCGCGAATGTGGTGATGGCAGACCCGACTTTGGGGAGCAGTGTGACGACGACAACAACGATGAGTCCGACGATTGCAGAAACGACTGTCAACTCAATGTTTGCGGTGACGGTATCCAGCAAACAAAGGGCGAGTACTTCGTGGAAGGCTGTGACGACGGCGTAATAGGGGTGAACAAGGACTGCGTCATCAAGCCCTTCCCCGCTGGCCTCTGCAACGGCTCACGATGCCCCGCGTACATTTGTCTCGCCGCTGAGTGCGGCGACGGTCACGTCAATACTCTCGGCCCCGACTACCTTGAGCAGTGCGACCTGGGAGCGCTCAACTCCAATGAAGCAGACGAGCCTTGCCGTCTGGACTGCACGGTAAAGCGCTGTGGTGATCAAGTCAGAGATACGGGCGAGCAGTGCGATGACGGCAACGAGAACCACGAGGACAATTGCCGCCGCTGCGAGTTCCCCAAGTGCGGCGACGCCGTCATCGACGATGATGAGGAGTGCGACGATGGTGCGCTCAACTCCGACCAGCCCGACCAGAACTGTCGCACGAACTGCACACTCGGCGGGTGCGGCGATGGACTGAGCGACTCGTTCGAGCAATGCGACGACGGTGATCAGGACCAAACCGACGACTGCCGCCATTGCCAATTCCCTGGATGTGGGGACGGCGTGCTCGACACCGGGTTGTCGGAGGAATGCGACGACGGAAACCTCGACGATAACGACGCCTGTCGCAATGACTGCACCGTCCCCCGTTGCTCCGGTGACACGTTGGATGCGGGCTCGTGTGACGCCGGGGCAGCGGACGCCGGTGCGACGGACGCTCAGTAAGAGCGACTCAGTCGACCGTAACACTCAGTCGACCGGGAGCCTCAGGACCACCTCACCGAGGTGGTCCTTCATCCCGGCTGCCGTCTTCAGGGTACCGCCCATTCGTGTACGCACCGGGTGGGCGTCTTCGTCGTGACGGTCATGGCTACGAAGTCGCCGTTGAGGGCGTTGAAGACCCAGCTCGACGCTTCGTTGCAGCCCGCGCAAAGACTCGCGGAGTGAAACGGCGATACCGGAAGTTGGACCGTGGGACGATAGTACAAGCCATCCGCGCCGGGTCCTTCGTTTGCCAAGCACGAGCCGCAGAGATCGTTGTCGTTGCACGCACGATCGAGGCAATTGTCGGACTCGGACAAGGTGCAAGTGCCAGCAGGCTGATTCTGAGGGCACCCCTCGATGAGCTCACGTAACTCGTCGATGGTGGGCAGGCGCCAGTCCTCGGCCGCGGCTCCGTCCTCCAAAGCAACAGACAGGGCTTCACAGGTAGACGTCGCGGTGGCTTGATCTCGTGTACCAGACAGCACCGCCCATGCCAATCGTGTCTTCTTGTCGAGATGAATCCCACCTTCAAATAAGACCCACTGATCGGTCGCATCCTCCGAGTGGGACCATTGTTGCCCGCACCCCAACTTGGCCTCGGTCACAGCCGTAGTTTCGGGCTCTTCGTCCTCGGGGCACTCGCACGCCCCCTCGACACAGACCTGAATCGAGAAGGTACACGCCCCTTGAGGCAGCCACTGGGCGTCTTGGCATTGCTCAGGTTCACCCTCCTCGGAGCAGCGAGTGGCGTTCTCCTCACACACGCAGGCACCCGCATTGCACCGCGGGGTTGGGCCCCCACAAACCGCCTGCTCCTCCCATTGGCCACCGACACACTTGCGTGGCACGTCACCGGAGCAGCCGAGTTCATCATCCACACAACCGCAACTACCGGAGCTATCGAGGCAGACCGGCGTTTCCCCATCGCACTCCGCGTCGCTCTTCCATTGACCCTCGTCACAGTGAAGCGGCGTGTTGTCGTCACACTTTCGCTCCCCGTCTAGGCAACCGCAAGAACCGCGCTCCGAATAGCACACGGGAGTTGCCCCTGCACATTCCTCCTGCACCCCCCAATCGCCATCGTTGGAACAGGTCAGCAGATTCTCTTGTTCGTCACAGGTGACAGACTGCGGTCGGCACGCAACACAACTCGCGAGCGTCGAAAGGCAAACTGGAGTCTCACCCCCGCATGCCTGGTCCGTCTCCCATCCCCCCTCATCATTGCAAACCTGTACGGTGTCCTCGTCACATTGACGTTGCCCGGCTTCACATCGGCCGCACTCCCCCAACGCCACGATGCACGCAGGAGCGTTGCCCTTGCACTGCTCACCCAAGGTCCATCCGGAACCATCCGAACGGCACCTTCGCGGTGTGTTGTCAACACAGGCTACCTCATCGGGCTCGCAAACGCGAGGCGGCGCACCTCCGCCGTCTGAATGGGTCATGGGCTCTCGAATCGTTTCCGACGCGTCATTGAGTGCTGCATCGTGAGTCGCTGCGCCCGTAAGCGAGCTCGACACACTCGCCGCCGCATCCGACGCCAAGTCAGACGAACTGCCCGGCCTCGAGCTTGGTGAGGCTGCAGAGTCATGGGGACCGCCGTCTAGGTCGGCTGCCGGAGGCGGCTGGATGGGCCCGTCGTCACTGCCGCACCCGGCCCCGCCCATCACTACTCCCAAGCCGATCCAGCCGAAGCGTTTTCGCATGTACAAACTCGAACCTCCAGGTTGCCAACATAGCACGGGAGGCTCGCGGCGGAGAAGGCATGGGCCACGTTTGCAGGGGCCTCGTCCGCACACACTGTGGGTTCGTCGTGCTGTCGAGGTCTTCCCGCAAACTCGACCCACCGCGACGGGACCTGTGGCGTTCCATCGGTAGGGGTTTCGAGTGCTGTGGACTCACCGTCCAAGTGGCTCGTAACACACGAATAGCTCCGTCGGTCGCACCGCTGAATCGAACAGGACTCCCAGCCTTAGACACGGGCCGAAGTTCGCCGGCTCCAGACAATCGTTAACCACCAAGCGCCCCCTCGATGACAATTTGCGCGCGGAGCGCAATGAACCCCGAAGCACGCGGGCCACGTGCGAAGGTACCCACCATTGCTAGGGTACGCACCCACGGAGCCCTGAGATCAGCAATGTCGAGGAGAGATGCGAGCTCGCATTGAGCCTCTGCAATGGTAAGCGTGTTCAAGCTCGCAGCGGCCCAAAGCGCAACGATGCCGATGTTGCAACCCCAATCCTCCTTCGCGGAGACAAGCGGCGGCAAAGTCGAGGGCCAAGCGAAACGGGTTCTCGTCAGCATCGGCTGGCCAGCGCGCGGCGGTTCCGAGCCCCGATGTTCCCAACGCTGCGGAAGTGCGTCTTTGGGCACAGACCTCGTCTAGGTAATCAGGGACAATCGTGAACCAACAGCACACGCCCTCGCTCCCCTGGCTTCCACCGCATCGCGCTTGCGAGAGACCACGCTAGGTTTGCTCCGCCGCAATATACGTTACTCAGCTCTTCGCCACGACAGACACCAACAGGGTCGCCGCCAACGCGGGCAACCGAATCCGCGCGCCCTCCTGCATGCGACGGAAGCCAGTCGTCAGCTGCCCAAATTCGCGCAGGAAGGCCTCGGACACCAAAGCACGATCCCACACGACTCTCGTCGAGTACGACCTCGTTCGTCAGGTCCCGTCGAAGCGCGCCGGTGCCTGTCAGGTTACCGATGAACGCCGCGTCGCAACCATCGCGAAAGAGCCACTCGAGCTCCGCTTCGGACGGCCGTCGCAACCCAAGACGCCGCGCGCAATCCAAGGCTTCAGCTCGCGTGGGCTCCCACGGAACCGCCAATCGAGCGCACCTGCTCAGGCGTCATTGGCTTGGTCATGCACAGAAACGGAGCAACCTCGACCATTCTCGCTGGTAAGGCGAGCCGTTGCTGAGCCTCGACGTCTGCTTCGTAGCCGTGGGCATAGGTGGCAATGAAGTCTCGCTCGACGTCACTCATGCCCATCAGAAACGAACCGCCAGGAACCGCACAGAAGCGCAAACCCGTACGGACATGCGTGTACGTCAGCGTGTGGTTCCCGTAGTGCTGACTTACCCAGTCAGGGCCGAGCTGCATTCGCATCGTCATTGCCAAGCAGCCTGCAGGCCCGTGCCTGACCTTTTTTGCCAATGCATAGCCATCGCGCAGCTCAGTCGACACTTAGTCCCGCAGCCTGTACAACTGCCGCAATGTCATCGTCTTCTTCGCCAAGAACAACCAGCGTGTCGACGAGCATCTCGGCGTCGTCTCCCCGTGCCCGGGCGCCCTCGATCGCGGCAATTGCTGCCGCGATGACTCGCGGTGTTGGGGCCGCCGCAATCTGTTCGAAGTGATCACTTCCGCAGGCATCCTCTCTGTCTGAAAGCGCGACCAATAGGACTTGTTCGCGCTGCTGCTCCGGTAGAGCCTCCATCAGCTCGGCGAAATCCGATCTCACCGAAATGGCAGGCGGAGTGACGAGATTTGACCAGGTGAACCGATCAACAAGTTCATCAATGACTCGTTCAATCGGACCTACCCAATCCGCTCTTACCTTAATCTTGGTTAGCTCTTCTTCATAGTCGTACTCGGGAGTCTTCGCATAGGGCGAGAACTCCAACTCTAGTAGCGCCTGCTACCGAAGAACGCCGTTGAGCGAACCTGGAAGCGAAATGTCACGGCGCCGGCAAGCAAGCCAAATGGGCTGTCCTCCCAACTCTTTGTAACTCTTTTCCAGCGGGCCGGGCGCCTCCAAGCCTAACCAGCGGAGACGATTGGCGCCTGCAGCGGGCAGCCCATATCCGGCGGAAACCGGGACGATCGACCGAGCTAGGGCCGGAAGCAGTCGTTGTTGGTACTCGTCAACGTCATGAGGTTTCGAGCCATCCTTGCTTGGCTTTAGGCCATCGCACATCTCGCGGTAGGTAGCGTTTTCACCGCCCGCCTTGTTAACACCCCAGAAGTCGTTTACGCCAGTCTTCTGCCCCTTGCCCTTCAAACCACCCCACTCTTCGTCCTTGAGGAGCTGCATCCCCATCCCACTGTAACCTGCAACGAGTTGCTCTGAATCAGTCGGTTTAGCCCCTTTCTTCCTCTTCTTTGGGACGACAGCGGAAGGCTGGCCGCCAGCCTTCCCATCATACTCTGGGTCCTCCTGTTGACCAGGAGCACGCATGGTTGTGCTGGCCGATGCGTCCGCATGCTCAGCCTCAGCTTGTTTGGAGAGCAACAGCTCTACGGTCGGAGCGCTCGCCTCACACCAGCTTCCCCCACCCTTGCCCACGAGAGCCAGCACAGAGTCCGAGTAATCGTCACGCTCCAGCAGGCTCTTGACCCAGCGTGCGATCTTCGAGCCCGTCCCAGTGTGAGTTTTGATCTCTTTCCAGGGAGTTGCGATCCTCTTCACTTCTTCTCCTTCGACGGCCCCGGCTTCTTAGGCTTGTTCTCGTCCTCGCACCGCTGGTTCTCGGCTTCTGCAGCGTTCACGTCCTGCTGACTCCAATCGTGCGGCACAGGGGGCCCACGGCGGCTGGGCGGCACTGTTTTGCCCCCCCGGTGGCGTATGCGATCGTGTTGGCGTGCAGACCGATCAAATCAAGCGTGACGGCCTCACTATGCGTAGCAGTGGTCGCGGCAGCAGCCAAGCCCCTCCCAATGGATGCCCGACCATCTTGAGCTGACCTACTGCGTCCGACGTTAACCGCTAAAGTCGCCGCGGTTAGCGGATAAGCTCGTTGCTCCCCAACCCTCAGCGGCGACTCGCCTTACTTCAACTGGCTGAAGTTGCGTTCAAGTCTGCCTGGCGTTGCGCCCATGCGCCCTCCAAAGTGCGGGCGGCATGACGGCTGTTTTACAGCACTTGAAACGATTGGGGCTTGACCAATACTCCGGCGCATTCCGCGTCAAAATGACAGCCTCGGACGTGAGCGCACCATTGGTGAAAAGCCGAAACGCGCCGCGTTTGTCGTTGCATTGTGTGAGCTGGGTGATACCGTCGACGGCCTATGACGCAGGCAAATCAGGGGTCCTGCCCCGTCACGAGGTCGGGTTTGGCGGCTGAAGGACTCCTCCTGCAACTGCCAGCGACAACACAGGGAGCAAGGCGTGCCTAGAACTGCGCCGGCTCCCAACATACCTGCCATACCTGGCATGAATCCTGGCGTTCTGCTCAAAGCCGGCGCTGGAGCCGGCGGTGGGGCCGGTGCAGGCAATGGGAAGGGGAACGGAGGAAAGAAGGGCGCCAAAGGTAAGGGGGATCAAGATGGTGCCGACGACGGCAAGAAGGCGGCGGGAGACTGCGGTACAGGTGGACCAGGTGGATGTACTGGATGTGAAGCAGGGGTCTCGCGCGGAGACCCCGTAAACGTCGTATCGGGCGAAGTGTTCACCATCCCTCAGCGGGACTTCTATCTGCCGGGTTTCTTCAACCTTGAACTCATTCGAGAATACTCCAGCTTTGGCGTCCATCGCGATATTGGATTGGGATGGGGTTGGACTCACTCGCTAGCTTGGGAGTTGAGGATTCGTCACCGGGAGATCCGCGTGATGCGGCCTACCGGTGGTCACGTAGCGTTTCCTTTCCTAGAGATCGGAGAGTACGCATCAAGGGGCGGTTGGGCCCTGATGCGGGACGAGAATGGCTTCACGCTCAGACCTGGGAGCGAGTTCTTCCATGCATTCTCACAGCCGGACGTCGAGGGGCGTTGCTATCTTGCTGCGGTGTATTACCGAAACCGCGGCGCTGTGTTGCTCCAGTACACCAAGGGAAAGCTGGCACGCGTTACCGATACCACCGGTCGGAACATAGACTTTACTCGCGAGCAGAGTGGCAGAATTTCGAGTATCCACTCGACTGACCCGCGTGGTTACCGCCTCACTTTCGCGCAGTATTGGTACAACTCCCAGGGCGAGCTTTCGCGAGTTACCGATGCTGACGGTTTCGTTACCGAGTACAGCTACGACGAGCGCCATCGGCTGTCAGAGCTACGCTACGCAACAGGGCTAACATTTCACTATCAGTACGACCAATCCGGCCGATGCATCGAGTCATGGGGCGACTATCCAGGCGGAGTCGATCCGGCGTTGGACACCAATGTGCCCACGCTTCTGAACGACGGCTCAACGCGAGCAAAGGGTGTTCATCACGTCAGGTTGGACTTCTTGGCAGAGGGCGTCAGTGAGGTCTTTGATTCGGTCAGAACTCAGCGCTTCGAGGCGAACGGCGACGGCGATCTAATCCTGGCCGTCGATGGAAAGGGAGCGGTCACCACACGCACTTATGAAGAGGATGGCACCGAACGCGTAGTGTTCGACAGAGCGCAACAGCCCACCACTTACGAGTGGGATTCGATGGGCATGCTCCTTCGCGAGGTTGATTCCGAGGGGCGAAGTGTGAGCTTCGTCCGTGATTCCGAAGGCCGAATCGTCGAGGCCTTCGACCCTGCCGGTGGCGTCGTGACCTCCTTTAGAAGCAGCTCCGGTGATCCGCTATACGTCACGGATCAACGCGGCGGGATTACTCGATTCGAATACACCTCTCGCGGGCTAGTCGAAACCATCGTCAATGCCGCTGGCCTCGTGCAGCGCTTCGAATACGATGCACAAGCAAATTGTGTTCGTCGTATTGAACCCACTGGGATTGAATTTCGGTTCGAGTATGACTACTGGGGCCGGTGCCTCAGTCGAACAGAACCTACGGGCGCAACCTATCGTTTCGAGTACACCCCTTCGGGCCGCTTGCGGCGAATGCAAGATCCGTTGGGGCGCGTCAAATCCGCCGACTTCGACGCCCTGGGCAACACTGTGTCGATCCAAATGCCAGATGGTAGGGCTACCCATTTCGTGTATGGGGGATATCGCTGGCTAGCCGTCACTCGGCTTCCCACCGGTTCCGAAATCCGGCGGACGTACAACCGCGAGGGGTGGTGCGTATCGGTCACCAACGAGGGCGGAGAGCAGTGGACCTTCGAGCATGACGCGGATGGTGTCGTTATTGGAGAGCGCACGTTCGACGGACGTGTGCGAAACGCATCGTACGACCTCATGGCACGACAGCTGACCTTCGTGGACCCTTCGGGCGTTCGCCAGCTCACCCGTGATTCGACGGGGCTCGTGCTGAAGCGAGAGGGCGCAGGCGGAACGGCTTGGGACTTCGCCTACGATGCGAGAGGCGAACTCGCCAGTTCGACTAGCCGTGAAGTTGCAGTGTTCTGGTCACGTGACCCGGTGGGCGACATTCTTCGTGAGGACTTCGAGATCGAGGGCCATCACTACGCCGTCTCGAGTGTGCGCAACGAAGCGGGCCAAAGGACGAAGCTGTTCACTCCGGGCGGGTTGCAGTTGGACATTAGTTCCACTAACGCTGGTGCGACTAAGATCGTCGACGCCGGGCACAAGCGCGTTCTGAGCGTCGAACTGGCCCCGCACCAACGTCGCGTCGTGACTTCTTCTGGGACGTCGATTGATGACACCTACGATGAGCTCGGTCGTCTGACGAAGCGCGCGGTGAAGCGTGCTGTCGAACAGCCTGAATGGTTGACCAGCGCCCAAGCCGAGTATGGCTTCGATTACGACGTGATGGACGACGTTACTTGGACGTCGTCCTCACAGGATGGCGTTACGACTCTCGAGTACGACGAGCGGGGACGACTGATTACGTTCAATAGGTTCAATGGCGAACGGCAGCGATTCGTAGCCGACTCAATGAACAACTACTACCCTGTCGACGATGATGCGACGGCCGCGAGCTACGGGGTCGGAAGCCGGCTACAGACTTGGCGCGAATTCGAGTACAAGAGTGATGATCGCGGGTTCGTCATAGAAAAGAGTCGACGCTTGCCAGACGGTTCGGTGGAACGGTTTGGATTCAAGTACAACGACGAAGACTTGCTCAGCGAAGTAGCTTTACCGAGCGGGGCGCGGGCGGAATACTTGTACGATGCCTTCGCTCGTCGCGTCTCCAAGAAGGTGTTCCAGCCGTCGCCATACGGCGAGACACTTGTCAGCCACGTTCATTACTTGTGGGACAAGGCGAGCTTGCTCCAGGAAATCTCCTTGAACAACGGCAGTGTCGACGCCATCAAGACGTTCATTTACGAGAACGAGAACGACGTCACGCCGCTGGGACATCACTACTCCAAAACCGGTGAGTGGTACTTCTACGCTGGAGATGTGAATGGCGCCCCTACCGATGTCCTCGACAGGGACGGCAGGGTACTGCATCACAAGCAGAGGACCGCGTTCGGTTTGACCGGTCCGGCTGCACCCGCCGACGTGGAGTGTCCGATCGGGTTTCCTGGGCAGTTTGTGGACGCCGAGACTGGCCTCCACTACAACCGCTATCGGTACTACGACCCGGATGCCGGCCGGTACCTTTCTCCGGATCCAACGACGTTGCGCGGCGGACTGAATCAGTACGCGTACGGTGTTAACCCGATTTCCTATGTAGACCCAATGGGTTTACATTCGATGACGGTCTTGAGTGCGACTGACTCGAAAGGGGAACCGCTATTCGATCGCGAGGGTAAAGCACTCAACGGTCAGACGCTCGAGTCGGGGATGGATGAGAAAAAGTACCCGAACCTTTGTTCTGAGGCAAAATGTCACACCGAGCGCAAGGGCATTGCCGAGCTTCTCGGTGGCCAAAGCTCCGACGGTAGGAAGAACAAGCTCAAGAAGGCCAACGTAGCGTTGAAAGGACAGTTCCCCCCATGTTCAAACTGTCATCGCGCCATGCAGCGATTCGCCAAAGACAACGAGATGGAGTCGATGAGCTACGAATGGGAGGACGAAAATAAAGTCGTCCAAAGAATTACCTATCCCGAGGAGAGGGGTGTTGCCCCCACAGGCGACAAGGCGAAGGCCTTGAAGGAAGCCTACAAGATGGACGAAGAGTCGGGTGCCGTTGACGGATATCGGTTTCAGAACCAAAGCAAGAAGTTGCGGGACGATGATGGGAAGGTGGTGCGGGACGATGATGGGAAGATGGTGCTGGATCCGAGTAGCGGTGCCGCAGTGTACGCGGCCCAACGCGATGCGATCTTGGCGGCAAGCCCCCAATAACCCGGGTGCGAACAAGAGGAAAGCTACCGAGGACCCAGAGAAATGAACAACACGGATTGGAAGAGCTTACGATTGCTCAATGGGGGTCCAGCCACGCGCGTGCCTGAACTGGTCAAACAATTGCGCACAAAACCTCGTGCGTTGGAGGGTGGGCGTACGGACCTGCTCGAAGAGGAGGCCGAGGAAAAGCGCGCGAACGCTCTGGTGATTTTGCGCCAAGGGTTGGTTGCCAAAGGCCAGTGGTGTTCGGCTTCGCTTCCTGCAGCTGAACTGCTCATCGAGCTAGCTGTGAGCGATGGACCAGGTCGCCCCCAGGCGTTGGCTTTGTTGGCTGACATTCTCTGTGGCGACCATCGTCGAGCAATTGGGGTTGGGCCGCAGGTGTATGAAGACAGCGACGCGCAGTCGGTCTCGGGTTTACTTCGGTCGCGGTCGGATGAGCTGCTTTCGTGTCTCACAGCTAGCGATTCACGTTTGAGAGAAGCCGCGGGGCCACTAGTGGCGTTCTTGCCCGCACTCGACATGACGAAGGTTGTTCACGTCTTCGCGCACGAGACTGACCCACGTGTGCGAGCCAGTTTGATGTTGGCCCTGGTTCACCAGCTCGATTGGCCCAAGGTGGAGGAGCTTCTGGACGGCGCGTCACCGGGGAATGACGAAGAAGCTGGGGTTGGAGCGGTCGCAAGGCTTGGTTGGGATGCAGCCTGTGATGCCTCGGCGGTAGGTGCGGCTTTGGTCGACATGCTGTGTCAGACCAAAGAGGGCCCAGCCTTTGCGTGGGCGCAAGGGAGCTACGCTGTGGTCTTGGAGCTCGTCGTTGAAAATCGAGGGCGAGGCGACTTGGTGCTAGACGCATTGCTGGTTGGCCTGGCTGCACGCGACGATTGGACGCGGTGTCGTGGCGTCACCAAACCCATCTTGTCGTTCGCAGGCTTTGTGGCTCGTTGGCCCAAACGGACGGAAGCGGCTCCTCCCAATGAACTTACGGACGAGCAGCGTCGCGTGGCTGAGGCCATTTCCTCCAAAGAGGGGTTGCCATGGGTTGGACACGGTTTGCCCAGGAGCGCTTTTGAACGACTGCGATGGCTCGGGATAACGCCTCCTGGACCGCTCGACCGCCCGGTGGGGCCGATGCAAGAGCCGCTCTGGCGGGCCCTCAAGAAGCTGAGCGCCGCTCCCGATTGGGATTCGGAGCAAGTTCCCGAGCTCGTCGAGCAACTGCCCGCTTTGGAGCGAATCGCCGTGCTAGGAGAGCTGTGTTTGAACGTTTATTGGGCCGCCGCTGACATGGACGATGACGTCCTGACTGAGCGGTTCGAGGTCGAGGTGCGTGCACACGTGCGAGAACTGGGTAACAGGTGGGTGGACTTCGTTGACGAGGTGTACAACGTGACGACGCCGGAATACGGTCAGCTACCGGGGCTTGGCGGGCCTTTTGGGCAGGCGATCTTCTACGGGCTGACGGCCAACGGAATTGCGTTGAAACCCGAGTGGAAGACACTCGTCCCGTGGGGAGGGTCTGGAGTTCGCGAGTTGATCGGTAGCTTGCCGCGCGACTTTGCGTCGGATGCACTATACACGAGGCTCGCGTCGACGTACCCAGAACGTCACATGTCGATGGGTGTCGATAGAGTGCTGCCGCTACTAGACTTGGTTCCAACTGAACGGCTCGCCGAGTTGGTCCTCGCGAAGATGTTGTCCAAGGACGGTCGGAGCCGCGTCCGTGATCTGGAAGTCGCGCTAGCGAGCCTTCGAGATCTTGCGAAGTCAGAGCCCGGCATTCGTGCGGCACTCCAACGTCACGGAGCATTGGAAAGCACTCCATCCCCGTGGGACGCGTAACATGTTGTCCGAATTGTCCGCATGGTCCCGCTTCAGCGCTTTGAGCGACGCTGAGCGCGCTAAGTTAGCGCAGCATCTCGCAGACCGCATGGGCTCCGAATACGAGGCCACCGGCCGCCTTGCCGGGGAAGCGAGGCTGTGCACGGTTTTGCACGTTCCGAGCGATTGTGAGTTCGTGGCCGTGTGCGGTGGGTCCTTCGAGATGGGGCTGTCGGACGGGGATATCGAGGCCCTTTCCGAGGTCGTGAACTGGACGCATGGCGTCGCCGCGTTCGTCAAGCAGCAGCAGCGGATGGCGAGCCCGGTTCATCGCGTCGAAGTGCCGCCGTTTATGATTGGAACCAACCCCATCGTCGACCCTGTGGGCGGCGGTTTCGAGGAGGTGGACGAGGGAGTTAACCTGCTGGAGTTATCCACCATGTTGGCGACGGTTCCTTCGCCGATGCGGCTCCCTTCAGAGGCTGAATTCGAATACGTGAGCCGCGCTGGCTGTGTCGATACGTTCGTCGGCGACTGCGCGCGAGTTTGGGAGACGCAACGTATCTTTCGTGGCATGAACCGCTGGGGCATTGCCGGGTTGACGGACGGCGAGTGGGTGGCCGACGCGTGGCACGACAACTACGACGGAGCACCCAGCACGGCGGTGGCGTGGGATTCGATCCATGGTCCAGGCGTGTTTCGCGGGATGTTGCGGTTCGGTCCCGAGCAGGATGACGAAGAACTAGTCTACGCCCTTGCGGCACTCCGAGGCAAACCCGCGCCCAACGCCGTGTATCGGTTTCGCATGGCCATCTCCCTGAGCGAACTGACCTGGCATTGAGTTCTCGTCTGATCACGTTCGAAGACATGCTCGAATTGATCACGGTCGAAGTGGTCACGGCCGAACGACACCAAACTCCGTCTCCAGTGCAAGTCGAGTGTCCCACAGTTCACGCACGACCTCTTCATCTGCGACCATGCCAAACAAGATAACGCTACAAACGTATCTCAGCCCGGTTTGTTCGGCGGTGGTTCGGGCAAAACAGGACTGGAGTTTGAGCGCGGCGGTCTCGCGAAAAGCTTGCGGCGCTGAATCGTCTCGCGCTAGCCACGAGAGCCCAACGGCGCCAGCGCATGTGATCCACTCATCGGTATTGTTGAGCAGATCGAGCAACGGTTGTGGCCATTCCGACTCCGTCACTCCGGACCAACCGAGCGCGCATGCAACGCACACTTGGACTCTGAACGTCCAATCAAATGGGTGCAGTCGCGTTTGAGGTGGCGGCGCATGCAGCAATCGCACGAGTGCTTCTGTCTCAGCGCCGTCGCGCGGGCACATGGTCTTCGCCTGCCTTGTCCACTCCTCACGCTGGATCGCCGAGTTGGCTAGCTCAGCTATCTTAGCTGCGACCACCGCGTCGCGAGGATCGACGGAAGAGGAGGGGCGAACGGGCATTACGAGTTGCCCGTTTTCCGAACGGATTAACCTACCTACCTTGCCAATTTGGGCAAGCGCGTCGATGAATGCCCGAGCGAGGCTCGCGGGGACCGTCTGTGAATCGGGGATGTATACATGGACCACGTCGTCGGCGGACCGCGAGGCGGAAAGAACCGCCCGCCGCAGGGTATCGAGGACTGGGCTAAGCGGCAGAGGGAGGGAGGTATCGTCAACCGAAAGATGGTGAGCAAGCCGACGGGCGCGATCGTTGCCTGGATTTGCCTGGGCATATACGCGCAACCATTGGCGCTGCGACTCATCCCCTTGCTGGGCCCGGCAGTATGCCGAAGATGAACGGGCCCAATCGTTACGCGGATCCAGTGCGAGTACCCGGGCGTAACTCGTGTCCGCGCGCTGGAACTCGCCCAGTCGCAGCCGCACGTCGGCAAGATCCAAGTGCAGTAGCGTTTCGGTGGGACAAATCTCGATGGCTCGTTCGAATCCCTCCGCCGCGTGATGCCATTCCGACCAGTCCCGCATCGCGGCTGCGTAGGCCGCCCAGAGTGGCCACCTTCCCGCGCTGTGCGCCTCATCCCGCGCCTGTGCAGCGGAACTGCGGGCACCAACCACCCTGCTGCGAAGCCTTATCCGGGTAGTCGAAGCGAGCACTTGCTGTGGGTCCGAGAGTGTGGCATTCACCGTGAGAAGGTCTACGAGCGCGTTGATGTTGGCTGGATGCACACATGCTTGCCAAGTTTCGGAGTTGGCCGCTTGCTCCACGCGTTGCGCGAGCTCGAGCACTGTGAGGGGTGACGGCTGCCAATCTTTCGCCCAGACTAAATAGGGCGCAGCAGGCTGCGCCAGAACGACGGTGACCAGAATCTCTAGGGCTTCGTCCCACTGCTTGCGGCAAGCAAGCACTCGAGCCCTCAATGCTGCGACTCCAAAGAACGAGTCGTCGTTAAAAGGCAACATCGGCAGCGGATCCGGTGACTTGCTCAGTAAGAGCTCGAACAAAGCATCCGATTCAGGGCTTATCGGCTTGATGGCAACTGCTGCTGCAGCCTGCTCCCAAGCATCAGCCCACTTCGAACACCGAACTGCGGACCGGGCGCTCCTTTGGTACTCGTCGAAAGTGGCTGTCGGCTTGCTCACCGTCGCGACGCTACTTCGCTGCGCGTCAATTGGAAACTCCACAACACGCGACCAAGAACCCTCGCCCTCCCCTCCCTGGGCTTGCTCGTGCCGCCTTTGACGCCTGCTTTTTTCGCTTTCTCCCACCTGCCCCGGCGTCACCACTCGCTGCACCGTCCATTTCATGCCAAAGGTGACGGGGGCGTTGGCTGGCGGCGCAGCTCTCGCGCCGCTCGTTCCCGTGTGTGGCGGATGGTAACCACCCAAGCTCCGGCAAGCACCAGCCCCGCCGGCAACGCCGCGCGGCCGAAGCAGGGATTTTCCCCGCAACGAGTGACGGGTTATTATCCGCGCGGGAATTCGGGCGATGCGTCCAAATCTCCGGCGCCCCCACTGCTTCCATGTCTCGACCCGGCACGAACCCCATTACGACCGCTCCCAACTCCAAGCCGTGGTCAGGCAGGGACAAGTACCAGGCCACCCTTGAGCGCAAATCGACCCAGAGTTCCTACTACCGGGGTAACGGGCACTGGCTCAGTCACTACCCTCGGTTGGTGGCCGAGTGGCACCCCAACAAAAACGGCAGCCTGAAGCCCGAAGACGTCAGCCACAGCTCGGCAAAGCGCATCTGGTGGAAATGCCCCCATGGCTCTGACCACGAGTGGAGCACGCCCCCCAGCAAACGCACGGTAAACAACGGAGGCTGCCCGTTTTGCTCCCACAAACGGCTGAGCGTCACCAATTCCTTGGCAGCGGTCGCGCCTGAAGTCGCCGCCCAGTGGCACCCCACCAAGAACTGGCCCGTTAAGCCTGCGCAAGTCATCGCAGGCAGCGCCAAGCAGGTGTGGTGGAAGTGCCCAGTTTCTTCCGACCACCTGTGGAAGGCTCAGGTATGTAAACGCGTGTACGAAGGGTCTGGCTGCCCCGCGTGTGAAGGCTTTTTGGTGTCACGCACCAATAGCCTGGCCACAACCAATCCGGAGCTGGCCAAGCAGTGGCACCCGACGCGCAACGGCAAGCTCACGCCGAACCTGGTGGTTGCAGGTTCAACCCAAGTCGTTTGGTGGAAGTGCCCGGAAGGCCGTGATCACATTTGGAAAACCCCGCTGAGAGAACGCGGGACGTTGGGCAAAGGCTGCCCAATGTGCGCCAATCGCAAACCTGCCGCGAGCTCACGCCTCTCCACCCAATGCCCGGCTCTGGCCAAAGAATGGCACCCAAAGAAGAACGGCGAACTCCTATCCAAAGACTTGGTGACAGGCTCCAAGCGCCTGGTGTGGTGGCAATGTGAACACGGGCACGAGTGGCAAGCCCCGGTCGTGAGTCGCGTCAAAGGCGTGGGGTGTCCCGAGTGTTCACCTCGCAAACTCAACGAGACCACCAATCTCGCCGCCGCGCGTCCCGATCTTGCCGCCCAGTGGCACCCGACGAAGAACGGCAAACTCACGCCTCGGGACGTGCACCACCGTGGCGCTAGCCGGGTGTGGTGGAAGTGTCCCCAGGGGCCGGACCACGAATGGGAAACGGCCCTGCACTCGCGCTCCAAGAGCAACGGCACTTGCCCCTTTTGCAGGGGGATGTGGCTATCGGTGACCAATTCTCTCGCCACTCTTCGACCCGCCTTGGCCGCAGAATGGGACTTCCCAGCCAACGCGCCCGTGACCCCAGCTGACGTGACGGCAGGCACCAAGCTCCGCGTTGCCTGGCGGTGTAGTGTCGATCCCTCTCACCAGTGGTCGGCTCCAGTGAGCGAACGCAACCGCGGGGCGGGGAAGTGTCCGCGGTGCCGAAGTGCCCGGGTGAGGGCTGATGAACAGCGTCGCTAGTGCATCAATGCGTTTTCCAAACGAACTTGAACACCGATTCCGGAGCACTTGAACACTGATTCCGAAAGGACTTGAGCGGCTGTTCCGGGCCACTTGAACGCCGGTAGTCCCGCTGTTCGGCGAGACCGATCGACGCGAGTTCAACCAAGCTTGGGACGGGCTCTTGACCTGGGACACCTAACGCCGGAGGGCGCCGGCCGCGACACGTCGCGGCGACCGACAGAGCGCGGTTGTGGAACACGTGGGTGCGCCGGTATTGGCAGGGCCGACTGCGCGGCGTGCCAGCGGAGTTGGATCGGGCGGAAGTTCTCGAGATGCTCAAGTGGCTGCCAAGCCTGGGCGACGCCTTTCCGGAGGGGTAGATGTGGCTGTCCGGTCCAATCCGCGGGCCATACCCGCCTCCCTTGCATTCACACTGACCGAGGGCGAACCAGTTGGGCAGTTCCCAGACGCAACCGCGGAGCTGCTCATCTGTCTCTCGAATTGCAGCGGTGGCATCCATGCTGCTCAACTGGCGGCAATCGATGCACGCCTACCAACGATTTCCGAGCAAGTGCGGGCGAGAATCGACGAGGCGTTTGCTCGGGCCGGCAAGAAGACCACGCGCAACGAACACCGCGTCTAGTGCCAGAATAGAGGTCGCCGGCCTCCTGACGAAATGCACAAGCATCACGGGTGGAAAAGTCCCCTGCGCTGGCCCCCATAACTTGTGGCGTGAACTTGCAGCCCTAAAGCAACCGCCCAGAATCCCAAAACCGACGGCCCCTTACCGCTCGCTCTCAACGCTCGAAGCAATAAACGAACGGACGGAAATCAGCGACGGAGTCGCACGAGTTCGTGAAATACGTCCATCCCGACGCGATGCTGGTGCGGTCGCCGCTGATGCACGGCACGTTGGCGCTGACCGCTCCCCGACCGCCGTTGGCGCGAGTGTCGGTGCGGACCAACTCGAGGAGCTCGTTGGGTGCCGCGAATGCGCCCTCGAATCCCAGGTTGATGGGCGCGCGAGGTCCGCTCGACAACTCCTGGAGCGTCTCGGCCACGAGATAACCATCCGCACGCACCCAGGGTCCGACGGCGTCGACCGAGGCTTCGCCGCAGTCGTCGTCGACTTTGCCGACTAGTCCAGCGAGTGAACACGCGGCGTCCTGCGTTTCGTCGCTGAACCAAGCCACGACGCCCGAGCCACCAAACGTCTCCTCGCACGCTTGGTTGGCCGCGGCCGCGTCCACTTCCGAGTTTTCGGCGAGCTCGACGATGAACGCGGCCTTGCCGGGGCGTTCATGGGTCCTGGCCAAGGGATGCCCCTCGCCGCTCGCGAAGCAGAGGATGGCGTTCACGTCGTCACAGGCCAAGGAATACGTGTCACTTGGAAAGGTAACCCCCGGGTTTCCCGCCGCGTTCCCGCGTTCACCCTCATCTGCACTCGTCCACCCCAGGCAGTCCGAGCGCGCAAACCGCCCCCGCGTGTCCGACCCCGTCCAAGCTGCGGTCCCGATCTCACTAGCGGAGCCGTCCGCGCGATAACCGATGGGTAAACGCCAATGACCGGCTTCGACGTCGGCCGTCCCGTAGATTATCGGCAACCCTCGCATGTCGAGATACGGCGCCGATGCTTGCGCGTCGCTCGGCGGCTGCACCCCGCAATCCTCGGAAGCAACCCCTTCGCCGCCACGCAAACGGCAGATGGCGTCGGTTGCATCCCGCACCCCGGACTCGGCCTCGACGCTGAGGAACGCCCGGAACTCACCGGCCAAACCCGCCGCCTCGGCTTCAGCGTTGCAGACCGCGTCCGCAGCCGCGAGCGGATCGTCGCCAACGGCGCTTGCCAACGAGCGCAAGTCGGCGCTGCCCGTCGCGGCCGAGACGAACGCGACTCGCGACAAGACGTCGGGAGCGACGACCACCGACCGCACCGCCCCTTCGCTGCCCAACGCAACTTCCAGTTGGTAGGCAACCGGGAGTTGGTACCGCGAAAGTGTGAGTTCGTATTCCCCGCTGCCGCGCGCGTCGATCTCGAGGACGGCAGGATCGTCCGGCGCGCTCGCTGCATCACGGAGGTCCGTGAGACACGCGACGAGCCCCTCCGTACCGACGTCGCCCGTCAAGGTCAACCCGAGCACGCCGTAACTCATGAACGCGGTTGCGCCTTCGTCGATCTCGACGTCGCCTGCGGAGTACATCGTCTCGGGGGGACGCTGCCAGATGGGGCAACCCGCGGGACCCGGGGCACAAACGACGAGGCCTCGGTCGGCGCATTTGGCCGATTCACTCGCGCCGTCACAAGCGCCTTCCGTCAGCTCCCCGACGCACGATCCGTGTTCGCAATCCGCGACGGGTTGCCAGTCGTTGCAGCCGCGCGTGGCGTCGAAGACGCAGCGGTCGACCTCGATGTCAGCGCCTTCTCCGGAGCACCGAACCGCGTCCAACTCGCACTCGTTGGAGCAACCCGCAGACGAAGCGTCGTGAGCGCGTGTGGTGCCGGCATCTCGTTCCGGCGCGGGCTCCGCCGAGTTGCTCGAGTGGGCGCCGGAGCTGACGTCCGTGGCTGCGGAGTCCCGCAGCGTAACGGGGCCGCTCGGATCGCGGTCGCCGGTGGAAACGGACGTTTGCCCGCCGTCACCGTCGACGGAGGTAATACCGGGCGAAGAACCATCGACATCGGCGTCTGGCTCGGTGGTCGTCCCGCCCGCCCCGTCGTCACCGCAAGCCACGGCCCAACCCAAAACCCCCCACACGAGCAAACTGCTTCGCATGAGTCGAGGCTGTAACGCCTAGCGCCTCAAGTCAATTGGCGAGCACCAAAGCTGCGGCGGATATGGCAAGACAACCGCCGCTCGATGGCTCGCGGGCGCTGTGGGTCTTGACCTACACGGAAACCTTGGCCAACGACGCCGAATGCAGGAGAGGCCACGCGAACGTTAGACCGCTGCTGCTCGGCTTTCAGCGCTGGGCCACACTGCTGCTCGCATTGCTGCTGCTCACACTGCTGCTACCCGCGTAGCTACTACCAGCACAACTCCCCGTTCCCGTACCCGACGACGATTGACGGCCTGCAAAGCTCGGTTGGGCCCACGCTACGAGGACGCCGAGCAGGCAAGTCTTGATCAACGTAGACATCCACTTGTTTGAACGATTCACGGTATCTTCCTTTACGCCTTGCGCGCGCCAACGATCACGTTGAGGGTCTGGCCCTCGTCGGTAGCACCTTGCGCGACTTCTCGCAGCGCGTCTACCAACGAACGGGCGTCACCACGCCACTTGATGGTGAGCGAAGCGTACGCGGCATCCTTGGTCCGCGGCGCTTGCCGCAACCGGAGCCCCGCTCGGTAGGCGGCAGACTTCATCTCGCGGACCACTCCGCTCACGACCGATAGATACTCGCCGACGCTGAAGTGCGCGTACGGGATCGCTTCCCCCAGCTTCGTCGGGGGAAAAAACGACTTGGCTTCGACGGCGACCACGCCGGGGGTGGGCTCCCAAGCGCCATTGCTTTTGAGTACCCGTTCCACCACGTGACGGAGCGCGTCCCTCGGGTAGGTGCGCACGAGCGTCGTCCACAACCCAGACCGATCCGCATCCAGCGCCTGCTGGATCTGAGCATGCGTCATCATCATGCCCTCGGAGCTCTTGACCCCCTGCGTCTGAATCAGCGTAACGACTCGCATGGCGACGCGGAGGATCGCGACGTCGAGCTGATCGTCGACGTCGGTCGACGCCAAATCGTTGCGTCTCACGCCGTAGTCCTTCGCCGCCTGATTGACCGTCAACCCGTCTTCGTTACGGATGCGCCGCACGGCGTCGAAGAGGCCCTCCTTGAACGACTCGCGCAACTCCGGCGCCGACGCGCCGTGACGTAACGCATGGTAGAGCACCTCGGCAATCAGCGCTCGATTGTCCTCTCGCTGGGCTAGCCGCGCCTGGTTGGCCTCGGCTTCGCGCGTGAGCACCTGGCAGGCTTCCAAGGTTGGCGCCCCATCCATGCCCATGAGCGAAGAAGCTGGACGCTCGGCGGTATTCGACTCGAACCCCATCGCCAACTGATAGCACCCGAGCTCCGGCGGTCAACGTCGACGGCTCGGCAGTACCGGAATGTGGCACCGAGTGCTCGCCTGGGGGGCTGAGTGGCGAGTGATGAGCCTCGGCGCCAAAAGCCGGAACAGGGGCTGGACGAGGTGCCGACTCCATGGGCAAGTGTGGTCGTCGAGGGCCGGGCGGACACGAGACATGCAGAATTTTGCGCCTCTTCACGGGGCCAAGCTGCAGGCAAGTTTGCGCCCCTGGGCGAAGCCTTCGGGCCAGAACTCGCCCTGCTCGCTTGGAAACTTCTAGCCTCCCCCAACTGTTACCCTCATGCAACCATTGCAGCCCCAGACTGGTTCGAGAGACGACCGTGCCCATCGCTCGAGTGCTTGCTCACGCGCCCGAACTGCAGCCGTGGGTGGCCTGAACGCCAGCTCCCGCCGCGTCGAGCCGGAATTTGCCCTGCGCGAACAGCGCGCCGACGTCACGCGCTACTTGGCGCGACTGGGTGTTCCGGCGCGGATGGTCGAAGAACTCGCGCACGACGTGTTGCTGACCGCTCACCTGCGACGCGACAGCTTTCGCGGACAATCATCCACGCGCACGTGGCTCCGCGGTATCGCGCTGCACCTCGTGCTCAATTGGCGCAGGCGCAAGGGCAACCACGAAGTGTGCTGCGATATCTTGTCCAACGTCTCGGAAGCCGACTGCGGATGGCACGCAGCGCCGAGCGACGCGTTCGGTGATTGCGCGTTCCGCGAGATGTGTGGGCGAATCGAAAGCGCTCTCGTGGGGCAACCGGAAGCGGCTCGCCGGCTTTGGAAGATGGTCGTCCTCGACGAGACGCCAGTCGCCGCCGCCGCGCGTTCGCTCGCCCTGAACGAACAGCGCGCGTACCTGCTCCTGGCCAGGACGAACAAGGTCGTGCGAGATGCCGTGCGCAAGCACGGCGCGGCATGTGCAGCGGTCCGCTGTAACTCCTGACCGAAGGAACTGGTCTTGTTGCCCACACGAGCGGGGTTGGGTGGCGTGGCGACCGCGTCCGTCGCTTCTGACGGCAAGGGTCGGGTCCCGACACCCGCCGACATAGCTCAAATGACCTACGTGTTCGAGGGACGATTGGGTCGAACACGTTGTTTGAAATCTCCGCGTCCTCCACTATGGTGCCTGCAGGAGAACTCATGCCTCGCCACGACTCAGCCACCAGGTACGCTCTGCAGGTTATCAGCGTTACGCTGCTGTCTTCCGCCTGGTGTTTCGCCCAGCCGCAGCCCGCGAATCGAGCCGAGGCAACGGCCTCTGCCGCGCCGGGCGCGCCCGCGAGTTCGCCGGCCGAACGTGATGCCGCGCGCGGTCACGCCGCGGCTGCGTTCACGGCATTGGACGAGGCGCGATACGACGCTGCGATCGCCGAGTTCACGTCGGCGCTGAGCTTGATGGACGTGCCCACTTTACGGGTCGGACGTGCGGACGCCCTGGTGCATTCGAACCGTTGGCTGGAGGCCCACGCCGACTACGAAGCCGCCATCAACTACGTGATCCAGCCCGGCGACTCGGAGGCGTTCGCGCAAAGCCAGAAAGACGCGTCCACCAAACTCGAAGGTCTCAGACCACGCATGCCTCGGCTGCGTATCGACGCCGATGTCGCGTCGGTGCAGGTCGAGGTCGACGACGGTCCGAGCTTCGTCGTCGAAGCGGGGCAAACCATCGCCCTGGACCCAGGAAGCCACCGGGTGGTGGTCGTCGGGCCCGGCGGGTCGTTCACCCACACCGTGCAAACTCGGGAGGGCGAGACGTCGGTGATCGAGGCCAACACGAAGACAGCGTCGGACGTAGTCGCCCCTGCAGGTGATGCAGCTGCCGTTGGAGAGGAGCCGGACCAACCCAACACGGCGCTCGTGGTCTCGGGGTCCATAACCGCTGTCTTGGCAGCGGGCGCAGTCGCCACCGGAGTCTGGTGGCTGGTCGAGCGGAGCGACTTCTCGAACGAAGACGCATCACACGAACAGAAAGTGCGCGACCATCGTCATCTCGAGACACTCGCCTGGGTAAACACCGGGCTAAGCGCCGCGGCGGTCGCCGCGGCGGGCGTGACCGCCTACCTCTGGTTATCCCCCCAGTTCGAACCCCAACCCGACGTCTCGAGCTCGGCTGCGCCTTCTGGCTTACCCCGCGGGGTGAGCTTGATGGCCTCCGGACACTTCTGAGCGATGGCTCGGAAGCCAGCATCCCCGCCACGACTTACCTGGTACGCCTATGTTTTCGATCGACTTCAACTCATCTCTCCGCTCTTTTGGCTCAGTGCTCGCGCTGACAGCGAGCCCCTGCGTTGCGGGCTGCATCGTCGTTATGCCCGACCCGCCCGAGGATGACACGGTCGCCGACGCCGGGGAGTCTGCCGCGGAGACGGCGTCCAATGGAACCCGACCCCCCAACGGCTCCACGGTTGACCAACTACGAGATGCGGGCGCGACTCTGACCAGCGCGCCCGGTCCGCACGACACCCAGGGACCAGCGCCGAACGTAGAGGCCGGGGCAACGAGCGCGCCGGAGTCCCCTTCTACACGGACCACGAGCGAGGAACCAGCCACGGCCTCGACCGATCTCTCGATCGGGCCCCCGGTTTCGACCAGCGGCGGGCCTGACTCTTCGGAGGCGGTGAGCCCCGATGTTTCCGCGTCAACGACGAGCCAAACCCCCAGTTCGACGGGCGCACCGACTTCGGACGAGCCCACGTGTCCCCAATCGGCCGACGCCGCACTGGGGGTATTCGTCTCACCGGGTGGCGCCGACGACGACACGTGCGGAGCGGCGCTCGCTCCGTGCGCCTCCGTCAACCGAGGCATCACTCGCGCTGTCCAAACCGGCAAGTCCACCGTTTACGTCGCGAGCGCCCAATACGACGAGTTCGTCGAGCTCGCCGTGCCGGTTTCGTTGATCGGTGGCTGGGCACCCAGTGACGGCACATGGACTCGCGAGTGCGGCGCGCTCGCCGACTCGACCATCGTTCAATCGCCCGAGTCGATCGCACTTCGCGCACAATTCGAGGGCGTAGCCGAGCTTCGTTCGTTGACGCTCAAGACCAAAAGCAGTGGCGGCGCCAACAACGGCGAGTCGCGCTACGGGATCTTCGCGACCGGCGCCTCCACGCGTCTCGAACTCGCCGACGTCACGGTGCAATCGGCGAGCGCCAACCACGGCACCGCCGGCCAAAACGGTGAGACATTACCCGCGGCGGGTTGTACATCGGGCACCGGCGCCGACGGGACGCCGCCTTCCGCCACTCCGGCAACGGCTCCAGGCTATTTCGCTCAATCCGGTTTCGTCCCTGGCGATGGCCTCGACGGCGACGATGGTAACCCAGGGCAAGGCGGGGCCGACGGCGCGTCCGTCACCGAGAACTGCACCTTCTGCTCGATGGTAAACAATCAGTGTCAAGGGGCTGCTGGTGGTCAACGCACGGCCGCTGGTGGTGAGCACGGTTGCGGCGGCGGCCCTGGTACCGGTGGGTTCGGCGGCACGGGCGGCGGCGCGAGCGTCGGCATCTTCGCCTGGTTCGCCACGGTCCAACTCGGTGACGACGTGCTCGTCGTCGCCGGTGACGGCGGCGATGGTGCCCTAGGCGGCGACGGCGCCGCCGGTGAGTCCGGCACCTCGGGTTCTTCCGGCGAAGAGGTGGAATGTAACCCTGGCCTCAGCTGCTTCGACGCGGCCTGCGGAAACGAGGTCAACGGTAACCCGGGTACACCGGGCGGTGACGGGAGCAGCGGCGCCGATGGCGGCGACGGGGCAGGCGGCTGGTCCGTCTCTTTGGTCGGCACTCCCAACGCGTTCTCGGGCAACGCCGCCACCATCTTCGGCCAACCCGGCACGAGCGCCGGCACCGGACCAACCGGCATGGCGCAAATGACCTACACCATCGAGTGACACACGCGTGTTTCTAACCCTTCGCCAAACTCCCGGTCCGCGCGTACACTGACGTCCCGGATTACGCGCCGCATGTTCGAACCCAGCCCCGACGCCCTGGTTGCCAACCGCTACCGACTGGTCCGTGAAATTGGCCGCGGCGGGATGGGGGCGGTGTGGGAGGCCTTCGATTCGGAGCTGGACGCTCCTTGTGCGCTCAAGTTCATCCTCAACTAGAACACGAAACCACCCGAGGTGCGCGCCCGGTTCTTGCGCGAGGCGCGCGCGGTGGCGCGACTGCAGTCACCGCACGTCGTAAACATCCGCAGCGTTGGCGAATGGGAGGGCGCGCTCTACATCGCGATGGAGCTGCTCGCGGGCGAGACACTGTTCGACCGACTGTCTCGGGTTGGTCACTTGTCCCCGCGCGATACGTCGAGAGTCGTCGCTCAGGTGGCGTCGGTGCTCACGGTGTCTCACGCCGTCGGCATCGTGCATCGCGACCTGAAACCCGAGAACATCTGGCTTTGGTCGCACGACGACGTGTTCGTCAAGGTGTTGGACTTCGGCGTGGCCAAACAGGTTTTCGAGGACAACCCGCTGCTCAAGACGGCCACGGGCACGTTGGTCGGCACCCCCTATTACATGAGCCCGGAGCAGGCCGCCGGCGATCGACACGTCGACCACCGCTCGGACGTTTGGTCACTGGCGATCATCGCGGCCGAATGCCTGAGCGGCAAACGACCGTTCCAGACAGCGGGCCTCGGGCAACTCCTGGCCAGCATCATCACCGGCCCAACACCAAAGCTCACGGAGCTGTACGAAAAGACGACGCCGGCGTTGTCGAGCTGGTGGGATCGCGCGACCGCCAAAGACCCGAACGCTCGCTACGAGTCGGCGCAGGCACTGGCGAACGCGCTCTCGATCGCCCTCGATCTCGGACCCCTCGCCGGAGAGGCCGGGCGAAGAAGTGCGGACGCGAATCAGTCAGCGCCCGAAGTTACCGGATCCGACACGCCACCGCGCGAACCACATTTGGCAACCTCGAGCCTGAGCCCGCTCATGGCTCCCGAGCCCCCCGCGACGACGGAGATCGTCGCCGTGCCAGCGGAGCTCTTCGAGACCCCAACGGACGATGTATCGACCGCAGGACGACGGCCGGCACCCGCCGAAACCGTGGCCACCCCTCCGGCGTCGAGCAGAACGCCCAGTGGAACGCCGGCGACGAGTAGCCTACGGACCTACGGCGTGTTGGCTGCCCTGGTCAGCGCAGCGGCCGTGGTCATCGTCGTGAAATTCACCTCCGAGCCCGAGGCCGTGGTGCCAGCGTGGAGTTCACCCCACACCACTATACCGGCGCCCATGACGTCGACCGCGCCGGACCCTGGGGACGCTCCTACGTCGGCGCGATCGCCCTCGGTGGTCGCCTCGCCCCCGGCCAAAACCAACACGGTCGAAGTGGTGCCGCCCCCCGCCGCGGTCCTGGGCGGGGCGCCCTCGAGCTCGAGTGTCCCTTCGCTGACGCCAAGGGATCGGTCGTCTCCACCGGAGCCCACGGCCGTGCCGGCGCGTCGCCCCGCAGCCCCGACGAAGGTAACAACAACCGCACCGCGCCCCGTAGCCGACCAGCGCCCCGTAACCGACCAGCGCCCTCGTCCAGCCACGGTCCCCAAGCCGAAACCGACTCCCACACCTGCACCCGCGGCGCCGACGCTCGACAGACGCATCGGATTCTGAACGCGCGCAAAAGCCCGCTGGTCACCTGCGTCGACGGCGTAAACTCACCTTGCCGGCTCGCGCCCGCGCGACGTGCGCCGGGTGAGCGCGGTCTTGCGGGGTGCGGAAGCGTTGGTAGCGAAGCGCCGAATTCGCTGGATTGGGTTGGGCCCAGCTCGGTGAGACAGAATTCGGCTCCCGCCCACCGGCTGCGCGCCGCGGCGTCTACGGCGACTCCCCGGCGGTGGAACGTGCGCTCGGCACCTCACGGCGCCAACATTCCGATTGACGAAGCGCGTGGTTCCCCTACGCTGCAGCGCATGACGGAGTGGGTTGTCCTCAATCTCGACGCGAAACAAGCGAAGCAGCACGGCATGCCCGAAAAAATGCCGATGCCGAAAGACCAGTTCGAGGCCGTCGGGATCAAAGGCCTCACTCACGAGACGGCGCACAAGTGGATCACCGAGTTCATGACGGCAGCTGGACCAACCTTGCGCCAGAAGGAACCGGCGACAGCCAAACGTTACGAGGCGTACCTTTCGAAGATGAAGTTTTGGCAAGATGCCCAAAAGGCGTTCACCAAACGCGACTTCACGAAGGCAGCCTCACTGCTCCAGTTGGTGGCCAACGTCGACAAGGAAGATTACGCCGCCAAACAGAACCTCGCGACGGTGCATGCCGCCCTGGGCAACCACGACGCCGCGGTCAAGGTATTCAAAGAAATCGCCGAAGTTTGGAATGGCTCGGCCGAATACCACGTCGCGTTCGCCAACACGTTGATCGCCGCCGGTGACAAGGACGAAGCCATCGAGCAGTTCGTTCGTGCCCTGGAGGCCGAGCCCGATTGCCGCATGGCCATGGAGGGCCTCGTGACGTTGGGCTTGTTGGTCAAGGTTTACGAAGACCCGCTCGACCCGAAGTCGCTCACCTTCGTCCGCAGAGACTCGCTGCTGTCGTACCTCACGAGCGAGTGGGACAAAAGCACGCCCAGTCTCGACTTCCTGCTCCGGGTAGCCGCCTATCACGAGAGCGAGGGCCGTTACGAAGTTGCGTTCGCAGCGGCGGAGAAAGCCCTGTCCCTCGCTCCAGACAGTGAAGCCGCTCTACTGCTGAAGGCCACTTGCGCCAGGCGCCTCCAGAAGACGGCAGATGCCGCGAAGTTGCTCGAGGCTCACCTCGAGCGCTTCCCCCAATCTGCCTCGGCCCTGGCTCAATTGGCGCAGTTGGCGTTCGAGGCCAAAGACAGCGCCAAAGGCCACGAATGGGTCGCCAAAGCGCTGGTTATCGACCCTGGGCACCTCACCGCGCTGCAGCTCGAGTTCTTCGAGAGCGTCGACCCGCCGACGCTGGAGCAGGCCGCAGCGGCCGTCGACGCCCTGCAAGCCTACGTGGACACTCATCCACGAGCGGCCGGAGCGCATCGGATGTTGGGAAGACTCCTGCTCCAAATCAACAACGAGGAACGGGCGATCGCGTCGTTGCTCGCTGCAACGGAACTCGCTCCCGAAGACGACGACGTATTGTCTGAGTACCTGAACGCGTTGTTACGTTATGGTCGCTTCGACGCCATCATCGGGCTCGTGGGTTCCTTGCCCAATCTAGCGCAGCGCGACTGGCGCGTACGCTGGAGCGAGGCGGACGCCTACCTCGGGCTTGGCAAGAAGATGGAAGCACGTGCTGCGTTCACGGCCATCAACGCCGACGAGTCCTTGCACGTCACGGTCCGGGCGCGCGCCAAACGCGCCGTGGAGAACATGGGCTCCTGAGAGCGACTCCGCCAAAGCCGAGGCAGCGACCAAAGGAACCGCTTTTGAGATATGTTGTGCGTCGCTGACAGCGACGGAAAGGATGTAGTCGTATGGTGCTTTTCGAGGTCTACGCAACACTTGGGGTAAGCGGCGGAGTGCTCTCCGATGAGTTGAAGCAAGAGACGGGTGCCGTCGAGATGTCGGTTGCAGAAGCCGAACAGTTGGGTTTTGGGGGCCTCCCCGACGCCGTCAAGGCGGCGGGCCCGCGACTGATCGCGGTGGCGCCCAAGGAGGCGGGCTACATCCGGCACCGCCTCGAAAACGACCCCTCCGTCCACCAGTTCCGCGTTCACGAAGTGTCATCGAGCTGAAACGGCGCCGCCAGGCAAGGCCCCTGACCCGGACGTAGTGTATCGGCACTCGACGTTTGCGCCTGACGGGTCGAGTTGGGCACGGTCCGACCCAAGTCCCCACAAGACCCGACATCCGCCCCAATTGTCGTTTTTTCTCACCACCAGAGCCAGGGTCGCGTGGCGTGTTGGCTGGTTTTTGGGGAACAGGCAGCGACCTTTGACGTATGCTCGCATCAGTATGCGCAGCACACGTGTTCTTTGGACTATCGGACTAACCAGCCTTTTCACCCAGGCCTGTGGTGAGGAACGAGAATTCGGCAACGGTCGAACCAATACCACCCAGAACAACGACACGTCCGAAGAGACGTCGGAGGCGTCCGAGACGTCTGCCAGCGAAGTCGAGACGCAAAGCTCCGCCGCGACGACGGAACCGGTGGCGACCGTTTCAGAAGATCCTGAGTCGACCAGCGAGGAGCCCCACACCCTCCCGGGTCCCGAAACCGAGGACACGACCTCGGCCGCGGTGGAAACGAGCGCGCCGGCCGTGGTGAGCTCTTCGGCGGCCGTAGAATCGAGTGCGCCGCCCATGGAAATGGGGCCCGTGAAGGGGCGTGTCATCGATTTTTGGGGTAACCCCGTACCCAACCTGGACGTCGACATCGCGGGCCAACACGCCTTCACGAACGACGACGGTGTGTTCGAGATCGACGTGGACAGTGAGACATACGACGTGTCGTTCGTCGTCGAGATCGCCAATCCGCACACCGTCTACGGTTGGCGGTTCGAACACTTGACGCGTCGTGATCCGACGCTTCAAGTGTACTCTGCCTTAGAGCCACGCGAGTCGACGATGCTGACCCGCTTCGGTACCGATTTGGGATCGAGTGAAGTCGTGGGGTTGGGTTTGGGGAGCGAGAACGCCAACTTCAGCACGTCGCTTTCGGGCCCGACCTACGTCACGCCCGACTGGCGCGGCCCCAGTCAGACGTTGGCCAACGTACACGGCTTGTGGTGGAGTAACGACGAGACGACCGAGCTGCCCACGACGTACCTCGGGTACGCGGAGGATTCGGTTGCGCTCTCCGACTCGCAAGAGAGCGAGCTCACGCTCGACTTTGGCACCGATGGCGTAGACGTCGGCAACGTCGCGGGCAACGTGGCCTTCGAGTCCGAGGTGTCTCGCAGCAACGCCGTCTACGTCCAATTCCAAGACGGCGCGAGCATTCAAATCGTCGAGGACAACTATCCGACCAGCACGAGCGAGTTCCTCTATCTCGCCCCTTCCCTGCCCAACGCGTCGCTCATCGTAGCCGCCGCGGAAGGTGAAGGCTCTGGCGCGAGCTATGCGATGACGCACAAGCGAGGCATCGCGGCTGGCACCCTGGACGTCGAACTCGACCTCCCCTTTCCGCCCAAGCAGTCCAAACCGGCCGTGGCCGAGACGGAGGTGACCTGGGATACGGAGTTCAGCTGGAGCCTGCCCGAGCCAGACAACAAGGTGGTCGTCATCCACGTCGAAGATTCGGACTACTTCCAAGGCTTGTACATCGTCACGGATCGCCCAACGACACATCTCCCCACCTTCGATAGCTTCGAGCTGCGCAAAGGTGGTACCCACTTCTGGGAAGTGGAGACACACATGGCCTGCGCCAGCATGGACGAGTGCGCCGGTGAAGAGGGCTTCTTGGATCCGCTCGTCAGTGCCAGCTCCGGAATCGCAAAGTGGGACCGTGACGGCTCCTACGCGACGTCGGGGACGCGCAGCTTCACGGTCGCCGAGTGAGCATCGACCCTCGGCGTCTCGAGTGCAAGAACGTACGGCATTCCACACTTCGGTGAAAATCGGGACCGTCTGACGCGATGACGGTTTTCCCCATGGACCCACCCCCAAGCGTCAGTTAGGCTTCCGGCGTGGCGGGCACAACGGCGTTCTTCAAGCTTCACGGGGAGAACCTCCCCGACGATGTCTCGGTGTTTGCTTACCAGGCGGTGGAGGCGATCAGCGAGCTCTACGAGGTGGCGATCGAGTTTGCGACCGAAGACACAGGCTTCGACGTCCAGACCCTGCTCAAGACCCGCCTGTTACTCCAAGTCATCAACGAGAAAGGCGAGTCGCGCTTCTTCGACGGCATCGTCGAAAGTGCACGCTTCCAATCGGCGGTGGGGTTCCGCCTCCAGTTTCGGCTCACGTTGGTGCCGACCCTCGCGTTGCTCAAGTACCGAGAGGACTGCCGCATCTTCCAGGACAAGAGCGTCCCCGACATCATCAAAGTGTTGTTGGAAGAAGCTGGGATCGGCGAACAGGCGGTTTGGGAGCTCGAGCAGAGTTACCCGCCGCGCGAGTATACGGTTCAATACCGTGAAACGACGTTCAACTTCATCTCGCGCCTGCTCGAGGACGAGGGGATCTCGTACTTCTTTTCACACACCGAAGAGGGGCACAAGCTCGTATTCCTCGATACGCCGGCAGGTTTCGAGAACCACGATACCCACTTCCCCGATCAACCCAAGGTGGCTCTGTCTCTGAGCTCCCGGGTCTTCGAAAACGCCGAAGCCGTTTTCGAGTTCTCTCGCAAACGTTCGCTGCGCACCACTTCCGTCCTGTTGCGCGACTTCGAGTTCAAGACGCCTCAGGTCAAACCCGAAGTGGGGATCCCCGCGGAAGACAACTGGCCGTTACCTTATTACGAATACGCGTCCGGTTTCGCCTTGAAGGCGGACGGTAACCGCAAAGCCACGGCCCGAATCAGCGCGCTGCGCCGCGACGCTGAAGTCGCGATGGGCTCCACCAACGCCATCGGCATGCGTTGTGCCGGCGTTTTCACGGTCGAGGGCGGAGCCCAAGCAGAAGCGGGCGGCAGTCTGCTGGTGATGCGCCTCGAGTCGTCCGGGCGTCAAGAGGCGGACACGGCAGACGCCGTGAATTACGCCTGCCGCAACCGCTTCCAGGCGGGCATTCTAGGCAGCGCGATCGCTCCAGAGCGTCGCGCTCGTCGTCCGCGCATCGCCGGCCTGCAGACGGCGATCGTCACTGGCAGCGAAACGGAAGACCAGTCGATTCACGTCGACGAGTTCGGTCGCATCAAGGTCCGGTTTTATTGGGACCGCATTGGACAGCAAGACGACAAGTCGAGCTGCTGGATCCGCGTCAACCAGGTCCCCATGGGCGGCTCGATGGTCCTGCCGCGCCTCGGCTGGGAAGTCAGCGTCGTGTTCCTCGAGGGCGACCCAGATCGCCCGTTGGTGGTGGGCCGCGTCTACAACGGCGAGAACGCTCCACCACTCAGCCTCCCGGCGGCCAAGGCGTCTGGAAGCATCAAGAGCATGTCGTCGCCCAAGGCGGCAGGGTCGAACGAGATCACCATGGGCGACAGCGGCGGTGCACAAGGCTTCGCCATCAAAGCCCAGAAGGACCTCAACATCACCACCAACTGGGACTGCACGACGGACATCAAGGTCAACGACGAACACCACGTCAACAAGAACATCGCGCGGTCCGTCAAGGTAGACGACGCGGCGCAAGTCGGTGTCGACCAATCGATCGACGTGGGGGCCAACTTCAACACCAAGATCGGTGGTTCTCAATCGGTTTCCGTCGGCGCGAACGACACCAGCAACGCTACGGCCAACTTCGTCGAGAACGTCGGCGGCAACCGCGACTACACGGTGGGAGCCAACCAAACCACGATCAGCAATGGCGTGCAGTGCGACATCACGGGTAACATGGACCGCACGGTCGGCGCCGTCGACATGTGGGTCGGAGCCCTGGGGATCAGCGACGACATCAAGGGCAACTCGATCGCCAACGCCGGCGCCGCGCGCATTCACCTCGTGAACGGCAACCACGGCGAGGTCGTGGGTGCGTCGCGAACCCAGACCTTCGCAGCCGCAGAGATCCACTTGGTCAAAGGAGCTTACACCATCGATTGCACGGCGATGCACTCGACGATGGTGGGCGCGATCTGCATGCAGAAGGTGACCGAAGACGTCGTGATCAAAGCGCCGATCGTCAGTCTCACGGGCGCGCTCGGCACCTTCAAGGGTGGAAGCTCGGAGCTGAAGTTGGCTGGCGGCCCGATCACCATCAAAGGCTCCAAAGTTTCCGTCAAAGGCGCGCTGATCAAGAAGACGGGCGCCTCGTTGAAGCTTGGATGAGCGAGAAAGCAACCAATCGATGGCAGACCAAAACGTTGTTCAGGACGCGGTAGCGACTTTGTCCGTCGAGGGCGAGGCCTTCGATGTACTGGCGTTCCGCCTTTCCCGAGCTCTGTCGTCCCTGGACGAGTTGGTGCTGCGAGTGGTCAAGTACGACCTCGAGTTACCGATGCCCGCCGATGTTCTGGGCAAAAGCGCGCAGTTCCGTTTGGAGCGCACTCACGACGCGCAGGCGCATGCCTTCGTCGGGGAGGTCTGGTCGGCCGAGCGCACCTTCGAAGCGACCGGGATGGACAGTCTGACGCTGACTGTGAAGCCACGTCTGTGGCGGCTGCAAGCCCGCAGCAATTGTCGCAGGTTCTTGGAGATGTCGGTGCCAGATATCGTCAAGGAGGTGCTCGAAAAGGCTGGAATAACCGCCGCCGAGCAAAAGTGGCAGCTGACTGGGACCTACAAACCGCTGCCCACGGTAACCCAATACCGTGAGACGGATTACGATTTCGTGCAGCGACTGATGACCGAGGTGGGGATCTACTTCGCTCCGGTCAGCCACGACACGCCGGATCAATATTGCTTCACCGATGCAACCGATGGCCTCGGCGATTGCGAGGTGAGCTCGCTCGAGTTCATCACCCAGATCGGCGCGTCACGGCTCATGGATGTCGCGCGCCACGTCGAGCAGGAACACGTCGTTCGACCCGACAAGGTAACCTTCCGAGACTACGACTTCAAACGTCCCAAGGTCGAACTCCACCAGTCGGTGGAGAGCGTGGACCCGGGCAACCACGACGCGGAGATCTACCAGTTCCCGGGCCGCTTCACGGACGCTGCCACAGGTAAACAACTGGCGCAGGTCTTGCTCGACGCCGTTCAGGCGGAGCGCGACATCGTCCGGATGACGGTCGGGACGGTGAGTCAGCTCCCGGGGTACACGGTCGCGCTGACGGACCACCCGTATGCGCCGCTCAATCAAAAGTACCTCGTCACGGCCATGCACCTCGAATCCGAGGCGCGTGGTCAG
This sequence comes from uncultured bacterium, assembly GCA_966249405.1. Classification (GTDB taxonomy): domain Bacteria; phylum Myxococcota_A; class Polyangia; order Polyangiales; family Polyangiaceae; genus SZUA-265. The sequence goes on along the minus strand of CBINDO010000011.1, from coordinate 21,379 downwards.
TTCGAGCTCACGGACGGGGGCGGCTCCGGCAACGGCGCCAGCTTGGAGACGAACGCCAAGGAACCACAACGACGTTACCGCGCGACGATCACGGGGATACCAGTGGCGCGTAGCAAATACCGACCGCCCCGTCGCCAGGTAGAGCGCATCGTTCCCGGCCACCAGACGGCGATGACGACGGGTCCCGGTGGCGAGGAGATCCACACCAACGAACACGGCCAAGTCACGGCAAAGTTCTTCTGGGACCGCGAGAGCCCGGCCGACGAAACGTCGAGCGCGTGGATGCGCACGAGCCAAGTCCCCACGGGTGGGTCGATGCTGCTGCCGCGCATGAAGTGGGAGGTCAGCGTCGTCTATCGTGAGGGCGACATCGATCAACCGTTCGTCATGTCGCGCGTTTACAACGGCCTTACCCCGCCACCGTATGCTCTGCCCGCCAACGCGGGCAAGATGGCGCTCCAGACGGCGACCACCCCCGGCGGTGGAACGTCGAACGAGCTTCGCATGAGTGACGCCAAAGGCAGCGAGGAGATGTTCATCAACGCGTCACGCGACATGTCGATTCAGGTGGGCAACAACACGACCGAGTCAATCGGCAACGACTCCAAGACCAAGATCGGCGTAGACCACTCGCTGGACGTGACCGACAGCATCACGTCCACCGTCGGGTCCAACCAGACGTTGTCGGTGGGCTCCAATCTCAACGTCAAGGTCACCTCCTTGATGGTCGAAGACATCGCGGGGGACCACACGTTGACCGTGGGAGCCAACCGCAATCAGAAGGTCGGTGGCGATCATCGCCATACCGTCGCCGGCAACTCCAGCATCACCGTCGGCGTCAACGACATCGCGCTCGTGGTCGGCAACGTGAGCAACAACACCGAAGCCAACCGCACGCACACCGTCGGCGCGGCGCTCGTCGAGATAACGCCCAAGGACCGTTCTCTGACGGTGGGTGGAACCCGCACCGAGACCTCGGGTGCGCTCAAGATCATCGTCACCAAGGCCGGCCGCGGCGTGGAGAGCCTCATGGCGACGTCCATGGTCGGAGGCGCCCTGCTGACGAAAGTCGACGGTGACCGCGTGGACAAGGCGACCGGCCCGATCAGCGATTTGGCTGCGGGCGTGCAAATCATCAAAGGCAAGAACGTCACCTTCGAAGCAACCACCGCCTTGTCCGTCGTGATGGGCGGCGCCACGCTCACGTTGACGCCTGCGCTCATATCGGTAGCTGGAGCCTCGGTAACCTTGGACGGCGATGCGTCCAACCTGGGTATCGTCCTCAACAACTAGTCGCCAGAGCAACCATGCCGGACCATACCAAAACCGTCATTCTCCGCAGCGAGAACTTCGTTTCCGAGCACGTCGTGCGGGTCACGGAGACGCACGTCATGGGTTACCCCGCCGAAGCGGAGGTCGAAGCGATACTCACCGAGGAGGTTCCCCTGGCGGACCTCGTGGGCAGCAGAGCCCAACTCGTCGTGACCTCTCCCGACGGCCCAGTGCGCACGTTCTGGGGCATCGTGGAATCGGCAGAGCTCCACGGGACGGCGCTGACCGAGGGGGTAATGGCCAACCCGCAGTACACTTTGCACGTGGTGTCACGTTTGGCGTTGATGGAACGCAGCGTCGGCTGCCGCATCTTCCAGGACCTCACAGTCAAGGAGATCATCGAAGAGGTACTGATCAGCCACGGCTACGACGCAGGGCAGCTCGAGTGGAAGCTCGGCGCGAGCTACCCCAAACGTGAATATTGTACTCAGTATCAAGAGAGCGCGCTCAACTTCATCAGTCGCCTGGCGGAATCGGAAGGCATCTACTTCTTCGCTCGCATGGACGCAGAAGCCGAGGACGAGAAACTCCTGTTCGCGGACACGAGCCCCGAGGCTACCCCGGAGTGGACGCTGCCCCTGCGGCATCCGAGTCAAATGATGGCCGAGCAGAACGCGGTCTACCGCTTGAACGAGCGGCAGACTCAGGTGAGTGGCAAGGTCACGCTCAACGCCTACGACTTCAAGCGCCCCGGCCTCGACCAATTGGCCACTCGAGAGGCCGCAACGCTCACCGACCTCGAGCTCTACGACTTTTCCGACGATTACGTCGAGCCGAGCGAGGGGAAACGTCTGGCCAAAGTGCGGCTGGAGGCCGAGCAGGTCAACCACCGAACGTTCGCAATCCACACCGATTCGCAAGACGTCCACATTGGTGACAAGCTCACCATCGAAACGCCCAACGGTTCGGCAGACTACTTCGTGACGTCGGTGCGTCACCGCTACGACCGGCAAGGAAATCTGGAGGCCGACGGAATGCCTTCGCCGCGGGGCGAACCGGGTAGCGCCAGCCAATTTCGGAGGTTTTATTGGGTAGAAGCAACGCTGCTCCCGTTGGAGGTCCCGTACCGGTTGGCGCGGAACCACCCGGCGCCGGTAATCTACGGCCCACAAACCGCCACCGTCGTATCCGTCGAGGGCGCGCAGATGGAAGAGATCCATTGCGATGAACACGGCCGCTGCAAGGTCAAGTTCCACTGGGATCAGAGCGAAGAATTCTACGACCGCGCCTCGTGCTGGATGCGCGTCACCCAGTTGCAGACGTCGGGGTCGATGATCCTGCCGCGCGTCCACTGGGAGGTACTGGTCGAGTTTCTGGAGGGCAACCCGGACTGTCCGTACGTCACGGGACGCGTCTACAACGGCACCTTCATGCCGCCGTACGCGTTGCCGGAGGGCAAGACACGCACTTCGATCAAGACGGCTAGTACTCCCGGCGGTGGCGGCACCAACGAGATCCGCTTCGAGGACAAGGCGGGCTCCGAGGAGATCATGATCCACTCGCAGTACAACACGGTCATCAATGCCGCCAACAATCGCAAGAAGGTCGTCAATCAGAACGAGACGTTGACGATCGGCAACAACTCGACGCTCGAGATTGGCTCCAACTCCAAGACCAAGGTCACTCATGGCTGGAAACACTCGGTGGGAGCCAATCAAGACGTGTCGGTGGGGGCCAATCGCAGCGTCGAGGTGAACTCCGTTTACGGTTTGACCTCCGGGGGTAACGCGTCGACGACCGTCGGAGCCAACCAGATGGAGCAAGTGGGAGACCCCCTGGACGGCATCCTGAGTCTGGCGGTGTCGGTTGCCGCCGAAGCCGCGCAAGCCAAGGCGGCGCAGATGGCAGCTCAGGTGCAAGCCGCCGTGCAGGGCGCGGTCGGCGCGGCGCTCGGTCCAATTGGCGGCATACTCAACCAAGCCAACGCCATCGCAGCGCCGATTCAAGCCATGAACCTGGGTGGCATGGGTTCTGTGGGCGCGGTGTTGGCAGGAGCAGCGGCGATCCCCAGCGCCAACGACGTCGCAGGCATGATGTTGCCGGCTTCGATGCAGAAGGCGCCCGACGGCGGGCCCTCTGCGATGGAAATCAGCATGAACAACGTGGCCAATGCCGCGATTGCGAAAGTCGCTGGGCAGGGTCTGGCCGCGGCTCGATCGGCACTTGGCGTGGGAGGCGGGCAGGACGCGGCTGGCGCCGGTGGAGCCTCGGCTCAAAACGTCGGAGGTCCGGACGGCGCGGTATCGGGCGTCTCGGAAGAAGATCTCGCGGCGGGGCCCGGACACAACCAATACAAAGTATCGGGCAATCACTCGGAGACGATTGGTGCCCTGGGACTAACAGCCGCGGCAGGAACCATCTTGACGAACGTCGCTGCCAACATGACTCAATCGGTCGGTGCAGCGCACGTCGAGTTGGTGCTCGGGGACCGCGCCGAATCGACCGAAGCCGCAAAGACGGAAACCAGCGCCGGTTTGATCGTGATCTCGCGCAGCGACGAGAGCGAAACCGTCAAGACGATGCGCTCGGCAATGATCGGCGGTGCGCGCGTGGAGTCCGTCAAGGGCAACCGCAGCATCGAGTCGTCGACGATGGTTTCGTTGGTCGGGGCCATGCACAAGGTCGAAGCCAAGACCAAACTCACGTTCAAATGTGGCGCGTCGAGCATCGTCGTGGACGGCAGCGGCGTGACCATCACGTCACCGATCGTCGACTTCACGGCCGCAGCGATCACCCTGAAGAAGGATGTCGCCGATGGTTGACGATGCGACGTTGGGCGCGCAAGCGACCGCCGTTGGCGTCGTCGAGCTCGAGCCCGAAGCCGAGAAAGCCGCTGACGCCGCCCCGACCAGCACGCTCGATTGGTTGTTGCCCGAGCCGGCGGCTCAACCGGTTCAGGAACTCGCCTATCCCCCGGGCTTGCACGCCGCAGAGCTGCTCGAACAAGACAACAAGCGAGGGCGTGTGCGGCTCAGCCGCGAACCGTCGCCGCGGTGGGTAGCGATCGCCGACTACGTCGAGCCCGCGCTACTTCTACATGCCCTGGAGACGCACCAGAGAGTTTTGGTCGAGAGTGACGGACGCGGCTATTTGTGTGTCGTCGGCATGCTGCAGACGCGCGTCCCCGAGGTGACGAAGCTGCGGGGTAGAGTCATCGAAATCGACGCCGCAGAGTCGTTGACGTTGAAGAGTGGACGCGCCGGCTTGCGCTTCCGCGCGGACGGGGACGTCGAGTTGGTCGGCTCCCGGATCAGCGCGGCGTCGCGCGGATTATTGCGGCTGGTGGGCAAAGCGCTCCGACTCAATTGACGCGCCTGCCGTTCTCTCGCACTGTTTGCCTCGACGTTCCCCATGAGCTCGCCGCCTCAAGATAACCAGACGGACTTCGTCGTCCACCCGCACATCGTGATGGACCGAGACGGCGAGGTGCTCCAGTGTCTCGTCAAGGCGACCTTCGAATTGGACCCGAGCTCGGGGCTGCTCGAGTTGGCCCCCGAAGCGCGCCAACGGCCGGTGCGCTTCGCCGACATTCCCTGGGGCGAGCCAGAGAAGAGCTCGATCGCGTACCCGTCCGACACGGGGGTGCGCAAGCCCGCCACGGACGTGGTCGTGGTGGCAAGTGCACACCCGCCGAAGGGCAGTGAAGCCCCCTACTTCGACGCTTATGCTCGCGTCGGCCAGCTGCGGAAGGTGATCCGCGTGTTCGGTCTGCGCGTCTGGCAGGAGCAAGGCACGGGTCTTTCGGCGCCGCGCCCGGCCACCGAAGTCGAAGTCCGCTACGACAACGCCTGGGGCGGCGTCGACGACAGCGACCCCGCGCGTTACCTGGAAGAGCCGCGCAACCCCGTGGGCAAGGGTGTGGCGCGAGATCCGGCGTTTTTGTCTCACCAGATCGCGCCCAGCATCGAAGATCCGGCGTTCCCGATCCTGACGTCGACGACCCGCCCCCCGCCGGCGGGGCTCGGCGCGATCGGGCGGAGTTGGGAGCCACGCCGGCGCTATGTCGGCACGTACGACAAGGCCTGGAAAGAGCTGCGCGCGCCGCTCCCACCTGCCGATGAAGACGACCGCATCAACCAATGCGCGTCGCCGGGGTTGATCGCGACGCCACCCCTGCGCGGCGACGAAGCGTGCGGTTTTCTGAACTTGATCCCCGGTGGTGGAGCCCTCGAGTTTACGCTGCCGGCGGTGGGAGTCGAGGTCGAGTTTCGAGTCAAAGACCGCGCCCCCGCGGTAGTGCGGCCGCACCTCGATACGGTGCTGTTCGACCTTTATGGGGTCGGTCCCGAGTTTCCTCCCACCGTCGAACTCGGCTGGCGTGCTTACGTCCCGGCACCGCGCCGCATCGAACACTCACTGACGATCGTTCGTGAGCTCAAACTGCACGGCCGCTGACGCGAGCACCTCACGTTCGTAAACGAGACACCATGGCGCTTCCGACCTCCGAACCTCCCGCTCTCACGACTCCACTCGTCGTTTGTGCCGTTGGCGCATGCACCGCCCTCGCTCCCACCGTCGTGCAGACGGGCTTCTTGTCGAGGCGAGGGTCGTTCGCGGTGCGGGAAGCAGCGCTGCTCCTGCCGGACGGTAACCCGCTCACGGCGTGCGCGCTGCCGACTCTGGATCCGTTCTTGGTAGGGCCGGCGCGGCTGTTGTCTCTGGCGGACCTGGCGCTGCGCGATTTGCCGGCCTCGCTCCGGGACCAGCTCACGCACTTGCGCCTGAAGGTTTACCCCTTGCTGGATCAGGATTTCGAAGGTCAGCTCCCCAATGGGCAACGGCGCAGTGACGTCGTGGGTTACGAGCTCAAGTCGCGCGTGGAACGCGCTCTGTTTGCGTCGCAACCCACCGAATACACGGCTCGCGACGTGACCGCGTTCGGTGAGATATTGCCGCAAATCGCCAGTGATCTCGAACGCGGCGCCGCCGATGTGGCGCTCGTCGTCGCCGCCCACTCGGACCTCTCACCGGACCGAGTCACCCGCCTGTTCGATGCTAGCCGGCTGTACACCGAGGACAACGACGACGGTCTGTTGCTTGGAGAGGCCTCGGTCGTGTTGGCCCTAGCCACGCCCCAGACCGCACGCCAACGGCGGCTCCCCCAACTTGCACAACTCCGCGTTGCGCACGTCGCGTACGACAAAGCTCGCCCGGACAACGATGCCTCCGCTTTCGAAGCCATCGGTATGACCTTCGCGCTGCGCAGGGCCATGGCCGCTCGCGTTACGCCGACGGGCAAGCTCGGCTGGTTGTTTACGGACCTCAACTTCGAACGTTATCGCATCAGCGAGTACCAGAGCCTGCTCGCGCGCTGCCAAGATCTACTGGAGTTACCCCAAGCCCACGAGTTCCCCTCTCAGCGCCTCGGGTTTCTCGGGGCCGCAACCATCCCACTCCACGTCGCGTTGGCGGCTACCGCTTGGAGCTACGGTTACGCCCCGTCCGCATTTTGCGCGAGCCTGTCTGGCCACGACGACGGCACCCGCTGCTGCGTCGTGATGTCCCAGTGACCCAGCGCCCGCCGTACGACCATGCCTCGTCTCACCGTAACCGAATACGCGGCGCTCTCGGTCCGGCTCGCCCACGCCAACACGAGCCTGCCGGAAGCCGGTCCCGCCGCGGCGCAGTCACGCGCGCAGCAGCTGTTGAGCATTGCCGGCATAACGTCGGAGCAGTGGGATGCGGAGGTCGCGCATTGGGAGGAAGAGCTGAGTCGCGCCATCGACCGCGAAGACGAAGTACCGCAACTCCTCCTCGACTATTCAGCGGCGATTCAACAAACCCAAGCGGCACTTTCGGGCGCCCCTATCGCGCTCGAAACATTCTCCCAGATCTTGGGCAACGTACAACGCGGCGTCCCTTTGGACCAAGCGTTGCGTCAGCATCACCTATCGCTGCCCGAATTCCTGAGTGCGCAGCGTCACTGGATGACTTTGGCCGCCTCCGATCCACAGGTTCGATACGCCTTGGAAGCCGCGCTCCGCTAGCCTCCTGCCGTCACCATTCCACAGCACTCGGGCCGAAATTGAATACCATACTGGGGTTGGGCCCAGCACCTCACGGCGCCTCACGGCTCCCTCCCACCACCTACCCGGCGCGCGGGTTTCGCCAGCTCGAAACCTGGAGATTGCTTGCGCGCGATGCTGCGTACGGTTAGCGTTCGATCGCGTAGCTGCAAGGTCCCTCATGTCCGACGCACCACTTCACTTGATCGCACTCGCGTTGTTCGCGGAGATCAACGCGCGCATCGACGGCGGGGAGTCACGTCAGCTGGTGCTCGGCGAAAAGGGTCTGTCGGAGGACGAGTTCCGTCGCGAACAACAGCGGTGGCTGCAGCTGCTGGCCGCGCAAGCTGAACAGCAGCAGTGGCAACTGCAGCAACGTTATTCGGCGGTGTATTCGAAGTGGCGGCTGCGGGCTAACGAGCACGAACCGCCGCCCGCGCCCCATCCGCCGTCACCTGCGGGCGCAACCACCTCCGGTTCACAGCTGCAAGGCTCGAGTGCCGTCTCCTCCGGTACGAGTCCCGGCTTTCCGGGAGCCGCGCGCGGGGACGTGGCGCCCAAAATCGACCAGGCTCCCGCGTATCCACCGCCCGTGCAGCCCGCGCCGTTCCCAGTGCCGGCTACGCCGGCGTTCCCATCTCAACCTCACCCGGCTGCGTACGGCCCTGCTGGACATGGCGCCCCTGCTGGACATGGCGCCCCTGCTGGACATGGCGCCCCTGCTGGGTATGGCGCCCCTCCTGGGTATGGCGCTCCTCCTGGGTATGGCGCCCCTGCACCCATGGTCGCGACGCCTGTCGTCTCATCACCTAGCGTCTCACCGGCGTTCGTCTCGTCGCCGGTTGTTTCGTCGCCCATCGTCTCACCGACGTATCCCTCGCCCAAACCCGAACCCGCGCCATTCCCGATGCCCGCAGCGCCCGCGTTCGTTTCGCCCGGCTTCGTTGCACCCGCGGCCGGGACCGAGCCGGCTCCGTTTCCGATGCCGACCGGACCGACACACCGCGCAGAACCCGCCCCTTTCCCAATACCGACCCCCCAGGCCGCGTTCGGGCAAGCCGCACCTTCGCCGGAGCAGCTTACCCGGGAGCGCGAGCCGCTGTTCGTCTCACCACGCACGGCGCCCGCTCCGCTACCCCCTGCAGAGCAACACCGCCCAGCAATGACGGGCGGTCCACCCTACTTTTCGACGTCCCAGGGTAACGGCACCGAGCCCCTACAGCAATCCCACCACTCGGCCGCCGCCGGAGGGGGCACCGCCGCGTCCCCGGCGTTTGCTGCCTCCGGCTACTTTGTCACCCATGCGACCGGCGCGTGGCAAACACCGGCAGCTGCCGCCGCGCCGCAGCAGCCCCTTGCGACGGCGACGGCGCTGCCGCTCAGCTTCGAACAACTCACGTGTCTCACGGCGGAAATCGACGCCAACCCGAGCCGGAGCGCGACCGCGCTGGCAGGTTACGGCATAGATCAGCACGCTTACCAGACCCAGCTCGCGGCGCTGCGCGTTCGTTGCGAGGCAGATCCCGAGCTCCAACAGCGCTACGACCGGCTGCTCCAGTATTATCGGGCCGTCGTGGCCCAACGTTAACCCCTGCCGTCTGCCCCACATGGCCCAATCTGCCCCCATCGCAAACCCTTCGTTGGCGCTCTCCTCGATCCTCACGCAGCTGGAGCGGGCGCTCGAGTCCCTGCAGGAGTTGTGGCCCTTGTTCAAAGGTCACGCGCAGCCGGATCGAGCCCAGTCGCTGGTCGGCGCGTTGGGCGGAGTTTTGCGCCCGGTCTTCGAGACGTACGCACAGACGCGCGACCCAGTGGAAGCGCTCGACGACGCCCTGAACCAGTTAGGTGCGCTGGGTGAACAGCTGGTGCGCACCAGCGACGTCCCGTGGCTCAGCCACGCCCAAGGTTTGCTCGACGTGTGCCGCCGTCAGTTGGCAGAGGCCGATACACGGCTGCGCCAATCGCCGGCGCCTGCTGCGCTGCCAGCGCCGCTGCGCGCGAGTTGGGGGTCACCGGCCTTGCAACGCGGCACGATCACCCCCATCGTACCGAGTGCGCTCACCTCGTCCACGCCGGTCCCGACGCCGCAGCCGGCACCAGAAACGCCACCACCGGGGTTCGCCAAGGATCCCCTGCCCGCTTTGTCTCACGATCAGTGGGTCGACTTCCACACGCGGGACTGCTTCGGCGATATCGTGGCGCTGCTCCCGCAACGCACACCACAACTCGGCGAGGCGTGGCTGGCCGCCGAAGTGATCGAACGGCGGCTGGTCGCGAACTTGGACGCGATCGCTAGTCTAGGTGACATCGGTTACCACGCCGTCGAAGCCGCGTGCGTCCACGCCGTAGTCGTCGACGCGGCGTTGTGTGGTGGTTTGGCGCTCGTCGCAGGCTGCGTCGCGAGCCGAGATTTACTTGGCCTGTGTGAACGCCTGTTGTTGACCTGGGAGACGGACGAGGCGATGTGGCAGGCGGTCGCGGACTCTTGGAAGTTGGCGCCCAGTCCTTGGCTCGGCGCCCTGTGTGACCGATACTTGCGCAGCCCCGACCTGCGCAAACAGGCGGTCGCGCTGGATGTCCTAGGTTACCGTTCGTGGCTCAGAGCGGAAGACGTGCAACGCCTGCTGGAGAGCGGGCGAGCGCCGCTGACCAAAGTCTTGCCCTACTTACACTACCTGTCGCCGCCGGACCGGGACAGTTGGCTACGCCGTTTGTACGCGGAGAGCGCCACGCCAAACGGCAACGTCGACTTGTGGTGGGCCAGCGCGCTCAACGGCTACCCGCCGATCGCCGTTATCCTCGAGCACGCGGCGGCTACGGACCAGACCGGCCAGGGGTGGCTCGTCCTGGCGCTGTACGGCGAGCGGAGACACGCCGAGGCGATGCTGACGGAGTTCACCCAAGCGCCGACGCCGCTGCTAGCGTATGCCCTAGGCTGGGCAGGAATGGGCGCGGCGATTCCGGTGTTAATCTCGGCGTTGGCGTCCGAGGACGCCGAGCTCAAGGGCGCCATCGCGATGGCCCTCGAGCGAATTACCGGGGCAGGCTTGTTCGAAGAGATCCCAATTGCTCCGGAAGAGACGATTGCCCCCGACGTCCCCGAGCCAACGACGGGGCCGGCCACACCGACCTTGGCTTCCGAACTCGGCGATGCCCGGGACGCCCCCCCCGCAGGGTCGCCGGACACGTTGGTATTACCGGCAATCACGCAGCTCACCTGGAGCGCGTACTGGAACGAGAACGCGAGCCGATACGCGCCAACGAACCGTTACCGCTGTGGGTTACCGGCCTCGCCGTCCGTGTTCGTCGATGAGCTCGAGTTTGGTCTGCGAACGCCGCGGGATCGGCGGCTCATCCATCGAGAGCTCGTGATGCGCACGGGGCGCCGCGTCGACTTCGACCCCCACCAGTGGATCGACGAACAGAAACTGGCGATCGAACAGTGGCGGGAAGTTGCCGGCTCCTGCCCCGTCCCTGCCGGGACTTGGTTCCGAATGCCAACCGCGTTTTGAGCTTCGATGGATCGCCGCGAGTGATGAACGCGAGCTGACAAGTCGTCAGGCGCTGGTGGGGCGTCGCTCGAGACACCCGTGGGTTACTGGAGCTCGGTCGCGAAACCGCCGCCGAGGTCTTGCTGGGGTGCGCTCTGGGTCGCCCCTTGAACCTGACCCGCCTTCTGGTTGGCTTTGGTCGCCGTGTCGACGCCGGACTCGACGGTCGAAGCGTCTGGTAACTTGGTGCCTTCGTCGGCGGACGGACTGGCGCCGGGCGCGTCCTCTTTGGGAGCCTTGGGGGCACTGATCGCGAGGGTGCGGCCGGCACCTTCGGGGAATTCGTCGGCGTGGGCCGAGCCGTCTTCCACGCGTGTATCTTCGACCCACACGTAGAACTCTGGGACTACCGGTTCGCCGTCGTCGCTTTCACAAAACTCGACGCCGGGTTCGGGGAACTCGAAGGACGTGAACCAACTGCGGCCCTTGGGATTACGGAACAGCCCAGCCGCCACCAGGAATCGAGCGCCTTCTTCCCGCTCGACCCGCATTTCGATGCGCGAGTTGGGATAAACCGGGACTTCATCGACCTTGAGCAAGTCGTCGCCGAGGGTCTCTGCGTCGGAGCGCCACACGCCATCGAAACGGGCATTGAGGAAACGCGTGTCGTTCTTGAGCTGGTAGATACGCAGTTGCACCGGGCGTGCCTCGCGCTCCTCGCTCAGGTTCACTCGGGCCGACGTGATCACGGATGCCTTGAGGCTCTTCAACTCGCACAGCTTGGGTTTCGCCGCCTTGGCCGGCGGAGGCGAGCCGCAAGCAGCGAGCAAACCGAGTGCCGCAACGCCACAGATCCGAACCCCAACGTTATGCAAGTTCCTCTTTAAACGCATATCGAGATGCCCACCCGGATTGAATCGCTTCACGGCTTCCAGAGTAGCTCTCAACCCCAGTTGGCCGCAATAGGCGTGGAATCGTGCCGGGGAAAAGTGTACCTTTGAGCGGTGGTAGCGATTGGTGTACGGGTCGAGGATCCAAAAACGCAATTTGGCTTCGAGCGCACGTTTCAACGCCTGCCGGTCCGCATCGGGCGCAGCCCGCTCAACGACCTGCACCTCGATTTTCCATCGGTGTCCGGCTTTCACGCGGTGCTCGAGGAACACGAGGGCAAAGTCATGTTGCGCGACCTCGGCAGCAAGAACGGCACACGCGTAAAGTCGGGGCTGCTGCCACCAAATCAGCTCGTCGACCTCGCCGAACACCGCAACCAATTCGCGATCCTGCCGGTCCTTCTCACCACTTTCCCCGTGCAGGCGGAGCTCCCCAAAGGACCCATCGGGCCCAAGGCGGCGCTCAAGTCGGCCACCACGATGTTCGAGCTCTCACCGCTCGCGTCGTCCAGGGTGGTGCCCCCGCCCTCGCAAGACTTCCAGCGCATCCTCGACAACCTCGCGCAAGCCGTGGCGGCGAGCCGCGACGCCAATCACGTGTTGATGAAGCAGATGGAAGGGGCGCTCCAAGGCGCGCCAGCGGAGGCTCGAGGTTTACTGGCCGAGCAAATCGCGAAACGCTTCCCCGACATCGCGCAACGTCCGGAGGGTCGCGCGCTCCTGAATCAGCACGCGCCCGCGATGGCGTTCAACGCCAACTCCCCGGACTTGGTGGTGGAAGCGATCAAGGAAATCGCCGAGCAGCAGATGCCCAGCCTCGGCGCTCCGGACCGCCCCGAGGAGCTAGGCACCTACCTCACGCAAGTCAACGAGGCACTGCGCGTATTTTTGGAGTGCTTCCTGCAACTCCGCGAGGGGTGGCGTCAAACCGAGGCCGAGTTCGGGCTCGGCAAGCGCCGTTCACCTACGGACGACCTTTCTTCGGTGACCAACACCGAGGGTCTGGCACGCTTCCTCTTCAACTGGAAGAACCGGGATTTCTCCGCCGCTCAAGATCTCGAGCGTGCGTTCGCAGACATGATGATCAATCACGTCGCGCTGATCGGTGGTGTCAAGAACGGCGCCAAGTCGGTCGTGGACGAGCTCTCTCCCGCCGCCATCGAGAAGGAAGCGAACGACCCCAAGAGCGCCGGTTCGGGCTCCTGGTGGCCGTTCGGTAAGCAGCAGAAGTTGTGGGCCATCTACTGCGCCCGGCATGCGGACATGGCCGAGGAGCAGCGGCTGTTCCGCGTCTTGTTCGGACGCGCATTCGGCGAAGTGTTCAACGAGTTCCGCGACCGGCCCTCGATCATACCCGAAAAGTCAGTCTTTCCCGACCGCTCCGAATAACTCCTGGTGACCCGGCTCCACGACGACTCGCGGGGCCCGCCGGAGTCGCCGAGACGGCCCTAGGCAACGTGCCTCTCGAGCACCGGGGCTCGCTCTTTGGGTGCTGGCACCGATGCGACGCCCCACCAGCGCTGCGGCCAACCAAGCTGCAGCCCACGAAACGGCAGCCCGCGAACCTGCAGTGCAGCCCAATCAGGCTGCACCACCCACCAACGGCGGCACCGAGGGGCTGACGACACACTCAGGGCGCTGGTGCTGTCTCACGGTCCCAGAGCGACGGCTCGGACCACTGAGACTCTTTGCCGTAAAAAGTTAACCAACGTTCGCGCTCCGCACGCGCCACTTCCTTACCCGAGGGTTGAACGGTGGTGGTCACCTGCTCCAGCAAACTGAGCTGGGTCGCCTCGTAGCTGGGCGCCGCTTCCAAGTGGTAGGTAACTTGGTCCACCCCCGCGTAAGCCGGGGTGTTCGCCGGCTTGGCAGCATGACGAACACGCTCGACGGGCACCTGCAAGATCGGCCGCAACTGTCCGAGTTCCACTTTGAACAAGTACATGTCGCTGTCGCACTCGGCGCCTGGCTTAACGGCGCCGCAGCCGTCGTCGACCGCCGAAACGAGCATTTCGTCCCCCAGCCGCTCGACGGAGAAGCGCGACGTCTCGAACGCGCCCTCGAACGTACCAAGCGCGAACACCTGGGCAAATTCCTCGGTCGTACGCACGACGGCGAGCGTGCCTATAGCCTTGCCCGGCTGCTTCTCGTGCGTCCGGAACCAGACCACGCGTAGTCGGTTTGGACCACTACCGTACATGACGAGCTCCTCGGCAAATTGCACGTTCGGCCCGAGCCGTGAAGTGGCACCAGCAAAAGCCTCACTCTTGAAGGCGGCGACTTGATTGCAGAGCACGCCCTCGGCGCCGGCTTGGGGCTGCTCTCCGCCGGCCTGAGAGAACACCAGCTTGAAGTACTCGCGCTCACTCAACTGCCGCATCATGCCGCCGGGGTTCGGCCGCGCCGGCAGGCGCACGAAACACGCGGGGACCGGTGCCTCCAGACGCGGTTCGTCGGGACTTCTCGACGTGATCTCCGACGCGCAAGCGAGCGCCGCCCCGAAGCTAACGACCATGGCCAACACACGCCCAACCTGAACCTTCCTCATCACGGTCGCACGATACCGCTCAATCGCGCTGCTGCCTACTTCAATTTCAGCCCCTTTTGGGCAGCGCGACGGCTGGTAGCGGGTGGGAGTTTGCGCAAACCCCTTACGCCTGCTGGATTGCTTTTTCTCCATTGGCTTTTCACCAAGTGATGAGAAATCGAGTCAACCGATGAGAAAGCGGCGTCCGCGTTGAAAGGTCGTCGCTCCTGCGTTAATGTCCAGAGTCTGAGTTGACAGCGCCTGAGGTAGGGAAGCAACGCTCTCTCTTCATCGCGGCAACGAAGCCAGGTCCGTAACCCACACAATAGAAATACCCAAGAGGGAGAAAATGGCATACGAGTTTTACGTCACCATCGAAGGCACGAAGCAGGGCGCATTCAAGGGGGAGAGTCCTCGCACGGCACACGCCTCGAAGATCGCCGGTTTGAGCTACGATCACGCGATTGTTTCACCGCGCGACATCGCAACGGGTCAGCCTTCAGGTAAACGCCAGCACGGCCCGATTACGATCACCAAGGAGTGGGGCGCGTCCTCACCCATGCTCTTCAAGGCACTCGTGAGCAACGAAGTCTTGAAGTCGGTCCTCTTCGAGTTCTACAAGACGACGCCCGAAGGCGTGGAGGACATCTACTACAAGATCACGCTGACCAACGCGACGGTCTCGAAGATCCACTACACCACGGGCTCCGGCGAGAGCGCGAACACGGCCAAGACGCAGTCTTCGTACGACACGCACGAGCTCGAAGAGGTGGCGTTCACCTATCAGCGCATCGACGTCGAAGACGTGGGTGCCAAGACGATGGCCAGCGACGACTGGAAGGGCGAAAGCTGATTCGGCTAACCCAGCTGACCTTGGTGACGTATAGCGTCTGAGTCAACATGGCAAACTCCGGTCACAGTCTTCTCACGCGGATTCGGAAACCGGAGTTTGCCGGCGCCAGACGCGGCGCAAGTGCTTCGGAGGTACGGGACAGCCTGCTCTCCCACCTCCGGGCCATGTGCCAAACCCGCCAAGGCACCATGCTCACCTGCCCCCAATATGGGGTCGCGTCGGTGAGCGAAATCGTACATGCGTTCCCGGAGGCCATCGACGAGATGGCGCGCAGTATCAAAGCCACGATCCAGTCTTTCGAGCCGCGCTTGACCGACGTCACCGTGCGCCAAGTCCCGAGTGAGGACCTCACACTGCGCTACACCATCACCGCGCGCCTACGTGAGGACCGGACCGGTCAGCGCTTTCAGTTCGAGACGAGCGTCGACGCGTCGCGACGCTTGACGATCCGCTAATTTTGGCGTCTGCTCGCGGTGTTACAGTCCTAACCCAGCGAGTCGAACGTTGCCTTTCAATCGCTATTTCGAAGACGAGCTGACCTACCTCCGCCAACTCGGCAAGGAGTTCTCCAACGCGTACCCGCAGTTGGCGCCCATGCTGACTGGGCCCGGCGGTGACCCCGACGTAGATCGGCTGCTGGAAGGCGTCGCGTTCCTCACTGGACGCATTCGTCAGAAGATCGACGACGAGTTCCCCGAGCTCATCTACTCGGTGGCGGGGTTGTTGTTTCCTCAGCTCGTCTCACCACTGCCGGCCGCCTCCATCCTGGAGATCACGCCGATCCCCAACGTGCTGCGAGGCGCGCGCCTGTTGCCCGCCGGCACCGAGTTCGGGAGCGTCAAGGTCCGCGGCGAACACAGCTGCACGTTCCGTTCGAGTGCCGAATGTGAACTCGTGCCGTGGAAGCTCGACGTGGTGCGTATGGAGCCCGTGCCCGGCGGCTTATCGCAACTCAGGCTCGAGCTGCAGACCGAGGGTTCCTCACCCCTGGACCAGCTGTTGCCGGAACGGGTGCGCCTGCACCTCGCCGACGAGGCGCGTTACAGTCTGTTGCTGCTCGCGGCTCTGTTGCACAACGTAGGCGGCGTCACGCTCTACAACGCCGAGGCTCCCCACGAGACGGTCGAAATCGGCGCCGCGTCGATAACGCCCTGGGGCTTCGAAGAAGATCAGGCCCTGTTGCCGCTACCCGAAGCGACTTTTCCCGGGTTCCGGCTGCTTCAGGAGTACTTCACCCTGCCCAGCAAGTTCGCGTTCGTCGAGGTGCGGAACCTGCGCAAAGCCAAAGCGCTCAGCGCCGGTTGTAAACGTCTCGGGATCTTGATTCGGTTCAACTCTCCGCTCAGCCTCAGCGAGGTCACGACGCAACACGTGCGACTGCACTGTGTCCCGGTCATAAACGTGTTCCAAACCACCGCCGAGCCGTTGCGCATCACTCCGCAGCGGGAGGAGTACCTCGTGAGGCCTGCCGGTTTACCGCCCGGGTCCGGCGAGGTCTTCAGCGTCGCGAAGGTCGAAGGCGCCGGCAAATACATGGACGGTCCCAGCGAGGTGCTGCCGTTCTTCGACTTTCAGCACGTGGCACGCATGAACGCCACCTCGCGCACCTACTACACGATCAAACGTTCGCCGAGCACGGTCGGCGACGGCTGTGACGTGACTTTGAGCCTCGGCAGCTCCGAGAACTCGACGGGGACGTCCGGGATCGAGCGGCTGTCGCTCGATTTGTTGGCGACCAACGGGCCTCTGGCCAACGCGCTCGGAGCCGGCGAGATTCGCGTCGCTACGCCAACCTCCCCGCCGTTTGCCACCTTCCGAAACTTGCAGGCGGTAACTCGGTACGTGCCCGTACCCCGCGGCCGCGACTTGCAGTGGCGAGTAATGGCTCACAGCGCGATGAACCTCCGCTCCCTCACCGAACTGGCGGCGTTGCGAAGCGCGCTGGCCGTGTACGACGTGCGGGCGATCATCGACCGCCAGGCGGCTCGCGCCAGCCAACTTCGCATCGAGGGTGTGCGCTCCGTCGTGGTCACCCCAGCCGACAAGTTGTACCGCGGGGCCCCGGTGCGCGGCATCCTCGTGGAGGTCGAGCTCGACGACAGTGGCTTCGCGGGCGACGGCGACATTCACCTGTTCGGCTCGGTTCTGGAGCGATTGTTCGCCAGCTACGTGTCGATCAATTCCTACGCCCAAACCAAGGTTCGCACCTTGCATTCGAAACTGGAGTTCTCATGGCCGGCCCGGAGCGGAAGCACGATTCTGGTCTAAAGGAGCTCCTGCGAACGCGCGGAGAGCGATTCAACTTCTTCACGGCGGTGCGGCTCCTACACCGACTGGACCCGTCGGCGTCGCCGGTGGGGGAACTCTCGGCGCCCGAGCGGGAGGTGGTGCGCTTCAGCCACGACCCGAGCCTTACGTTTCACGCGGGCGACATCTCCAAGATCTCGCTCCCGGACGAACACGCAGCTTCACATCAGCCGCGACTGGTGAGCACCTTTTTGGGCCTGTACGGCACTGTCTCACCACTAGCCACCTACTTCTCGGAAGACGTGTTGCGTGCCGAGCTCGAGGACGAGACGTCCCTACGCGCGTTCTACGATCTGTTCCATCACCGCCTGCTCAGCCTGTTCTACAGGGCGTGGAAGAAGTATCGCCCGCACGTGGGGTTTCGGGACGACGCGAACGACGCCACGACCCGACGTTTGCTCGCGTACGTGGGCAACGACGCGCAGAATCACGATCCGTCCCCCGCCGTCGACCCCCTGCTGAAGCTGGCGCTAGCGCCCCTGTTTTCCTTGCGCACTCGCTCGGAGCGCACGCTCAATTTGGCCTTGCAGCGAGCACTGCCCGGGTTGCAGGTCCGCATCGAGTCGTTCGTGGAACGATACGCCGTGATCCCGGTACCGGAACGCACGCGTTTGGGCATCCACAACACGACGTTGGGCGTAAACCTCACGATTGGACGGCGTGTGAAGGACCGCTCCGGGCGGATTCGCGTCGTGATTGGTCCGGTCACTTACCAGCACTACGAGGACTACATGCCCGGTGGGCGCAACTACGCAAAGTTGAGCCGCATGTTGTCACACCTCACGGGGGACGCGGTCGAGACGGAGCTCGAGGTTCAGTTGGCCGAAAGCGACGCTCCGGGTGTCCAACTAGGTAACAAGCAAGGTGCAGTCCTGGGCTTGAACACCCAGCTCGGCAAGCGCAAGCAGAGCATCCGCAGAACGCGGGTGCTCCTGGGCGCCGACGTGGAGACGGCGCGTCCCTACGCCGTCGCGGGACCGGAATCTCAGCGTCCCGGGAGCGCGCCCCCGTCGAGTCGCGCCCCGGCGTGGAAAACCGTCTGAACGCGCGTTGAGCCGTGTCGTCCAGCTCGCCCGCGCGAGCGCTTGGCTGCGCCTCATGCCGAGAGTTTGCGGTTCTTCAATCGGTACACGAAGGCGAGCACCTCGGCGACCGCCGTGTAGAGGTCGACCGGGATGGGCCTGCCGACCTTGACGCGTTTCGCGAGGGAGCGCGCCAGTGGGATGTTTTCGACGATCGGGATGTTGTTCTTTTTGGCGAGCTCACGGATGTGGAGCGCCACTTCGTCGTAGCCCTTGGTCGCCACGATCGGCGGTCCTTCTTCGGCGCGATAACGGATCGCTACCGAGACGTGGGTCGGGTTCGCCACCACGACGTCAGCCTGGGCGACGGCCTGCGCGACGCTGCGCTTCGCCATCTCACGAGCCTTGGCGCGCAAGCGTGCACGGACGCGCGGATCGCCCTCTTGCTGCTTGTGCTCGTCTTTGATTTCCTGCTGGCTCATCATGATGCTCTTCTCGAACTTGAACCGGTTGTACAGGTAATCCACCACGACGAGCGCAGCCAGCGCGCCGCTCGACCACAGCGACAGATCCACCAGTGCTCGCGCCGTGTCGCTCACGCCAGCCCCCAGTTGCGAACGCGACGTCTGGATCAAGTCGAAGAACGTTCCAACGACGACCTTGTATGCCACGAAAGCGATCGCAGCCACTCGCAGGAGTTGGATGGTGATGT
This sequence comes from uncultured bacterium, assembly GCA_966249405.1. Lineage (GTDB taxonomy): Bacteria > Myxococcota_A > Polyangia > Polyangiales > Polyangiaceae > SZUA-265. Next base: position 2,240 of record CBINDO010000011.1, on the reverse strand, counting down.
TCACCGCGGCCGATTGCGGCGAAAACATCTGCTTGAGCTTGCCGAGCGGCTCGAGCCTTTCCCACTTCGGCCCCGCGAGTTCGAGGTTGGGATGAAAACCGGCCTCGGCGACTCCTGCGGCAGAGGCGCCGAGCGCCGAAGCGACGGCAAACGGTATGACGAGTGCCAGCAAAACGATGGTCGTCATGTTCACGAGCATCGACGTATCACCGCGAATCAAGAAGTACGGCTCGTGGAAGCAATGCCAACAGAAGTCGACCAAGGTCGTGCGCAAGCGATCCGAGAAACCTACGAGCACGAGCAAGACGAGGATCGAGCCGGCGGTGTTCCCCGCGTCTTTACCGCGGGCAAATTGCCCCTCGTCGCGCGCCTTTTTTCGCCGCTCTGGGGTCGCCTCCTCGGTTTTCTCCTGATCTTCCGACACGACTCAACTCCCTTCTCCGCTCCGGAAGCGCGGGGTTATTCGGCGACCGTCTCCATCAGGACTTGCTCCATCTGATAGCCGGTGTGTTCCCAAGCCGTGAGCAACTCCTGACCGATGTCGGGCAGCGCCAAGGACAGCACCACTCCACCCGCCAAGAACAACACGACGAAGCCGATCGAGAACACCTGCATCGCTGGTGCGGCACGCGACACGAAAGCCAGCGCCACCTGCAACATCAACAGCACGGCTATGACGGGGAGCGCCAGGCGCACTCCCACCTCGAGCAGGTCTTCGGTGAGACGCAAAAGATAGGGCGCAGCCAAGTCGGGACGCAACACGCTACCCACCGGCACTCGCCTGAAGCTGAGAAGCAACCCGCCGATCACGTAGCGATGAGCACCTGCGGCCAGCCCCAGCAGCAACACCAAAGACCGGAACAGACGGGTGAGGACCGAATCCGACTGACCCGTCATCGGGTCGAACATCTGGGCCGCGCCGAAACCGATGAGCGGCGCGACCGTAGTGCCGGTCACTTCGGCGATGCCGACCGTGAGACGCACCACGAAGCCCATGGCCACACCGGTGCCGAGCTCCAACACGACGGCCGATGCCAGCGCGAGCAGGTTACCGGGGTCGAAGCCCTCCGCCATCGGCGTGCCGTGGGCGACCAAACCGAGGAGCACCACCACTCCGACCTTGGCCTGCCGCGGCGCGGCCTCCCACGGGATCGGCGACGTCATCACCAAGCCAGTGATGCGGGCCAACTCCAGACCGAACGCCGTGACCTCCGTGAGCAACAAAGCGCCCCAGACACTCGAGTGGACGCTGCTACCGATATCCACGTACCGCTCCCAGGTTCACTACCGTACCACGTCGCTGATCGATTCGATCGTGCGCTCGGTGTATTCCACCATCTGCTTGGCACACCATGGTCCAACGGCCAACATCGTGAGGCCCATGGCGATGAGCTTGGTCAAGAAGCTCACGCTCGCCTCGTTGATCTGCGTGGCCGCCTGCAGAACACCCACCACCAAGCCCACGACCAAGGCCGCCAGCAGCATCGGACCGACCATGCGCATCCATGCGATCACCACACCAACGATCAGCTCGATTGCTCCGTCCGTCGTCATGAATAACTCCTCAACACCGAGCCAGCTACCAAGTGCCAACCATCGACCAACACGAACAACAACAGCTTGATGGGTAGACTCAGTGTCGTAGGTGGTACCATCATCATACCCATGCTCATGAGCAGCGAAGCGACGGCGAGATCAACGACGAGAAACGGCAGGAGCACTATCACCCCCATCTGGAATGCCGTCGTCAACTCCGAGATCACGAATGCCGGCACGGCCATCCGCAGCGAAACATCCTCGGGCGTCTCGGGCAGAGGTGACTCCGTCGCGGAATAGAACAGGAGCAAGTCTTCCTGCCGTGTTTGGTGGAGCATGAAGTCCTTCAGGGGTTTGGCTGCCCGCTCGAAGGCCTCCATGTCAGTGATGGTACCGGCCATGTACGGAGTGAGCGCGTGAGTTTGAATCTCGTCGATCACCGGTGCCATGATGAAGGCCGTGAGGAACAGCGCCAACCCAACGACGACTTGTGTCGGCGGAGTCTGTGGCGCCCCGACGCCCTGGCGGATGAAGGACAATACGACCACCGTCCGTACGAAGGACGTCGTCGTCAAGATCAACGCTGGCAGCAGCGATAGAAGCGTCAGTACCAGCAGGATCTTGAGGGAGGTCGTCAGACCTTGTCCCCCGAGCAGCTGCGTCGCGAGTTCTTCCACGCCTACCTCCGCCGCCGCGCCAACCCA
>CBINDO010000010.1:0-66631 GCA_966249405.1 uncultured bacterium | reverse complement strand
GTACGTGTGAAGCTGGTGGGGACGAGACGAAGAGGCGGAAATAAGTTCACCCAAGGAAGACGAGGCGGCTTCCCAAAACGTGACGCTCGTCCGATATTTCGTCGCCCGTGGCCCTTCGGCCCACGAAGCGAGCCAACCCCGCTGAGCACCCACTGGAGCACCCCACATGTCGAGCGATGAGTTCGAGCGTCAACGACCGTTCCTCATGGGAATCGCGTACCGAATGTTGTCCTCCGCCGCCGAGGCCGAGGACGCCGTTCAAGACACGTGGCTGCGTTATCAGTCGGCCGGGCCGGCGACGATCGTGGACGCGCGTGCCTGGCTGTCCACCACCATCGTGCGGATCGCCATGGACCGGCTCAAGTCAGCGCGAGCTCGTCGTGAGACATATCCAGGTACCTGGCTGCCGGAGCCGGTGTTGACGACCAACCCCTTCGACTTGGAGTCGATCCAGTTTGGGGTCTTGCTGCTCCTCGAACGGCTGGAGCCGCAAGAGCGAGCCGTATTCGTGCTGCATCGGGTGTTCGACTTCAGCCACGCCGAGATTGGCAAGATCTTGGAGCTCACGGAAGAACACTGTCGTCAGTTACTGCATCGCGCCAGGGCTCACGTCGCCTCCAACCGCCCACCCTTGGAGGTGAGCCGCGACGCGCATCAACGCCTGCTGGCGGCGTTCGTGAAGGCTGTTGCGGAAGGGGACGTTGCCGCGATCACCCGCGTCGTGGCCGAAGACGTGGTGCTGATCGGAGACCATTCCGAAGGTAAACGCGGCGCGATCCTGCGACCGATCGTGGGAGCGGCGCACGTCGCCCGCTTCTTCGCGGCTCGAGCCGGCAAGTTGCCGACCGAACACGGCTTGGAAGTGAGGATCGTCGACGCCAACGGTTGGCCCGCGCTGCTCGGCACTCGGGACGGCGTCGTCAACTTCTTGATGCACGTCGAGACCGATGGGCAACACGTGATCGCGATCCATAGCGTGCTCAATCCAGCGAAATTGTCGTTGCGTGAAGTGAACTGAGCGAAGCGGGCCGCAGTGGGCTGCGGTGACGAACGGCAGCGAACGCAGGGCGGGCACCTCGCGCGGTGGGCCCTGCCAAGAACGTTCACAGTTCAAACCGATCTTCTCGTCCGACGACGGCCCCATGCCACGAACACGCACAGGGCCAACACCACGAAGTTGAACGGCGTGTTGGCGGCCTCGCCGCGCCAGAAGTGAAACACGATCGCGCTCGTTTGGAGCGCGGCGCATCCCACGGCGGCCAGCACGGTGAGGCGCGGGGCGACGCGGGTGAGCGAGGGGAGGAGCACGCCGATGCCGCCAAGCAGGTCGAAGCTGGCGGTGGCGTACAAGAAGGTCGGTGAGACTTGTCCGGCCCACGGGATCATGGCTGCGAGCTCTTCTCTCGGGGTAACGAACTTCCAGACTCCGCCGCCGAAGAAGGTCAGGGCGAGCAGGCTTTGGGTGATCCAGAGTGCGACGTCGAGAGGCTTTGGGAGTGGGGAACTGGTTGTGGTTTCGAGGTTGTCGTTCACGATGGTTGCCGTCTACACGTCACGCTTCGCCGTATCGACCCAACAACTCTGGGGTTGGGCCCCGCGATTAACCCGGTGGGCCCAGTGAAATCCCCGCTCCAAACGTGCGGAGAACGGTGATAACGGTGTCGTTCGTGTCGCGGACAATGTAACGCCGTGGCGGCGAACGAGAAGGAGTTACTTTGAGGTTACTTGGTAATGGCCAGCTCACTGGCAGCTTTGACACCGATTGCACGGCGACGCGCGAGGTGCTCAGTCGCGTGGGAGACAAGTGGAGCGTGCTTACAGTAGTGCTGCTCGGCAATGGCGTGCTGCGCTTCAACGAGTTGAGGCGTGCTCTGGACGGTATTTCGCAGCGCGTCTTGACGACGACCCTGCGTAGCCTCGAACGCGACGGACTCGTGAAGCGCACCGTTCACCCCACGAACCCACCGCAAGTCGAGTACCAGTTGACGGCGCTCGGGCAGACGTTGCTCGCGCCGGTGTGCGTGCTCGCGAGCTGGGCGCAACAACACCGCGCCGAGGTCTACCAGGCGCGGGAAGAGTTCGACCGCGCCAGTCGGGCTGAGAAGTAGAAGCGCGGTTTCGAGCGCCGCGCCGTTGGGAGCGCACAATGAACGCCCTTGACAAGCCGTCGCGGGACGCCGGCGCGGTGCAGACAATTTGGCAACGAACCGGCCACGACCGGGTCGTGTCAGGTGTTTGGAGCCAGGCACGATCTCTGCTACGGCGCGGCGGATGGTGGACACGCTTCAACGCAACAGCGCCGTGCGCGCGGCGATTGCCATTGGCTGCACGGCGTGCGCGCTCGCGGTCGCGCTGTGTTTCTTCTTCTACCCCGGTGTCACTTTGGTTAAGTTGGCGCACGATCCCGGCATACACCGCGATGGTCGACCCGCGGAGTTTCACGAGTCGTTCCTGCGCACCGCGCGGCGTTATCGGACGTGGGCCGAAGAGTACTTGGGGTCGCGGCGCGCCGAATCGACGTCGGCGGGTGACATCGCGGGCACCGAGTGGCCGTTGTTCGGGACGGTGTTCTTTCTGGCCTCGGCTGACGAGCTCCTCCAGCAAGGTAAGCTGGTGCGTGACGACGACTTGATGGCTGCGCTGCACGTCGGCGCACGCGTGGTCACGGATCCATCGACGGCGACCTGGGTAAGCAAGAAGTGGGGAGAGGACTACGCCACGCGCGAGAACGTGTTTTATCGGATGCTCGTGCTCCTCGGATTGTCGAGCTTCGAGCGCGCGACGCACGATTCGCGACATCACCCGACGCTGGAGCAACAGGCACGGCTACTTGCCGCGGAGCTGATGGCCGCGCCCCATCACCTGGCCGACGACTATCCGGGCGAGTGTTATTCCAATGACGTGTTGTGGGCTGCCGTGGCGATCAAACGCGTACTTGGGGCGGAAGCCGAACCCCTGACGCGCGCGTTGATCAGTGTACTCGACGGCAAGGTGCGTACGCGGCACGGCGTGCCCGCGTTTCGCGTCGACGCCGACACCGGTGAGATCTACGAGGGCTCACGCGGGAGCGGCAACTCGGGGATCTTGTGTCTCGCCGGGGAGCTGGATGCAGTCGTCGCGCAACGCTGGTACACGTCCTACGTCGAGCACCACTGGCAGGACGGGTTCGTGTCGGGGTTCAGAGAATCACCTTTTGGGGAACCCGACGTCATGGACGTCGACTCTGGACCGGTTTGGTTTGGGATGGGGTCGGTAGCGTCGTTGTTCGGAATCGGGGCGGCACGGGCCAACGGGCGCTTGGACCACGCGTCGATTCTGACGCAGCAAGTATTCGCGGCGTCATGGCCCACGCCGTTTGGGCTCTTGCTGCCGGGAGTCATGGGTTGGATGGCAGCCGACGGCTGGTGTTTCGGCGAGCTGGCGCTCTCGTTTGCGGCGACGCGTCCAACGTACGTGGCCGTCACCCGCTATCCGGACGGCTCGGTTCCACGCTTGGTCTGGGTGATGACGGGTTTCTACTTTGGCGTCGGGACGCTCCTGCTCGTGCGCGAATGGGTGTTCTGGCGTCGGAGGTTCGTCCGCCAACGTTCGAGCACTCCGCGCTGAACTCGTCGAACGCAAGGTGCCGTTTGCTGGACGGGCACTTCGGGGGTGCCCCGCTTCACCGAGGTGACGAGCGTTCAGCTCAGGTGTTGGGACAGGCGCAGCGCGAGGCCCGCCAAGGCGCGTACGGGGTTGGCGGCAGTGCTGATGGGCAACACGGACATGTCGCAGACGTAGAGTCCAGCGGTGCCGTGCACTTTCAGGTTCTCGTCCACGACGGAGCGTGAGTTGAACGCCGCGTTGCGGTTGGCTTTCCATGGCATCCGTAGGGTGCCGCACGCGTGGTGGACCGTACCCCAGCCGAACGGCCATTGCTCGCCAGGATAGCCGCCGTAGGGGCCGGTCAACATCTGCACGTCGTTGAACTCGCCAAAGACGCGGTCGCGCGTTTGGTTCAAGAGCGTCATGAACTCGGCGATGTTCTTGTGCCAGCCGGCTACGGCGGGGAACCGCGAGTTGAGCAAGTCGTTGAGGTTTCCGAACCGCTTGAAGCCGATGTACGGCTTGTAGCCGTCGTTGGCGTGAGAATAGATGCCGTTTTCGTCGTCCAAACAATTGGCGAAGCTGAACTTGATGTCGACGCGCGTGCGGGTTGGGTCGTGGTCGACGAGGCCCGCCGAAGGGTCGTTGTTGCGCAAATGCCAATACTCGTGGTTGACGTTCATCTCGATGTTGAACGGGTACTGGAGGTGACCGTTCGCGTCGAGTTTGCCCTTGGAATAGAAGATGAGCTTCGCGTGGTCTTGCGGGGAGATGTCGATGCGCGGATTGCCCAACGAGGTGACGTACGCCTGGGATTCACTCGACACCGGGTGGTCCGTCAGACCGAAGCCCACGAGGCTTTTGATGTCGGCGGGTCACGCGTGGAACACCGAAGACCGGTTGATGAGCTTGGGGCTCTCCGTGGAGCCCGCCGCGATGATCACTCTCGGCGTATAGAAGCTGCGTTGTTCACCGGTCACCGTGTTGGTCGTCTTCACCTCGTACCAATCGAAGGGCACGCTGTTGACGGCTTCAACGAAGCTGTTCAGTTTGACGAACAGGCCGCGGCCGTTGAGGTCGAGCTCGGGGCGCGTCAGCCCCGTCTGATTGATCAGGAGCTCCGCAGTATTGAAGACGCCCGTGGGCTCGATGAAGAATTTGTCCGCCGGCGTGCCGTCCGCGAGCAGGTAGGGCTGGTGCAGCGCGCGCGGCGTTTCGAAGATGTCGAAGTCGGCGCCGAGCGGGCTGTTTCTGAAGTGAGTGACCAGCGCGCCGGCCTTCTTCCCCAGTGACGTCGATACGTTCATGCGCTTGCTGGCGAGGTCGAGGTACGTGGCTTTCAAGTCCGCGCGAACGGCGTCGGGGAAGAAGTCCAACTCCCACGTTTGCGGCTGGGGGATGAGACCAGACCAGAAGATCGACCGGCCTCCGAACGCAAACTGTGGCTTGCCGCCGATGAACTGCTGGGGCGTTTCCGTTTGCGAGAAGTTGTCCACGCCGAAGTGATTGGCCACCGCGCCGTTCGGGATGCGGCTGATGTTGTAGACGTGGGTTGGATAAACGAACGAACCTGCGTCCACGACCAGGATGCGTTTCGCCGGATTGCGGTCCGCCAGGTCGTCCGCCAACGTCCCTCCGCCCATTCCCGAGCCAATCACGATGTAGTCGAAGTCCGGGTTGGGGCCGTCGTAGTCGCGAATCAGGCGGGTGTGGGCCTCACTCTTCTGAGAAACCAGGTTGGCGTAGTTGTTCTGAAACGGCATGTTTGCGGTGCTCCCGGTGTTCAGGTCGTTTGGGTTTGGTTGGTGCGTGAATGTCGTCAGCGTTTCGAAAACGTTAACTGCCTTCTGCTAACTGTTTGGCTCGAAGCCGTCACCATTCGAGCCAGCCTACGTGGCTCTCCGGTGACCCCCTTGGCGATGGCAGTGTACTCGCGGCATCGAGGATCGCGCTAGAGCCGCTTCGTGGTCCATAGTCAATTGTTCCACTGTCAGCTCGGCACCTACACTGCCGGTTCGGACCAGGATGAGTACCAAGGGGTGGCCAACGAGCATCCGGGCATCAGCTAACGGATGAGAAGTTACCTGCGAATGGGTTGCGACCTATCCGTCATGGTGTCCACTCGTGCGAGGCGGAGCTGCACGGTCGACGGGCCCCGAGCGCATCTCATCCAGTGTATCGAATCCGAAGGTGGTGACGGTGCAACGCGCGGTGCGTGAGGTGGTGGGCCGCATGCGGCCCAAGATGGTGTTTCTTCGATTTCATTTGTGCCCGCGGGCGTGGCCACGCCTTGCCGCCCGAGGCGTTTGAGATAGAAGACGAAGATGGTCTTGCGTTCCAAGAGTTGGGGTCTGGTGTGGATCGTGGGTGGCTTGGGGCTCCATTGTGAAGGCTCGACGCGCTCCGAGATGGGCGACGCGGGGGCATCCGTGTCCAACGATGCATCGGCGGCTCCAACGAGTGACGTCGATTCGAGCGCTGGAGGAGAGGAGCAGAGCTCTGCGAGCACGACCAGCCGAGGAAACGACGAGACGCAGGGGGCGGCTTCGAGCGACGAAGGGAGAAGTGAGACCACCGGCGCCGCTTCGGGCGACGCAGGCGTCAGCGATACACGTCTCACCAGTGGGCAGAGCGACGAAACGACCGACGGCGCGAGCTCTGGGCAGCCGACGTTCGGTACTTCGGATTCGACGGTCTCCACGGAGAAGCCAGCAACTGACGCGATCACCGACGCGTCCGCGACCACGACTGACACCGCGGCCCTCGACGGCACCTCGACGGACCCGACTACGTCGCCTTCCGTGACGTCGGACACGAGTGACGAGACGAGCTCGGCCAATGGCGGCGAAGACTCCACCGGCGCAGTGGAATGTGATTGGGGGTCATGGTTCGACTCTACTGCTTCCGCGTGTGTACCTGTGACGTCGTGTCCGCCAGGCCAATTCATGGTTACCGACGCTACCCCGACGAGCGACCGCGTCTGCGACGTGTGTCCCGACGGGACCTATACACCGTGGTCGAACTGGACTAGCTGCGTGGCGTGGAGCACCTGTGAAGCGGGACAACGCTTCGTGCAGGCTGGCGATGCTGCCCACGACGTGGTGTGCGAATATTGTCTCGCCGGTACGTATTCGCCTGGTGGCGAAACGACAGAGTGCGCCGCGTGTCCCGCGGGGACGACGAGCTTCAACGGCGACGGGTGTTGTTTTCCGGTGGTCGACTCGCCGAGCGGCGCCGGGTCGGCTGATGCCGGGGGCGATGTGGCACCAAGTTCCGCCGAGGACGGCGGTGTGAGCGACGGGGTGTGTTCGGATCCCGTGAGTGTCCTGCCGCTCCCCGCGTGCGGTGACCTCCTCATCGACGCCGCCGGTGACCTCTATTTGGCAGACCATGGCGAAGGCACCAGCGTAACCAAGCTGCGGCCCAATGGTGAGACGATTTGGCAGTGGCAAGACGAGCGTTCAGCGACGTTGAGGTACGGCTTGGACGGGCGCATGTATTTGCTCGACATGGAAGGCACACGCCTCTCGGTGGCGCTTCTGTATCCCGACGGGCAGGAAGAACACCTGTGGACGGCCGAAGAGCTTCCACAATTTCAAGACGTGCACATCGGCGCGGATGGCGCGTTCTACATGATCGGCTCGTTGGACGTCGAAACGGGAGGAACGGTGGGGCATGCGACGCGGCTCGACGCGACGGGTAACGTGGAGTGGACGGTCGAGCTCACTCCGCCCGTCGAAGAGTCCCTCTGGGGTTGGTGGTTCAGCACCTGGCCCACGCACATGGCTTTGGACGCCGAAGGGAGCGCCTACGTGTTGTCATCCCTGAAGAGCCCCTTCGGGGACAGTCTCCAGCTCGAGGTCGCCAAGCTGAGCGCCGCAGGCCAGGTGTCGTGGCTCGAGGAGGTCGATGTGCCCGATTTTTCGTCCGGATCATCGGGTTTGGTTACCACCAATGACACGGTGATCTTCGGGTACGATTATACTCAGAGCTTCTTCGTCGGTTCGAAGCTCCAGCACACCGCGGCCACAGGCAGTTACTCATTCGACGGCGAGCCACGGCCATCGGGCGGCTCGTTCTACGCCAACATCGAGGTCCCGAGCGACGGCTACGAGGAGTTCCGAGCCAACAGCTGGATAACGGAGCTCGCGGCGGGAAGCGACGGTACGTGGGCAGTGATCGGCACGACCGATGGCTACTTCGACGCCCCGTCTGCCGGCGGAGTCGATTGGTTCCTCGGTGTGTTCTCCCCGAACGGTGACGTGGTGCGTAGACAGTTCGGCACCGCCGGAGACGATCACCCTTGCGGTGCGGCAGTGGACGCAGGCGGTAACTTTTTCGTCGTTGGGCAAGCGCCGGAAGGGGTATCGTTTGCGGGCTTACCTGCTGGTTCGGCTTACCTGCTGCGGTATCCTGCATCGACGCCCCAGTGAAGGAGAGGCCTCCGCGGTCTGCGGTAAGGCGGCTGTACCAAACCGGAACCGGGACGTGGGCAGCCGGTCCGGTTGGTGACAAACTAAAGGATGCCGAACGAACCGACCGCGCCATCGATGCTGGACGTTCGTGCCGCGCACGCTCGGATTGCGCCGCTCATCGTGCGCACCCCCACGCGTAGGTCCATCACGCTTTCGGAGCTGTACGGCGCGGAGTTGTGGTTCAAGTTCGACAACCTGCAGTTCACCTCGTCGTTCAAGGAGCGCGGTGCGTTGAACAAGTTGTTGTCGCTCACCGCCGAAGAACGCGAGCGCGGCGTGGTGGCGGCCTCGGCCGGTAACCACGCGCAAGCCGTCGCCTATCACGCGCGGCGGTTGGGTATGGCCGCGACGATCGTGATGCCCGTTACGACGCCGTTCATCAAGGTCACGAACACCGAGGTCCTCGGCGCGACCGTGGTGCAACATGGTCTCTCGGTGGACGACGCGCGTCAAAAGGCGCGCGAGCTCGCCGAAGCGCAGGGGCTCGTGCAGATTCCGCCCTTCGACGACAAGCTCGTGATCGCTGGCCAAGGGACGTTGGGCGTCGAGTTCGTCGAAGATGCCGCGCCGCTCGACGTGTTGCTCGTGCCCGTGGGTGGTGGTGGGTTGATGGCGGGCGTAGCGATCGCGGTAAAGGGCCTGTCGCCCACTACGCAGCTCATCGGCGTTCAAGCCGAGCGTTTTTGCGCCATGTCTCGCTTCATCCAGGCACACCGGGCGGGGGCAGCCCTGGACGAGACGCCGTTGTTGCACCCTTCTTTGGGTCCGTTCAGCGCCGACACGTTGGCCGACGGGATCGCCGTCAAGACGCCGGGCGAGCTCACGCGACGGATCTTGTGTGATCTCGTCGACGACATGGTGCAGGTGAGCGAATCGTCGTTGGAGCGCGCCGTCAACGCACTGCTCGAGTTCGAAAAGACCATGGTCGAAGGTGCGGGCGCTGCGGCCTTGGCCGCGGTGATCGAACACACGGCGCGTTTTGCGGACAAACGCGTCGGGTGCGTCGTGAGTGGAGGTAACATCGACCCACGCATGATGGCCGACACGGTGATGCGCGGTTTGGTGCGCACTGGGCGTTTGGCCCGGCTGCGCATCGACGTACGTGACCTACCAGGCGCGCTGGCAGACCTGACGCGGATCATCGCCGATGCGGGCGCAAACATCGTCGACGTCGTACACGAACGCGTTTTCATGACGTCGCCGATGCAATGCACGCGGCTGAGCATCGAGGTCGCTACGCGCAACCACGCGCACGCTCGTCAAGTGGCCGAGATGTTGCGCGCGGCGGGCCACGCCGTCGAGATTTCCTGACGACTCGTCGTCGAGCAAGCATCACGTCGGGCCGGTTTACAGCGAACCAAGTCCAGGCGCGCTCTGCGCCGCGCCGTCGGGGCCGTCGGGCTTTGGCGCCGCCAACAGCGAGAGCAGTTCGTCCCGCTCGAGCGTCTCTTGACGGAGCAGCGCCGCGACGAGGTCATCGAAGAGCTGGCGGTGGTCGCGGATGACGGTTTGGGCAGCGTTTTCTGCTTCAACCAAGAGCAGCCGCGTCTCCGATTCGATGGCGTGGATGGTCGCGTCGCTGGTTCCGCCATCCGTAGCTAGACGTTGACCGAGGAACGGATGTTCGACGCCGTGTTCGTAGTAAACGGGCCCGAGCCGTTCACTCATGCCGAAGTGGGACACCATCTTCGAAGCCAGCTCGGTCGCTTGCTTCAAGTCGTTTTCGGCGCCGGTCGAGGTGTCGCCGAACACCACCGACTCTGCCGCATGACCCCCCATCAACACGCGGAGCTTGGACTCCAATTGACTCTTGGTCATGATGTGCCTGTCCGCGCCCGGCGTCTGTTGGGTGACGCCGAGGGCCATGCCGCGCGGAATGATGCTCACGCGGTGTAGGCGTTCGGCGTTGGGCGAAAGGTGAGCAACGATGGCGTGCCCCGCTTCGTGGACTGCCACCCGTTGTTTCTCGGAGGCGTCGAGTTTGGCTTCGCGCGGATCGCCGAGCACGATCTTGTCGTAAGCAGCCGTGAAGTCTTGCGCCTCGATCGCATCCGCACCGCGACGTGTGGCGTGAATGGCCGCTTCGTTGACCAAATTGGCGAGGTCGGCGCCCGAGAAACCGGGCGTGTTGTCCGCCACCGAGTCGAGCGCGACGTCCTTGCCCAGGGGCTTGTTGCGGGTATGCACGCCGAGAATGGCCAACCGAGCTTGGCGTTCGGGGCGATCGACCACGACGCGTCGGTCGAAGCGGCCAGGACGAAGCAACGCTGGATCGAGCACGTCGGGTCGGTTCGTTGCCGCGAGGACGACGGTGAGGTCGTTGCGTTCGAAGCCGTCCATTTCCGACAATAGTTGGTTGAGCGTTTGCTCGCGTTCGTCGTGACCGCCACCCATGCCGGCGCCCCGTGAACGCCCGACCGCGTCGATCTCGTCGATGAAGATGATGGCAGGAGCTGCCTTCTTCGCTTCCGAAAATAGCTCACGCACCCGAGCCGCGCCGACGCCGACGAACATCTCGATGAACTCCGACGCGCTGATGCTGAAGAACGCAACGCCCGACTCACCAGCGACGGCTCGCGCGAGCAGCGTTTTGCCGGTGCCGGGCGGCCCGACCAACAGCACGCCGCGCGGCACCTTGCCGCCCAGTTTCCTGAAGCGCTCAGGCTCCTTCAAAAACTGTACAATCTCTTGGAGGTCTTGTTTGGCCGCCTTGAGCCCTGCGACGTCTTCGAACTTGACGCTCACGGTCGTCTTCACCTCGAACTTGTGGCTCTTGCTTCCGGGGAGGCCACCCAGCGGTCCACCGGCGCCCAGCATTCGATTCGCCCGGCGTGACAGCCACAACCACGGCAGAATCAGAAGCAGCAACGGCAGTGTGGCCGACAAGATCTGGGTCCAGAACGGCTGCTGTTCGCTTTCTACGCGGATGACCGTCCCTTGGTCGCGAAGCGCGCGCACGGTGTCGTCGTCGTTGGAAGGTAGCAGCGTGTGAAACTCGCTGATGTTCGCGCCGTCCACCGGTTGTGGTGCGGTGAGCTTGCCCCGCACGAGTTGACCCGTCACGGTCACGGACTCGATCTGTTTGGCCGCGATCCAGCGGTGCAGTTGACTGTAGTCGACGGCCGTCGTGGGCGTCTGAGACGACCGCGACTGCCACAACCACATCGACAGCAGCATCACCGCGAGTACGCCCCAGGTTGCCCACGGGGGGAGGCCGCCTTGCGGCTCCCGGTTCGGTTTGGGAGCGGAAGCGGAGGGCTGGGGGGGCATGGTGAAGACGTATACACATGCGTCGAATACATCAACGCAAACTCGCCCCACTCACACGAGGAAGTACAAAACGCTCATCCCACCGAGATAAACGACTGCGGCGGCGGCCGAATCCCAGCCCACGCCGAAGACCGTGCGGTCCTCCCGCTCCATCATTCCCCAGAGATAGATGCACGTCATGAGCGAGCCGATGGTGGCCACGAAGATCACCGAGGTGTCGACACGTTCGAAAATGCTTCCGCCGAAGTACAACACCTCCGCGAGCACCAACAGCGTCACGTCGAAAGCGTTGCTGCCGAACACGTTGGACATGGCCACGGTGTAGCGGCCGTTTCGCGCAGCCGAGACCGTGGTGCTCACTTCTGGCAGTGACGTCGCGACCGCGAGCAGGGTGGCGCCCAGGAACTCCGGGCTGAGCCCCGAGCGTTCAGCCATGGCGTCCGCGGTCTCCGTCGCCAGCCAGCCACCACCCAAAACGATTGAACTCGAGACCGCCACGTAGAGCCACGTTTTGGTCAGGGACTGCGACGACCCGTCGTCGGCGGCTGCCATGTCGTCGTCCGTCAGATGAGCGTCGTCGACTCCAGTCGGCGTCCAGCGAGACTGCTTGCGATAACGATACACGAGATACATCACCGCAACGTAGGCGACGAACAACAGGACCAGCCAAGCACTCACGAACGAGACGGTGGGAGTGCCGCCAGCGGTGATCCCGGCCACGACGATCTGTAGCAGGAAGATCAAGCCTAGGCCCTGGAGCAACAACACGAACCGTGGAGCTGCAAAGGTCAGGGCTCCAGTTCCCCGCTTGGCCGCATCGGCGATGATCAAAATTGCCGTCTGCAGGGCCACACCACCGACCAGATTGTAGACTGCCAACGACGGATTATCCAGCAGCACCACGGCCGTAACCGTCGTGGCCACTTCTGGCAGGGAGGTGGCTGCTGCCAGGAGTAACATGCCGGTGAACGCGTGCCCGAGCCCGGTTCGGCGCGCAATGACGTCTGCCGCGCGTTCCAGGCGTGTTCCAGCGAGCCAGATGGCCACCGACGCGGCCACGAACAAGCTGACGATCAACCCCAACGACAAGTCCTTCATGGCGCCACCTGGGTCGGCGAAGTGGACGGCAGGGACGCGTAATAGGCGGTCACGTCTTCCATCTGGTCACGGCTGAGCCGCCCCGCGACGTGAGACATGAGCTTGGAGTATGCAGAGCCGCCTCGATGTCCCGCTTGGAAGAGCACCAGCTGGGCGAACAGGTAGCTCGCGTATTGGCCCGCGAGGTTCGGGTAAGCAGGATTGCGCGCGTGGTCTCCCGGGCCGTGACAATCGCTGCACGAGGGGACGCCTTGGTGCGCGATCCCGTCGCGAGCGATGCGCGCCCCGCGCTCGAGTTTCGAGCCCGCGGGCGCTGCTGCTTCGTGGGCGCGGTTCGCGCCGACGTGTGGGGATAACGCGGCGTAGTACTCGGCCAGGGCGCTGCGTTCTTGTTCACTCAACGCGGCGGCAACCGGCGCCATGGCTCCGCTCGGGCGTTGGCCCGTGGCGTACGCGTCGAGGGCGCGTTGCAGGTACTCTCGCTTTTGACCGGCGATGTTGGGGAAGGCGCCGGAGCCACGGCCCGTGCCGTCCCAGCCGTGACAGTTGGCGCAGCTGGTCGTCACGGCGCGCGCCGCGCCGGGCAATTCCGGGAGTGGGGCGCCCGGGGTGTTGGGCGGCGCGCCTCCGCGCGCGAGCTCGCGATACGCCGTCGCGTCGAGCTTCGGCATCTCGAGCAGGAACGCGACCATCGCCCACACTTCGTCGTCCCGCCGTTGCGTGGGCCAGCCTGGCATGCCCGTAAACTTGATGCCGTGTTTGACGATGAAGAACAACTCCTCTTCGTCGTAGCTGCCGATGATGCGGGGCAGGTGAGGGGGCGCCGGCGTCATGGCCGCGGGCACCAGCGGGGCGTGAGGCGACTCGGGACTGCCGTGGCACGGACGACAGCTCGTGTCGTAGGTTCCGGCGCCGTGGAGCACGAGCGCTGGATCGTTCAACGGCGGGACCGCCGTGCCCAGTGAGTGGGTTGAGACGGAGCGCCGCTTGATGAAATCGAGCACACCGTGAGTCACGCTCCAATGACCGGAGCTGGCTTTGATCGGGACGAGGCCCCCCACCAAGACGAGCGCGACCAACACTGCGACCACCGCCACGAGAGGAACTACCGTCCTCAGCCAGGATGCGAACCCGGGACTCATCGTTCACCTCCGGAGGGTAACGGGCGGACGCCGGAGGGCAGAGCGTCGCTGGAGGTCAGAGCGTCGCTGGAGTGCGCCGCGCGTTCGAGGCGCTGCCGCAGGAGTTGCCACGACAGCCACAAGCCTCCCGCCAGGTAAACGACGCCTCCCACCAGCAGCATGATGGCGCCGCCGAGGTGCTGGTCGTCGAGCGCGCCCAGACCTCCGGGGGTGTGATGCGGGTGGGTGTAGAGGGCGCGTGGTGGCAGGGCGAGCAAGGCGCCGAGCAACGTCATGTGCATCGACGTCAACAGCAGCGCCATCACGCCTGCGCCGCCGCGCTCCCCGCGTTCACCCGGGTTGCCTCCAAACGCGGCCAACCAAACGAGCAGGCCACTCGACAGGAACGTCAGTTGCTCGATGACGGTGAGCCACGCGACGTGTCTCGCCGCGTGATGCAGCGCCGGCGTGTGCCACGACCAAACGACGACGAGCTCGACCACCGACGCGGGGACCGGAGAGAACAGCAGCGGGGCACGCAGCACCGGGTCGAACCGTCCGCCTGCGAGACCTAGCGCTATCAACGGCGCGGCCACGGCTACGACCGCCATGTGCATGGTCATGTGCGCGGAGAAGGGTCCGGGCACCAGACTTCGTAGTGGCAGCAGCCACGCGCCCAGCAGCGTGACTAGCCCCAGGAACAAATAGACCCGCTTCGTCATTGGCAGCTCCCGATCAGCACCGCCGGTAGCGACTGGAGCAAAACGGCGACGGCGCTGAGCCCGCACAGCAGCAGCGTGGCGAACCCGAGGAATCGATAGCGGCTCGTGGCAGAGTCTTCATCGTGGGGCAGGCGCGAGGGGCCGCGCGGGTGACGTTGCCACCCGCGCCATCCGAACCAGGTCAACAACACCAGCGCCACCAGCGTGTATGCCCCGATTGCCAAGCGCACGTCGGAGAAGCTCTCTGACCGCTCCGTAAACTTGGCGCACCAAATTGCGGCCGTGGCATAGGAAAGCACGAGGTGCGCTGCCCAGACTGCTGGTGCGGCGACGAGGCGCCACAAGCTCTCCTGTTTTTCCGTCACGTTCGTCATCTTCGAGAACCTTCCGAGAACCGGTCGAACGACTTCCCCCCGTGCACCTCGCCCGCTTAGGCGACCAACGGAAAGCCCGCGATCACCGCGGTGGTGATCGCGGTGGTGAGAAACGCGAAGTGCCAATAGAGCACGACGTTGTGCAGATCCATGTCGTAGGTTTGCGTGATGCGCCCTGCGAGGCGGCCAATCACGCAGTAGGTGAGCATGATCGTGCCAATCGCGACGTGCAGCACCGTCCAGATCACGAGGATCCAAACGGTGGCGCCATAGGCGTGTACGGTTGGGTCGAGACCCGAGCGCCACGGCCCCAAGACCAGCGCCACGGCTCCGAGCGCAGACAGGACAACTCCGGCGCACAGGCACATGTGGAACGCGATGCCCTCGTCTTTGGCGTTGAGTCGGCGAGCGAGCAGCGTGGATAGCCAAGCCGCACCCAAACACCCTGCGCCAACCAGCGGCCACAAGACGCCTGGGCTCGGTGACGCGGCGGGCGGAAAGTCCTCGTGCACCGTCCAGAAGAAGAAGTAGCCGAAGACGAGACAGATGAACGCCGTGATGTCCGCCAGCATCGTGATGAACATGCCCCACCACCCGACCGACCCCGCGCCGGATACGTAAAGCGGCAACATCAACCCCAGCCCGACGTCCTTCTTGGGCTTCTCGGGGTGCAGCGCGGTGCTCGTCCACAACCAATAACAGATCGAGAGCAACGCCGCGATCACGCAAAGCAACGCCGGCCACCACAGGTGAAAGGTGCCGAACACGAAGAACCCACCCAACGTCAGCGCGCACACTAGAGGAACAAACGACGAACCGGACAGGCGCTGACACGAAACGGGTTTGGCGTCGATGACCGAGGTCACGATCGTTTCGCGACGACCCTCGGCGGCGTCGGGTAAATAGAACCTTCCCTCGTCGATGTCACGCAGCAGGTTTCGCTGATCCCAGAGCGGGTAGCGGCTGTCGATCTCGGGGATCGAGCGGATCCCCCAGGGTTTGGGGGGCATCTCCATCACCCACTCGAGCGTCCCGGCGTTCCACGGGTTGCGTTCGGCGTACGGCTGTCGCTTCTTACTGCGGATCAAGTCCCAGGCCACGAAGGCGATCCCGCCGGCGAGGATGAACGCGCCGATCGTGGACCACAGATTGAGTGTGTCGAAGCCCAGGCCCGTGCCGTAGGTGTAAACACGGCGTGGCATGCCACGTAGACCCGAAAGATGCATGGGTAGAAACGCGAGGTTGAACCCAACGAACGTCAACCAAAACCCAATCGTGCCCAAGCGCCGTGAGAGGTGCTTGCCGGCGACGATGGGGTAGAAGTAGTAGACGCCGCCGAGGATTGGGAAGATGGCGCCGCCGATCAGGACATAGTGTAAATGTCCCACCACGAAGAACGTGTCGTGCGCTTGAAAATCGAAGGGAGCCAGCGCCAACATGACGCCCGTCAGGCCTCCGAACACGAACGTCGCCAACCCACCCAAAACCCACAGCATCGGCACCGCTTTCACGACGCGGCCGGCCCACAACGTCGCGATGAAGCAGAAGAACTGGATCCCGGTGGGGATCGCGACGGCCGTGGATGCGGCGGAGAACAACCCCAGCGAGATCCCGGGCAGGCCGGTGGTGTACATGTGATGTACCCACAAGCCGAAACTCAAGAATCCCGTGCCGATGGCCGCCAGCACGACCCACGAATACCCGACGATGGGGCGGCGCGCGAACGTCGGGACGATCATCGCCACGAGCGCGATCGAGGGCAGGAAAATCACGTAGACTTCCGGGTGACCGAACAACCAGAACAAGTGTTGCCACAGGATCGGATCGCCGCCGCGGGTCGCGTCGAAGAACGGCCAATCGAAGGCGCGCTCGATCTCGAGCAACATGCTCCCCGCGATCAACGGCGGGAAGGCGAACACGATCATCGCCGCGGCCACGAGGGTATACCAACCGTAGAGCGGGATGAGGTTGATGCGCATGCCCGGTGGGCGACACTTGAGCACGCCCACGATGAGCTCGACCGCAGACGCGATGGCCGCCACCTCGATGAACGAAAATCCGAGTAGCCAAATGTCTGCGCCGATGTCCGGTTGGTATTTCGAGGTGAGCGGAGGGTACATGAACCACCCCCCGCGCGGAGCGGCATCGAAGAAGATGGCGCCGCATAGGAAGATGCCACCCAACACGAAGCACCAGAACCCGAACGCCGCAAGCCGAGGGAACGGTAGGTCGCGCGCGCCCAACATTTGCGGCATGAGGGTGACGGCGATCGCCTCGAACACGGGGATCGCGAACAAGAACATCATGACCGAACCGTGGACGGTGAACACCTGATTGTAGTGCTCCGCCGACAGAAAGTCGTTGTTGGGCCGCGCCAGTTGGAGGCGCATGAGGAGCGCCAACACGCCGCCGAACAAGAAGAAAAAAAACGAGACTGCGGTGTACCAGACCCCGACCTGGGTGTTGTTTACCGCTGACCAGTAGCGCCACCCCTTCGGCGTCTCCCACGCCTTTTCGAGACGTTCTGCTTGCGCCTGCTGCAGAGACGGTGGCGGCGCGTCTTGCAGGGGCTGCACCTCGCTTACGTCCGAGTCTGGAGTCGTGGGTGCTTGGCTCATTCGAGGCCTTCCAAGTAAGTCGCGAGTTGATGCAGATCTTCGGGCGGCAACATGCCGAACGCCGGCATGTGCACCCCGGGTTTGATTTCGTCCGTTCGTGAGACGAAGAGGTGGAACGCATCGGACGAGCGGGGCAACGTGCCCGCGCCGATCGAACGTCGGCCTGCGACATGAGTTAGATCGGGGCCGACTCGGCTTCGCGCAGGCGTTCCGCGCACCGAGTGACAAGCGCCGCAACCACTGGCCAAGAACACCTCGGCCCCGCGGCGCTGCTCTGCCGTGCTGGGCTCGACAGCAACCCGACGTTCGCGGTCCAACCAGCGCTCGAAGTCCTGCTGCGACTCGACGACGACGACGAAGCTCATCAGCGCGTGCGCGGTACCGCAATATTCGGCGCACACCCCGCGGTAAGTGCCCACTTGCGTCGGCTCGAGCAAGAGCCGGGTGCTACGTCCGGGGATCATGTCCACTTTGCCGCCCAACGACGGGATCCAGAAAGAGTGGATCACGTCGGGGCTCTCCAGTGTGAACTCGACGGGCCTACCGACGGGCAAGTGGATCTCGTTCGCTAGCTCGACGCCTTCGTCTCTCGGCGGCTGGCCGGGTCCCGACGGTTGACCATCAATTGCCGGGGGATAACGCACGCGCCACCACCACTGATGGCCCGTGACGTGCACTTCGAGCGCGCCGGGGGGAGCCGGCGCGAGCAGCTCCGGCAACATCGCCAACCCGTAAACCAACAAGCCCGTCAGCACGACGCTGGGCACGACGACGCCTCCGCCGATGATGAGTACGCGAGCTCCCCGCTGCGACAGCGGGCGTCGGGAGAAGTACGTGGCATAGACGGCAAGCCCGACCACGACGGCCCACACGACGCCCGTCCCGATGAGCATCCACCAAAACAAATCGGCCAACGCCGCAGCTTGGCGTCCGGCGGGCGCGAGTGCAGATTGACTCCCCGAAACCGTAGAGCAATCGAGCGACGCGCAACTGACAGCCATTCCCGCGTCCTTGCTGTGCAAGACCCGTTCCGTTCGGCGCAGGACCGTTCGGCGTACGTGCGCCTCGGTTGCGGCTGGGATTTACGCGTTACGCTGCGTCCGACCGTTCGCGATCAAAAGCCACGGCGGGGCACTCTTGTGACCACCGAGACTCAAGACTCGCCGAATACGACGAGGTCGTCCCGGTGAACGACGACGGCGTCTGGCATGCCGAACTTCTCCGCGAGCTCTTCCTTGCTCTTGCCTGCGACGCGCGCGATGTCGGCGACGCCGAGCAAGGTGAGGCCGCGGGCTACCTCTTTGCCGTCCACGGTGCACAGCTGGACTGCTTCGTTGGTGCTGAACTGACCGCGGACGCCGACGACGCCGACCGGCAACAGGCTGCCGTTCCCGGTGCGGAGCGCCTCGGCTGCGCCTTGGTTGATGAGGATCACGCCGCGCGGACGCAACGTGTAAGCGATCCAGTGTTTGCGCGCCTTGAGCGAGTTGGGATCGGGCGTGAACAGTGTGCCCAAATCTTCGCCTTGCAGGAGCCGCACGAGTCCGTTGGGTTCGGCCGCGCTCGCGATCACGACGGACGCGCCGCTGTGGGCGGCCTTGCGTGCCGCGCCAACTTTGCTCGCGATGCCGCCGGTGCCGAAGCTGTTGGAGTTGGGGCGATCTCCGATCTTGCTCTCACTGACCATGAGCGGGATGCGATTGCCGTCCGGGTCGAGCACCCCGGGCACGTCGGTGAGCAGAAACAGGGCGTCGGCGCTGACCAGCGAGCAGACCATCGACGCGAGTTGGTCGTTGTCCCCAAACGCGATCTCGTCGGTGGACACGGTGTCGTTCTCGTTGACGACGGGCACGGCGCCGGCGGCGAACAACGCATCGAGCGCTTGTTGGGCGTTGATCAAACGGCGGCGGCTCGCCAAGTCGGAGTGGGTGAGCAGCACCTGAGCCGCCGTCTTGCCGTGCGCAGCAAAGTGCGTGACGTAACGCAACATGAGCTCGCTCTGGCCCACGGCCGCCGACGCCTGCAGCTTCGCCATCACGGTCGGACGTTTGGGATACCCGAGCCGCGCCCAACCCAGCGCGATCGCGCCGCTCGAGACGATCAAGAAGTCGCGCCCGGCCACCTCCGGCGCGGCGATCTGCGCGGCTATCTCCTGGATCAGGTTCGGACGTGTCGCGAGCAGCCGCGAGCCGATCTTGATGATCACGCGGCGAGCGTTCGCCAGGTGGCGGCGCGCCACGGCGGGGTCCGAAAACGGCGGGATGGAGGGCGAAACGACGGACTCGGTCACAGCGCGGCGTTTACCCCGCCGGCCGCGCCGAGAGAAGGGCCAAAGCGTGGTCGAATGCCGCAAACCAGCGCCAGCGCCCCGTTACAGCGCGTCCGAGACCCGCGAGTTCTTCCGCTCGCGACCGGTTTCGAGATCGCCCCGAGTTGACTCGCGCGCTCCACATTCTGGACGAAACCAGTGGACGAACCTGGGGCCACTCCCGTTCGTGTCCGGCTCGTCGCTCTCCTGCCGCTCGCTCCACGGGTTTACCCTGCGGATTGCTCGATGCGCGTCGAGCAATCCCGCTCACCGTTCCCACCGCGGGCCGCATCTTACGCCCAGTGGTGGGCGGGAGACGCGGCGCGACGCGGAGGTGCTGGGCCCAACCCCAAAAGCTCAATCGAGCGGCTCGACCGTTAACTCGAGGCGCGTTTGAGCTTTGTTCGCGGGGTGGATGACGAGCGGCGCGACGGCCTTGAGGACATGCCGTACCGGCGACGGAATCGTCGAGATGGTTTGGGCCTCGACGTGGGCAAAGCCAGCTGCTTCGAGCAATAGCGAACGCTCCGGGACCGGTAGCTCGACGAGCGGGGCGTCTTCGCTGAGGTTGGCTTGTTTACGCGCGTAGTCGAGGGCTTGGCGCAAGCCGCCCACTTCGTCGGCGAGCTTCGATGAGACCGCTTGCCGGCCCGTCCACACGCGCCCTTTGGCGACCGCGTCGACCTGTTCCTTCGTTAGGTCGCGGCCTTCCGCGACGCGGCTCAAGAACATGTCGTAAAGGGTCTGCACCTGCTTGGTCATCGCTTCCCGTTCATCAGGGGTGAACGGGCGGAACCACGACTCGGCGTCGGCGTTCGGGTGCGTCTTGTAGGTCTCGACGTCCACGCCGATGCGCGAGAGCAACTCCGAGACGTCGCCCTTTCCGTAGAATACACCGATGCTGCCGGTCACCGTCGACGGGTTGACGAAGATGTGGTCTGCCGCCGACGCCAGGTAATATCCGCCGCTCGCTGCCGTGCCTCCCATGCTCACGACGGTGGGTTTCTCTTTCGCGGTCAGTTGAACGGCACGCCACATCGTGTCCGACGCGCTCGACGAGCCGCCCGGGGAGTTCACCCGCAGCACGATAGCTTTGACGCGCGGGTTCTTGCGTAACTTCTCCAGCGTCTCGACGATGGTCTCGGCGCCCGAGGTGTGCACGCCGAGGATCGGCATGTCCGTGTTCTTGCCGTCCGTGAGCTCGCCGTCGACGTAGACGAGCGCGACGGCGCCTTCTTTGCCGAAGGTCGCGGGCTGAATCGGCGCGCGTTTGTCGTCGATGAGATTCGTCTCACGGCCGGTCGCGGCGCGGACCTCTTTCTCTAGCTCGTCCCCGAACGTCACGGCGTCGACGAGCTTGTGTTCGAGGGCTTGGTTGGCCAGGAACGGACCTTCACCCAACGTCTCGCGGACTCGCGGCACATCGAGGTTGCGGCCCAGCGCGAGCGCCGTCGTGATCTCGATCTCCGATTGTTGGATCAGGTTGATCTTGTTCTCACGCGCCGGAGCGCTGGCGCGACGTTCGGTGAGTTGTTCGGGGGCGCTCTTGTACTCGCCGGCGCGGATGAACTCGGCTTTGACGCCGAGTTTGTCGAGCATCTCCGAGAGATAGAGGTGGCTCGAGCGTAACCCGGTGGCGCGCACGTCGCCGGAGGGCGTGACCACGACGCGATTGGCCGCAGCGCACACGAACAGGCCGCCCGTGCCCAACGAATCGCCGTGACAGATCACGCGTTTGCCGGCGCGCCGAAGCTCGAACAGGGCGTCGCGCAACTCTTCGGCGCTGGCCATGTTGTCCGCCGGGCTGGCTCGCAACTCCAGCGCGACGGCATCGACGTTGGACTCCTTCGCGATCGACCACAACGTGCGTAGCAGCGCGACGTGGTCGCGGTCATCGGGCGTCTCGTCGATGCGCAGCTTGAGCGCATAACGGCCAACTTTCAAGCCCACCGGCTCACGGAAGCCACGCGTCGCGACGCTGAAGTAGGGGCTGTAGAGATCGCTTGGCCCGAGTGTCGTGCCCGTGACGGCGCCGCCGCTAATCTCGGTCGACGCCATGGGCGCGTTGACGTTGATGCTCATGGATAACGCGGCCTGCCAGCGCTGGCTGTCTTCACCGGACGGATCTTGCACCGAGAACTCGCCGCGCAAGCGCCCGACCGGGCCTACGTCGATGCCGATCAACGCTTTGGGCGTCCAGATGTCGTCGTCCTTCAAATAGGACGTCTCCATCGCCAGCTCGAAGGTGCGGGTCGACAGCGGACGGATCGCCAAGCCGGCTTCCCAACGTGGCTGAAACTCGAAGAACCGATTGGAGGGGCGGTTCAAGTTGTGACCAACCACCGCGATGCCGAGCCAGTTCGTCCAGCGGCTCGTGTAGCCGACGGACACTGCCGTCAAATCGTCCGCGAGCGCTCCGTCGGAGTACGAGTTCTCGATGGTGGCGCCGATGGCGTTGCCGCGACCCATCGGGATCGCGAGCGCCCAGCTCAGCCACCGGTAACTCTCGAGCGCAGCGTCGTTCAAGGAAGACGGCGGGTTGAGCATGTCCAAACGCACGCCCGCGGCGACGTTGATGAACGGGATCGGTACGGCGAGACCCACCGCGTGCCCGCTGTACGGGACCTCGGTGTCCTTGTTCAGGAACAGCCCCGTCCAGCGTAGCTCAGTGCCGCGCATGAACGCGAGGTTGGCGGGGTTGACGACGATCGCCGTGCTGTCTTCGACGCTGACGAGCGGTCGACCGAACTCGGGCAATCGCTGGACTTGGTCGCGGCCCGAGGTTTGAGCAGAGGCAGAGGTGAAGGTACCGAGCAGTGTGCTGACTCCGAGCCACACTGCCGTTGCGCGGAGTGCTCTCACGGGAGCATTCCCCGATCGCGAGCTACCAAGGTGATCTCCGCCTGGCGCGCTTCGAGCTCGGGGAAGTCCTTGACCGGAAGGAAACGCGACTCGGCGCCGGTGCGCGGCAGGCGCACGAATTGCGTCGGTAAGGCGCTGGTCAATTCGTTGAGCAAGCGCTCGAACTGGATCACCTTCTTGTCCTCGACCTTCTTCTCGACGGTGAAGTACGTCCAGTCGAGCTTGGGGTCGAGCAGCGACGCAGCGTCGATGTGGAAGGTGTTGGTGCTAAATACACGCACGGTGCTGGGGTCGAACGACGGCGGGATGCGGAACTCTTCGAGCACCACTGGTTGTCCGTCGAGCCGCACGGGGATGCCGCCCTTGTCCGTCCCGACCTTGTCTACCACCTCGCACGTGAGGGGTTTGCCGTGTTTGATGTGGAACCCGATGATGCGCGGGTCCAGGCTGGCGCCCAGGTTGTCGATGTTGGTCATCGTGACGTATTTGCCGCCGCGCTCGACGAAGCGCTGCAGCAATCCGCTCCGCGCGAGTGCTTGCGGGAGATCTCCGTGGCCAGGAGCGTGCAGGCTGGGCTGACCCTTGGAGTCCAGGAACAACGAGCCATCGGGATTCAAACGTGGAGACAAATCCTGTCGGAAGGTCTCGAGGTAATCTGGCGCGCGGTGGTTGCCGAGTGCATCGCGGATGGCTTCGTCCGTCGCATCGCTCGTCATCAACCACAGCGGGACACGGTGGCCACCGCGCCGTTCCAAGGCGCGCAGCTCGTTCAACCGTAGGTCGAGGAACCGGTAACCTGGCACCGCTTCGACCAAGGCCTTGACGACGCCACCCATGCGCGTCGCCATGCCACCTGCCAGAACCACCATCGCGCATTGGCCGTTCTTGAGGGCCTGCAGGCCTAGCTCTTCGAGCTGTTTACTTTCGGGAGACCCCAGCGCCGGCAACTCCGCCACGTCCTCCGGTTCGGGAGGGGTGATCTTGCCGGTAACGAAGTTGGACTGAGGCACCGTGGACGTCAGGCGTTCGGCGAGACGGAGGAAACGCTCCGTGTCGAAGCCATGGTCTTTCAAGACGGTCTGAATCGAATCCGGAAGGTCAGCGAGCTGTTGGCGCAGAGACGCATTCATATGTACGAGCCTAGACACTTTTTGTGGCGGGGTCGCAAGTTTTATGGGGCCCGATTCACGGATAGGCCAGGGGGTCATGCATCGTCGCGCGCACGAGTTGCGGAACAAATGCGGGCGGCTCGGACCGCGGTCTGGTCAACACCGCCGAACCCCGGGTATAATGAGCAGATGCGGCGGCTGGCTTGGTGTGTGGCGGTGGTGTGCACGAGCTCCGCCCTGGCGGCGCAGCCCGTCTTGCACGAGTTTTTCCAGTTCAACGGTGAGGCGGAGCTGCCGCCGTCACCGTTCTCGCCACCGGCGGCGGCGTTTCCTATCGATGTCGCGGTGCCGTCCAGTACCCCTCCCGATCCAGCCCTGCTCGCGGGCGCGGTGGCGGCGGACGAAGACGTCGCAAACCGACGCCCCGAGCAGCCCACGGCGGACGACGAGTATCGGCTCGACGGCAATACCTCCCAACCCGATCGTGTCGGGTATTCGGACCCGTTCACGCCCTCCATCCCGCCGTTCAAGCGCCTCTTCGCCTACGACGCGGTCAACGCCGCGTTGGAGTTGGTGGTCGCCAAGAGTGCACTGAGGCCGGTACAGATCGGCGGGGTCGCGCGTTCCTCCGAGGATCAATTCATGGGCAAACAGGCGCTCGAGCTGGCGAGGGGCGAGCTGCTACGGCTGCCCACGGTCGGGCCGGGAGCGAAGGTGCTCAACGCGCAGCTCAGCCCGGGGGCGCCGTTCAAGCTGTTCGAGGACAGCGCCGAGAACCTGTTCATCAAGACCGAGACCAGCGGCAAGTTCGACTGGGTGTCTCACCTGGCGCTGGAGCGCGCGACGCTGGGCTCGCCGTTCGCCGACGTGACCTGGGCGAGCTTACAGCCGTTCTTGCCGGAGTTGCCGGAGGTGGTGAACGAAGCAGCCACGCCGGTGTTGAGCCGTTTGAACTTGACGCCCGAGGTCAAGCCCACCGTCGCGGTGCGTCGGATGGTCGAGTACTTCCGGAACTTCGAGCCCAAGGAAGAGCAACGCACCGAGCGCGGGATGCAGCTCTACCGGGAGATCGCGCTCTCTCAAAAGGGCGTGTGCCGGCATCGAGCGTTTGCGTTCGTCGTGACGGGGTTGGCGATCGGACTTCCGTCGCGGTTCGTACGAAACGAGGCTCACGCTTGGGTGGAAGTCTACGACGGCCGGATCTGGCATCGTCTGGACCTCGGGGGAGCCGCTGGCGAGATGGCTCTGACGAGTGATCTCGACGTGCCTCACGAGACACCGCCCGATCCGTACACCTGGCCGCCGAAGAGCGAGTCCGGCGAAAACATGGTCGACCGTGCGTTGCAGGCGGCGCTCGCCGGCGGGGGCAATGGCAATGGTGGTGGGACATCCGGCGGTGCGGCCAACCCAGGTATGACGCCGGGGCCGACCTCGAGCGCCAATGGGGCAACCACCGCTCCTGCCGCGAGCGGTGCGCTGACTCCCGGCGCGCCGAGTCTCGTCACGGAGAACACGCCGCCGACCGAACCCACCACCGCCGAGGTCGAACCGCCGCCGCCGACACGTCTCACGGTGTCGTTCGGTGGTGCGTCGTTGAAGCGTGGCGAACGTTTCTCCGTCCAAGGTACGGCGCGAAACGTCAAGGGCCAGACGTGTCCGCTGATGCGCATCGACGTGGAGTTGTTCGACGCTGGTTCGCGCTCGAGCTTTGCGGCAGGGACGTTGGTGACCGACGAGCAGGGGAGATACGCGGGGCAATTGGTGTTGCCCCAACGAGTGCCGATCGGTGACTACCAGGTTCGGGTGAGCAGCCCCGGGCACCAGACCTGCGGCGCCTCTCAGTGACGGTCAGTCAGTCGAGGTCGGCGAGCAACCCACGCGCCAGCAGCGACAGGTGGCGGCTATAGTCGCGGGCAAAGTCGTGGCGGAACGGCGCCAGGCGCGGATCGGACAAAACCTCGGCTACTGCCGGCGCGGGGTGAGAGAACGACCACAACCCTACCAGCGCCGCGAAGCCGGTGTGAAACAACTCCTCGTAGTGTTCGACGGTCAACTCCGGCGCGTGAGTGTGGAGGAACTCCGCGAGCATCTTCACGAAGCCAACGGACTCCAACTTGAAGCTTCGCACCGTGTCAGCAGAGATGTTCTGTTCGATCACCGAGGACAGCATGCTGCACAGTCGGCCCAACAACGGCCGCCGTGCCATGGTCTCGGCCATGTGTTTCACCAGGGCATCGACGCGCGACCAGTCACGGCGTGCGGTCGAACCTGGTTCGAGCCGGGGCAGGGGCGCGGCAACGAGTGCCCGGTGCAGGTCGGAGAACCATTCGCTCCATTCGTGACGCAGGAGCTCGACGAGGATCGCCTCCCGGCTCTCGAAGTAGCGGTACACGTTGGACTTCGCCATGCCAGCGTGTTTGGCGAGCTCGTTGAGGCTGAGATCCTGCTCATTTCTACTTTCGAGGAGCAGTCGGCGCGCCGCTTCTAGCAGCAGCGTCCTGCGTTCCTCCTTCTGTTCGGGCCGTCGTGCCCGCTGAAAATCGTCGTCCGACATACGTCTGCCTTGACAAGAGACTGGTGGTCTCTAAATAAAAGACCACTGGTCATCTAACATTCTACTGGCGGGTTCGCCACCAATCGAAAGTCACTATCTCATGCCGAAACCCCTGATGTGTTCTCCCGAGTTGTTGAAACGCGATCTCACGGGGCAGGTCTACGTGGTCACCGGCGGCAGCTCCGGGATCGGTCGAGTCACCGCGACGCAACTCGCCGCTCAGGGCGCACACGTAGTCCTCGCCGTCCGCGACGTCGCGGCGGGTGAGGCCGCGGCCGCCGAAATTCGCGCCCAGCACCCGCGAGCGCGAGTCGAGGTGGCCGCGCTCGACTTGACGAGCCTGCGTTCGGTCGGCGCCTTCGCCTCGCAGTTCCTGGCTTCACACCGCCAGCTGCACGGCCTCGTCAACAACGCCGGGGTCATGAACACGCCGTTCGGTAGGACCGACGATGGTTTCGAGCTGCAGTTCGGTACCAATCACTTGGGCCACTTCCACCTAACGTCGCTTCTGCTCGGAGTCATCGAGCAGACCCCAGGCGCGCGTGTGGTGAACGTATCGAGCGCGTACCACGACGTGGCGATGGGACGCAAAGGGAGCATCGACCTGCAGGACCCCAACTTCCAGCGGCGCAAATACGATGGCTGGCAAGCCTACGCTCAGTCCAAGCTCGCCAACGTGCTCCATGCCAAAGAGCTGGCGCGCCGTCTGGAAGGAACGTCGGCGGTCGCGGTCAGTGTTCACCCCGGGTGGGTACGCACGCGGCTGATCCGCAACACGATGCCGACGTTCCTGCAGGACCTGTTCGGCTTCAAACACCTGCTGCGTCGCGCGGGCATGATCGAGCCGTGGGAAGGCGCGCAAGCGTCTCTGCACGCGTTGCTCTCGCCCGACGTCGTCCAGCACAGCGGTGCTTACTTCAGCCAACTTGGACACTACCGAGACAAGTCGCTCAACGGCGGTGGCTTTCCGATGGTGTCTCCCAATCCGGAAGCGAACGACCCACAACTCGCGCGCGCTCTGTGGGAAGTCAGCGAGCGTCTGATCCAAGAAGCGTTGCAGCGCGCCGTCGCGGCATGAACGAGCCGTGGCGGTCTGGCGACGTCCGGCGCCAAAACATGTTCGTGATCATATTGTCGCGTCTGGCAGACTCCCCTCACACTCACATCGAGGAGAGCGCCCACAATGAAGACATTTCTAGCAATTTACGTCGGCACCCAAGAGGCCAGGGACAACTCGGGCTGGAGCACGCTCAGTGACGACGAACGTCGGCAGCGGGAGGCCCGTGGTATCGCGGCGTGGATCGAGTGGTCGAAGAAGAACGCCGCTGCCATCGTCGACCAGGGCACACCGCTCGGGAAAACCAAACGTGCGTCCCGAGCAGGGCTAGCCGACACCAAGAATGCCATGGCCGGGTACGTGATCGTCCGCGCCGAGTCTCACGCCGCCGCGGCCGAACTGTTCATTGAGCACCCGCACTTTTCCCTCTTCCCCGGTGACTCGGTGGAGATCATGGAGTGCCTGCCGTTGCCCGGCGGCGCGTGAGGCTCATGTCGTGCCGGAGTTGGTTCTGTCGGACCGAGCTCCGGCACGGCTCACGACTTCAACGCTTCGACCTTCTCCGCCATCGCGCGGAGCCGGTTGAGCTCTTCTACCAGAAATCCGTGCAAGCTCGCGATCGCGCGTCCGACGTCGTCGGAGTTCTGGCGACGTTCACGTTGAGTGCGCGCGAGTTGCTCGACCATCGCGCTGATCTGCTCGATGGCTTCGGTGATTTGCTTGCTGCCCCGCGACTGCTCCTGGCTCGAACGCTCTACTTGTTGGGCGATCGTGCGCATCTTTTCTGAGCTGCTCATGATCAGCTCGGAGCCGCGCGCCTGTTCGGCGGTCGCGGCGGCGATTTGTTGCACCGTCTCGGCGATACGACCGATGGCGTCGGTGACCTGACGGCTTCCCTTCGCTTGCTCGACGGTCGCGCGCGCGATGGCGCGGACCATGTTGGTGCTCTTCTGCGAGCTATCCAAGATCTTCTTGAGTGCCATCTCGGCTTCGCCCGAAACCTGCACGCCACGCTCGACGTTTTCGGCGCCGCGCTCCACCGCGCGGATCGCGTTCAAGCTCTCTTGCTGGATGCCCTTGATGAGCTCGGCAATTTCCTTCGTGCTGGCGCTGGAGCGCTCGGCCAGATCTTTGATTTCGTCGGCCACCACGGAGAAGCCCTTACCGTGTTCGCCCGCCTGCGCTGCGATGATGGCTGCGTTCAGCGCGAGCAAGTTGGTTTGCTCGGCCACGTCGTCGATCACGTTGAGGATTTTGCCGACGGCCGCGATGTGCGCGTCGAGGTTCGACATCACGCGCACCGCCGCCGAGCTGCTGTCCCGGATGCGGTGGATCTCTTCGATCGTCTTTTGGATGGCTTCGGCGCCAGTTTCGGCGTCGCGTGCCACCTCTTCGGAGAGGCGCGCCGTTTCGTTGGCGTTGGACTGCACTTGGTCGATGCTGACGTCCATCTCGTTCATCGAGGACGCCGTCTCTTCGGCGGTCAGCGACAACGCGTCGACGTTGCGCGCCACTTCGCGCATCGAATACGTCATTTCCTCGATAGATGCCACGGATTCACGCACGCTCGCGCCGAGCTCGCCGATGTTGGCGGCCATCTGGTTGTTGGTCGCCGACATCTGCATGATCGCCGAGCTGCCTTCTTCGGCGCTGGTCGTCAGGATCTCGGTCTGTTTGAGGATCTCGCCGAGCCCGTCCGCGAGGCTCTTGGCTTGGGTGATCGCGCGCTCGGCCGTCGAGGCACGCTCCGTGACCTCGACTTGGAGGGTGCGCAGTTGCGGCACGACCTCGCCGACCACGCCGATCACTTTGTTGAGCACTTCGCTGCCGCCCGACTTCTCCAGGGCTTGGAGCCGGGTGTTGGCGGCACCGAGGCTCTCGCGGAGCTCGTTCAGTTGCTTCGTGTAGTTGGTCGAGAGCTTCTCGAGCTCACTGAAACATCGCAGCTCGCCGGGGGCCGCATCTTCCGGCACCTCCTCGAGGACCGCGCCCTGACGCACCGAGCTCAACGCCTTGGCCAACCGGGAATACGTGGGCTTCGGTTGCCCCATGGCGCCCAGCCAAACGGCACCCACACCAACCAGGGCCATCACCAGTGCGGGAACTCTCGCGTCGGCGTCTACGATCAACAGGACTACGGCGCTCAGGAAGGGTAATACCGAGGCGACGAGTAGGCGAGGCGTTGCGTTCATGGGCGGGGCCAGTGTTTCCGGAGTGACTGAGGGTGGTCGGCTTATACACCGAAAGGACGGTCGCTGGACCTTTTGGAGTATGAGCCCGCGTTAGACGGTGACGGCACACCGCCCCCGAGAGTTAACCGCTGTCGAAGCAGGTCAACCTATATAACTGCAGGACGACCGGCGTCGAGCAAGCCCAAGGGGAAGGCCACCGTGACGCGGGCACCGCCGAGCGCCGATGCGCCGACCTCGACCGTCGCCTGATGCCCGGTCGCGATCTGGTGAACGATGGCCAGGCCGAGCCCCGTGCCTTTGGCCTTCGTCGTGAAGTACGGCACGAACAACTGTCCCTGGGCCTCCGGGCTGAAGCCTGGCCCGTTGTCCTCCACCTCGAGTAGCCAATGTTTGGCTGTCTGCTTGGTGCTGATGAGAACGCGCGGGCTAGTTACGCCTTCCAATGCGTCGACGGAGTTCTGGATCAAGTTGGTGAGAACCTGCACCAACTGCTCCGGGTCGACGACGACGCTGCGCGGCTCACGCCAGGCGCCATCGATGTGGGGGAATGTGGACTTGTGCAGTGAGACGACGCGGTCGATCAACGGAGCCAGCTCCGTCGTTTGGAAGCGAGGCTCCGGCAGCCGCGCGAACTCGGTGAACTCTTGGACGATGGTCGTGATGCGGTTCACCTCCGACAAGACCGTCTGCGTCGCTTCCTCGAAGTATTCGTCGAA
Source organism: uncultured bacterium (assembly GCA_966249405.1). GTDB lineage: Bacteria > Myxococcota_A > Polyangia > Polyangiales > Polyangiaceae > SZUA-265. The sequence goes on along the minus strand of CBINDO010000010.1, from coordinate 36,570 downwards.
GGCCGGGTCGCGTCGGCCGCGCAAACGTCGCAGCGTCTCGATCGCGGCGCGGATGGGCGCCAGTGGATTTTTGATCTCGTGGGCAACTCGCCGCGCGATCTCGCGTTGCGCCGCGCTGCGCTCGGATGCCGCCAGCTGACGCCGCAGTTGCGCCAGGTCGTCCAGGGTCTGGTTGAAGGCTTTGGCGAAGTCCTGCAGCTCGCGGGCGCCGCGCGCGGAGATCGGCACGGGGCCGGTGTGCGCGATCTGACTGGCTTGGGTCGCGAGCTCACGCAACGGATCGGTCAAGCGTTTGGCCATCCAATAGCCGAGCGAAAGCCCGAGCGCCAACGCCAGCCCACCCCACAACCACACTTGCCGGTTCACCTCGGCCATCACCTGATCGATGCGATCGACCGCCGGCACCGCGTGCAGTGAGACACCGGGTAACTCCGGCAGCTCGATACTCGCAGACCAGCGGTATTTCGGGTCGTGAGGGGTCAAGCTCAAGAGTAGCCCAGAGCCCTCTGCCAACTTGGCCAAGATCGTGTTCAGGTGTTTCTCGGCGCGCATGCCGACGCGGAGCACGGAGCGAGCAGCGGCGTTCGTATCGCTCCGGCTGTTCACCGATTTCACGCAATGCGCCACGATGCGCGGCGGCGAAGCCAGATACACGGCGGTGGCGTCGCTTCGCGAGTACTGCGCGAGGCTCGGATCTTTGGTGCCGATGCGGGCGGGGTCACTCGCCCCCAAGATTTCACCGCTGCCGGTGAAGAACAGGAGCTCGTCGAAGCCGAACGCTTTGCGCGACGCCGGCACGAGTTGGCTGAGCGCATACTTGCGGTCGTGGGTCAACGTCCCGCTCTGGAGCGCGACGAGCGTCGAGTCCACCATTGGGCTGTATTCGCATAACGGTGCCAACTGAACCGGCAGTTGTCGGATCTCGTCGGCAAAGCCGTCGCGTGTTCGGTTGGCGAGGAGCTGGAACTCCGCTTCGTACCGTTCGCGCTCCCGAAGCTCCCAAGAACGTCGGACCCCGACGCTGATGCCGACGCAGACGAGCGCGACCAACGCGCTGATGCCGAGCATGATGCGTTGGGCTAACGTCACGGGTTACCTTTAGCGGCAGGGCCCCAATATGAACGCTCGCACGTCGAGCTGGCTGGCTTGCAGGTCGAGCAAGATTTGGTCAGCCGGCGTCCGCCCCAGGCTCACCAACTTGGACAAGCTGTCGAGGTATTGGGCTTCGGAGAGTCCGCGAGCATCGACGCGAGCTCGGCGGATCAAGCCGCCGCGCGCGATGTCGAGCAGGTCCTCGGCATACTTCTGCAACGTCGTGTCGCCAATCGGCGTCTGCAAGCCGTCGTAGGGGAGCTGCAGCTCGGCCTTGTGGGCGTCCTCGTACGAAATCCGGTCCGCCAAGACGCGAGCCTGTTCGAACGCGACGTTGTCGTAGGTGATGCCCACCGCGAGGGCCGGCAGCGCGACGCTCAGCTCCAACGGCAGACAGTCGCAACACCGGATCTCGAGGGTGCGTTTGAGGCGCACCTGGGGAAACAAAGTGCCCAAGTGGAGCTCCCAATCCGCGAGCGTGGGGTAGTGCCCTTCGAAGCCGTCGTTCATGAACGACTCGAACGACTGACCCGTGTTCAACTGCGCTTCGCCGTCACGGTAGAAGAGGAACATGCCGGCGCGCAACGCCCACCGGGCGTAGTCTTCGTATTTGGGAGACTTCTTCGACCACAACTCGGCGATCAACCCCGAGCGGAGTGGATCCATGTTCAGCCACACGTCCTGGCGCTCACTCTTGCGACGACTGACGCGTCCCTCGTAGAAAGGTGCGTTCAACGTCATGCCGGCGATGACCGGCGTGAGGCGCAACAACGTGACGAGCTTCTGCATCGCGTCGTCTTCGCTCGAGTAGTCGAGGTTGGCCTGCACGGTCGCGGTGCGCTGCATCATGTCCAAGCCGCGGCTGCCGCGGGTCGGCAGGTACTTCCGCATGATCGGGTAGCGGCGCTTCGGGATCCACGGCAGTTCGTCCAGTCGGTGTAACGGATTGAAGCCGAGATGCAGAAATCGCAAGCCGAACTCGCGCTTCACCTCGGCGAGCTCGACGTAGTGTTCACCAAATTCGGCAAACACGCCGTGCAGTGTGTCGTGCGGCGAACCCGAGAGCTCGAACTGCGCGCCCGGCTCCAGGGTGATGCTCGCCTCTCCGCGCTGCAGGGCGACGGGCGGGCCGTCCTCCGTTTCCCGGTAGACGGAGTATCCGTACTTCGACCGCAGGAACTCGAACACGCCGACCACCCCACGTTCGCCTTCGTAGGTAAGTGGTTTCGGGTCGGGGCAATAAACCCCGAACTTCTCGGCCTCCATCCCCACCCGCCATCGATCTGCCGGTTTTTCGGCCTCGCGGAAGACCTGGGTTAGGCTGTTTAGGTCGATTTTTGGGGCAGATACCATGATTTGGATGTCCGGATGTAAGCGCTAGCCCGATCCAGCGCAAGGGTTGGGTGGACAATTGAGCCCGCAAAGCGCAACTCCCCCACCCATCAATCCGTCTCGTCTTTTTAGCCGCATCTGGGAAAGTTGCAAGCCGAGGCAAGCTGGGCGAAGCCGCGGGGCAAGCGTGACCACGCTGCGTCACGGCTCCGCGCTGCACGTGGGAGTTTTCCCGTTAGTTTCGATCCAGTTGGTGGCGGGTCGTTGGTGAGCGGGGGAGCGACGTGTCGCGCGGACGCCGAGTCGTGTGTTAATTTGTTGCGGTTTAGCGGGGGTGAGCCAGGAACACTTCGCCGCCGCGACCGCCCAACGCACTTGTTGCCCATTCGTCGCCAGATTGTCATCGCGCTTCTGCTACGCAAGCCCGGTGCGAAAGACACTCTCTGCACTGTTGATGTTCGGTGGGGGAACGTTCGTGTGTTGCACACCAGAGCCCGAGGTCGACGTTACCGTGCGGCCCACCGCGGTCGCGTCGGCGCAGTCCGGACAACCCCAGTCAGCTTCCGCTGCTTCGACCCCGGGCGAGCCCGGCTACGAGCAGCTCCTGCAGGCACTGCGTCAATCGAACACTGCCGTTCCGCCGGCGACCGAGGGCCATCGCTGGACGGCCGTCTTCAACCCGGAGGCAGTGATTCCGCCGATGTGTTACACGCAGACCAACGGGCGTTACAACCCCTGCTACGTCTGCCATCAGGACGCCGTGAAGGGGCGTCCGAACCAAATGAACGATGGCGAGCTGCAGCTCGCGTACAGCTTCAGCGAGGTGGGTACGAAGAACCACTGGAGCAATTTGTTCGAAGACCGCAGCGCTCGCGTGGCCGCAATCAGTGACCAAGAGATCGAGCGCTGGGTAGCTGGAGACAACTATTCGGACCTGGCGACGCGGCTCTCGGCGGAGGGGTTTCAGGGGTACATCCCCGATCTGAAGGATCTGGCGCGCGGCAAGGACGCCTTCGCTGTCGACGGTTTCGCGAGAGACGGCAGTCACTGGGTGGCGTTCAACTACAAGCCGATGCCGAGCACTTTTTGGCCAACGAACGGCGCGACCGACGACGTCATGATTCGGCTGCCCGCTGCCTACCGCGAGACGAAGAGTGGCGTGTACTCCAAGGACGTATACGTCGCCAACCTCGGGATCTTGGAAGCGCGGATCAAGGGGCTGCCCCATGTCACGGTGCCGCCCGTCGACGAACGCGCGGTTGGCGAAGACCTCGACGGCAATGGTCGGCTCTCGGTTACCGAGCGCATCACGCTGACATCTCGGTTCGTGGGCGCTGCACGTGAGCACTACACGACCCCGCATGTTTACCCGCTAGACACCGAGTTCCTACACACCGTGCGATACGTCGGCGCGGACGAGCTCGGCAACATCTACGTGCCGCCGCGGATGAAGGAGCTGCGCTACATGCGCAAGCGGTTCATGTTGGGCCCAGCGATGCTCAGCACCGCCTACCGCGAAGAAGCGTACGACAAGGAGCTCGGTCGCCTACCGGGTTACCGTGATCGCGAGCAACGAGGCCTGGACAACGAGATGGGGTGGGTGATTTCGGGTTTTCTCGAGGATCGCAACGGTCGACTTCGCTTCAACACCTACGAAGAGAACTTGTTCTGCATGGGCTGCCATACGTCGATCGGTAGCACCATCGACAGCACCTTCAGCTTTGCGCGGAAGGTCGACGGCGCGGACGGTTGGGGCTACATCGACTTGCGAGGCATGCCCGACGCGCCGTCGATGGGTGAGACGCGCGGCGAGATCGCGACGTATCTCGAGCGTGTGGGCGGAGGCAGTGAGTTCCGAGCCAACGCAGAGATGCTCGAACGCTGGTTCTCCGACGGCGCGCCCGCCGCCGCCAAGGTCGAACGCGCCAAGGACGTCTACGAGCTCATCACTCCGTCCCGCGCGCGCGCACTCGCGATGAACAAGGCGTACCGCACGATCGTCGAGGACCAGGACTTCATCTTTGGGCGTGACCCAATCGTCACGCCACCTTCGAACGTTTACCGCGAGATCGACAACGAGAGGTCACCAAAACTTCCCGAGAAGTACGCATACAAATGGGACATTCGGCTCGACTGGAGCGGTTCCAGGTCTTCACGAAACAAGGAGTAAAGTCCTGGCACGCCCCGGAGGAACCGCGGCATTCGGTCGCGCGTCCCGCTCGAGCTGGAGAACCACCATGATCAAGACCCGTCTATTAACTGCCGTGGGTGTACTCACCCTGACTCAATCCGCCGTCGCTGGCACTGCCCCGTTCTTTACCCCGCTGACTCAGTCGGCGCCGGTCACCGCGCCCAATAGCGCCGAAGAGGCGAATAGCCCTTGGGTCACTCCCTCCAACGTGACCCAGGTCAACCGAACGAGCATGAAGGAGATCGAAGCCGACATCAACCAGAGCATCGTCCGCGTGCCTGGCTTGGGCAGCTCGGCGAGCATGATCGACATGATGTCGTTCGACCCGACCGGCAAGTACATCTTCTTCCCGCACGAGACGCAGTGGGGAGCAGGCGTCACGCGCTACGACCGTTCGACGGACAAGGCCGAGATCTTGTTCCAAGGTGACGGGCAAGGCTCGGTCGGAAACTGGACCAACGACTACGGCGCGTTCGACCCTTCGTTGTGGACGCCCACCGGCACGTTGTTTGCTGCCGAGGAGTGGGCCGGTCAAGGTCGCGTGATCGAGATCACGAATCCGCTCGCGGCGCCAGCCGCGATCAACATCCGCGAGCTGACGTGCATCCCCAACGTCGCTCAGGAGGGGTTACGCTTCAGCGCGGACAACAAGACCTTGTACCTCGTCGACGAGAACAACTCGGGATCGATCTACAAGTTCGTGATGCCCGTAGCTGGCGACTACACGAACGGCACCTCCTACGTGTTGAAGGTCACGGGCTACGTGGGCGATCCGTCCAAAAACTACAACGACGCTTCGGGCGCGGGCTCTCTGCGCACCGGCGCAGCGACGTGGGAGCCGATCAGTAATGGCTGTGTGGGGATAACGCCCACGGACCCGTTCCGCAATGGCGACCCCAACCTCGCGACCACGGATCCGTTGTCGTTGGGAGGACGCGGCGCGGCTGACGAAGTTGGCGGTACACCTTACGGCCGCCCCGAAGACATCGAGGTAGCCAGGCTTGCCAATGGCCGCGAGGTGTTGTACTTCGCCGCGACCTCCGAACAGGCCGTGTATTCGATCGAGATGCTGAGCGCAGGCACCGCGACCGTTCGCTTGGCCGCTTCCGAGACGGCGACGCCCAAGAACGTCGGTTTCCCGGCGACTATGGGCGCCATCAACTCGCCAGACAATCTCGCCCAAGATCGCTTCGGCAACATTTACGTCATCGAGGACTCGCCCAACGCGGGTACCACGGGTGGTGATATCTGGTTCTTGCGCGACACCAACAACGACGGCGTCGCCGAATCGATGGACCACTTCATGACCTTGCGCGTCGCTGGCTCCGAAGGCACCGGCATGATCTTCAACCCCGCCAATCCGCGCGAGTTCATCGTCGCCGTGCAACACCCAACGAGCACCGACTTGACCGCCGTGCCCGGTGGTATTGGTGACGCGGTGTGGGCTTTCCAGGTGCCTGCCCCCACCCCGGTTGGTCCCGTCGTGCCTTGGCTGCTCGGTGCAGGCTTGGCTGGCGCCACGGCGCTCGCCCGTCGCCGCTGGGTGATGCGTCGCCGCGCCGTCGTCGCGTGACCGCCGATACACGCTGAGTGAATGCGGGCCAACTCAGCCGAGTTGGCCCGTTCGCTTTTCACGCGCGTTCCATCCGACGTCGGGGGACGTCGAGCTTCGGCCACCAGTATTCGATGTGGATCGCCCACGCGAGCGCACCCAAGAGCAACGGCGCGATCACCCGGTTACCCGGCGGGGTGAGCCAACGTTCGTTCAAGAACTGCAACGTCGCGCCCCAGGTCTCCGACACGACGTAGACCTCCGAGAGTTGAGGCGCCAAGGGCAGACGACCCGAGAAGATGTTGCCGAGCAAGAGCAAGATCGAGCCCACGGCCGTCATCGAGATCAGCGCGTAACCGGCACCTAACGTCGCCAAACGCCGGCGCCACGGGATCGGCGCGACGAGCGCCAAAGCCCCAAACAGAACCAAGGGGATCCACACGTCGCGGCGTAAGCTCAGCTCGACCTGCATTTGCCCGGAATATCGGGCCAGCCTGAGGATCAAGGCGGTATCGGCCACGATGTGTTCACCCGAAACGTGGGGCCGATCCTTGGGCAACGGCGCGATGGTCACGCTGGCCTGACCATCGAACGTGATCTGTTCGAGCAGTGGTGAGACGATGTCGGCGAACGCGGCGCTGAAGCCATGCCGCAGGGCCGGCCACGGCCAGCAACCCAGCACGACCAGAAACAGTAACGTCGCCAGGCGTGGCCCCCACCGCAGTCGCTCGTTGGTCACGACGCGCCACCCAGTCTGGGAGTGGTCGTCTTTGCCAGCGGCCAAGATGAAGCGTACGACATCGCCCACCGGGCCCAGGCAAGGAACAAGCCACACACTAGAGCGACGATGAGCAGTACGAACACCTCTTCGTGCAAGGTGTTGAACAACTCCAGGGAGCTAGCTCCGGCGTAATAGAGCACCACCAGCCGCGTGATGTTGATGGCGAAGATCGCCGCGATGCCCGTGACGATCCCCCACAGGCGGGTTCGCCACGGCGACGGAAACGCGAGCACTGCGGCGACGAACAGCGCCTGAACGTCGAGCGCGGCACAATCGACGACGACCACGTAAGAGAAGCGGCCGCTGACCGTCCTGTCAGCGACCGTGACGTGCTCCCCGAGCGCCCGTAACGTCGCGGCGCTTACTTGCGTCACGGTTTTCAGGTAAGCCGCTAGCCACCGTCCGGGCCCACTGGTCGCGTCCCACGAGTGGTAGGCCAGAGCGTACAACGCGGCCATCAGGCACGCGGTGGTGAGCAAATAGGTGAGCGCGCGTCGTTCCAGCGACGAACGTGGTGGCAGGGCCGCATGCGTCGGGTTTTCCGGTGCGTTACTGTTTGGCGGAGGTGAACCCGGCGAGGGTGAGGTCGGAGCAGGTGACGACATGGTAGATCCGTGGGATGCGGGCGCAGAGTTGCAGCGCCTGCGATTGAACTGCTCGGCGGCGACGAACTCCAGCACGATCCCCGGCCGTCACCAACTTGTCGCACGCTGGCAGGGACGTGGGCGGCGTGTCCGACGTCGGTACCCACAGCGCGCCCCCGCCTTCTCCTCGGCGACCAAAGGGCACGACTCGACGTCGAGGATGTCGCCCCGTGCAATGTAAGGATGCGCCGCCTTTGGGCAGGGTCGTCCGACGGCGCGTGACGGCGTCGAACGCTCGCCGACTTTTTGCCGAGTTCTTGGGGGTCGACGCGGGTGCACGCCGTTTGCCGCTTGCTACCGCGCCGCACAACCGTCAGGGTGCGCCCCATGAACAAGCTCGCACCACCGGCCGACGCCGCGACCCTATCCGACGCCGAGTTCGAGGAACTCGCCGACCTCTGCGACGAGCACTCGCCGTTCGACATCGACGGGTTGATTGGGCTTTTTCACGCGTTGGCGGTCGGACCAGGCGACGTGCCGCAGCCCGACTGGGTGGCGGCCGTGTTCCCGGACTTGAACGTCGAGACCACGGACGGCGCCAAGGCCGTCCGTTTTGCAGCCCAGCTGCGCGACGAGGTGGTGGGTGCTGTTGCCGGTGGTGAACACTTGATTCCGCTGCCCGACGAGGTCGAGCACTGCGAGTCGTTCGCCGCGGGGTACAGCGCCGGGGTGCGCCTCGACGCCAAGTGGACGAGTAACGAGGATGCCATGGCGTTAGCCCAAGCCGTAACCTACCTCGGTGGTCGCTCCGATTTGCTCGACGACGACACAGTAGCGCTGATCGAGCGCGAGTTCGCTCCACAACCCAAGGTCGCGATTTGCGAAGAGCTGATGGGCATCGTGGCGGCCACCTACGAAACGTTTCACGGACCTTGGAAGTCTCCGACCGTCGCACGATCCGCTCCCAAGGTGGGCCGCAACGACCCGTGCCCATGCGGCTCGGGCAAGAAGTACAAACAGTGCTGCATGGATAGCTGACGGCCGAACTCGCTAGCGACAGATCTGATCCTAGTTGAACCCAAACGCCCCACCGCAGTCAGGTGTGGCAGTTTGGGTTTTCTTTTTTGTTGGGCCCAGCGGTTTGGTGTCGAGCTGCGGCTCCCTCCCAGCGAGCTCACGCGCTACTCGCGCGTCCCTCGGGGTGGAGGAGCGCGCCTACGAACTGACTGGTTTGGGCCGTGCGGGTTGTGTGGCAAATTACCAACGTGTCACACCGTCTTCGTGGCGAATGCGGAAACTTTTCCCTGTCGCTCGACGCGAAACGAGGGAAATCCGGTGTGGCGTGGTTATTGCTTAGTAGCGGGGCGAAGCCAGTGTGTTGCCCGGTGTTCACTTGGGTCACCTCGTTCGCGCTGCGCACGTGTAGCTGATTTGCCACAAAGAGTTAACAATGAAAAAACATGCCCTCTTACTCGGTTCTGCGATTCTGACCTGTTCAGCACAGGCGTTTGCCCAAGACCCCGTCGCACCTACCATCTCCGAGACGCCGATGCAGAGCGACGCGCGTATCCCCGGCGACGTCGGGGAGCCGCCCTCGGACCTGCCCGCGCCGGAAGATCGCTCCTGGGTGAACAAGCCGCTGCTCATCACTGGTGCAGCGTTGCTCGCGGTGGGCTACGTGCCTGCCGTAGTCATCTCGCAGACCAGCGAGCGGCCCATCGATCAGGACAAGCTCATCCTCCCTGTGGTCGGGCCGTGGATGAACTTGGTCGATCGAGATTGCGACGATCGGGAATGCGAAAACGAAGACCGCAATAAGGCTCTGCTCATCGCTGACGGCGTCGTGCAAGGCGTGGGGGCGCTGAGCGTCGTTCTGAGCCTCGTCCTGCCGGGCAAGACCACTCAGAACTGGTACCTGATTGGAGATACCCAAGTTGGTCCCATGTACATCAGCAAGTCCGTCTATGGGCTGGGTGCTACCGGGAAATTCTAAAGGAGAGAGATCATGCATATGAAATACTTAATCGCACTCGTACCGTTGAGCTTGATGGCCTGCGGTCCCAGTTACAGCGCGCCCGTGCAGCGAATGGCGGATGCGCAAGCCGCGTTTCGGGCGGCCAAAGAGGCTGGCGCGGAGAAGGACCCGCAAGCCATGCTGCACTTGAAGTTGGCTGAGGAGCAGTTCGCCAAGGCGAAGAACATGCTCGAGCAAGAAGAGAACCGTCGTGCTGACTTCTTGTTGATCCGGTCCAAGGCAGACGCGGAGCTCGCGCTCGCGATCGCTCAGGAGCAGGAGAGCCGGCGTGAAGCCGAGGAGACAGGGAAGAATGCAACGACGCAACTTCCCAGCGCAGGAGGGATGCAGCCATGAATCGGAATCGTCACTTGACCCAAGCAAGTATGGTCGCACTGCTCGCGGCCGCGGTGGGGTGCGGAGCTTCGGTACCCACCGAGCTCAAGAACGCACGAGACGCGGTGAATCGCGTGAGTTCGGGACCAACCTCCACCACGAATCCTGCGGGTTTGCACACCGCAAAGCAGACGTTGGCCGCGGCCGAGCATTACTACGACGAGGAAGGTAACACCCAGGAGACGCGCGACTTGGCGTATACCGCCGAGCGACGCGCACAGACCGCAGAAGTGCGCGGACGCGAGTTGGCGTGGTCGATGGCCGCCGAGCAACGCGAGAAGCAGATGCGAGAGGCGGAGGCCGCTCAGCTGAAAGCAACGTCCAGCGAGCTCCAGCAGACGCGCACTCAGCTCCAGTTACAGGAGCAGCAGCTTGCCGACGAACGTGCTCGCCGTGCCGAGGCTGAGAAGCGCGCGGCAGAAGCCGCAGAGATGCTGGCCAAGTTCGCCACCGTGAAGCAGGAGACCCGAGGCATGGTGATTACCCTGTCCGGCAATGTCCTGTTCGAGACGAACAAGTCCAAGTTGTTCCCCGCCGCCCAGGTCAAGCTCAGCGAGGTCGCCAAGGCGCTCACGCAGCAAGATCCGGATTCCCAGATCGTGGTCGAGGGTCACGCCGACTCTCAGGGTGAGGACCAGCACAACATGGAGCTTTCGCAAGCTCGCGCCGAGGCAGTCCGGGAGTACCTCGTGAGCCGCGGCATCGCCGCCGACCGCATCGTCGCCAAGGGCTATGGTGAGACGCGTCCGATCGCGGACAACGACTCGCCGGAAGGTCGGGCCAACAACCGTCGCGTCGAGATCGTGGTTCAAGGCGGGTCCGCCGCGGGTAACATGCCGGAGGGTGGCCCATCGAATGGTGCCGGCAACGCGCAGCCGAGCTCGACGGGCTCGCAAAGCGGTAGTTCCCCAAGCGCTGGCTCTCAGAGCACCCGGCCAAACGCGCCGACCGGCGGCGGGAACCAGACGGGTGGATCGAACAACTCGCCGCCCACCATCAAGTAGTCTCGTGCGTAATGCAACCCGAGGGCCCCGAGGCGTGTCACAGCGCCCGGGGCCTTTCTGGTATGGGGCTAAGTTACCAACTTGGTTGCTGGTTTCGTTGGGTCGTCGGTACGTATAGAGAGGAAAGTTTACATGAATGGTCTACGGATTTTCGTGCTCGCGCCGCTGTTGGTGGCCTCCACGTCCCATTGTCTCATCGGCTGTGGGAAGGAGGAAGATCCCTTGTCGCGCGAGGAATTCTGCGAGAAGTGGGCTGAGGCGGCTTGCGGCGCCGAGGTGATCTCGGTTTGCCAGCTGAGTCAGGCCGATTGTCGCACGTCTCAGGCTGCTAGCTGCCGGGGATGGTTACCAGAAGAGTTCCAAGACGTCGGAGTCGACGCTTGTTTGAACGCCGTGAGCGCGGCGTATTCCGACGCAGACCTCGACGCGGCCGAGCTCCGCATCGTATGGCGACTCGAGGCTCCGTGTAACGGCATCGTCGAGGCTGGGGCAGGCGGGAAAACTTGTCGAGAGGACGCTGACTGCACCGGTTCGGCGGGCTTGACGTGTGTGCTCAAGGACGGCCCGACTGGGACATGCGAAGTCGCCGAAGAGGTGAAGGCAGGGTTCTCCTGTGAGGAACCCCAGCAGACGTGCGAGGATGGGTTCTTCTGCAACGGCGACAACTGTATCGTCGCATCCGAGGCGGGAGAAGACTGTCAGAACGACATACAGTGCGCCGAAGGGCATTTGTGCAGAGATGGCGCTTGTGAGGCGCAGCTCGCGGTGGGTGTCGATTGTGAAACGGACCGCGAGTGTGAGAGCGAGATCTGTTACGAAGTCGACGCGGATGAACGCGTCTGCGTCGACCGCATCCGGCTGTCACCCGCAGAGCCCGCATGCGACACGTTGAAGTGACGAGCATCAACGCGTAGATACGCACAGTAGAAGTGCCCCGGGAACGACTCGTGCATCGATGGTGCGGCCCGACTCGACCTCGTCGCCATCGATTTCGCAGCGTTGCGCACGAGACGCTCGGATCAAGACGTTCACGGCTCGGTGCGTCTCGATGCGGGGGAGTCGGTCCCGACGGGTAATGACGGCCCAGGCTATCCTCAACCAGTGACCGAGACCGCGGGCCGTGATGATGGCGACGGCCAAGCGCCCATCGTCGGGTTCCACGTCCATCAGCTGTAGGCCCCCGGGGAGCCGTCCAACCTTTCCCACGAGCACGCAGCGCGCATGGCGTGCAACTGTCATGCTGCCGTCGATCGTAACCTCGACGTGCATGGGTTTCTCCAGCAGGCGTCTCAGTGCCGTCCACACGTAGGCCGCGATACCGATGCGCGCTTTCAAACCCTCGGAGGCGTCGCCGACCATCTGCGCGTCGAAACCCATGCCCGCGATGACGAGGAAGGTCGTACCGTTGGCGTTTCCGACATCGACGCGCTTGCGCTCGCCGTCAATCACGATCGCGAGCGCTCGATCGACGTCGAGCGGGATGCCCATGGCGCGAGCGAACAAGTTACCCGTGCCGGCGGGGAGGAGCCCAAGCGCGACCGGCGTATTGCACACCGCTTTGGCGCACTCGCGAACGGTCCCGTCACCGCCACAGGCAACGACCACCGATACGCCTCGCGCGACAGCGGTGCTGGCTTGTTCGAACCCCGGCTGAGTGGCGCTGGTTTCGTACCACAGGGGCTCGCCCCACCCAGCGCGCTCGAACGCTGCGTTTACCCGCTGCGTCAAGCTGGGGAGCTCCGACACTTTGGTGGGGTTGACCACGATCGCGGCCCGCGCCTGGAGCGCCACGGGTGTAGACATGTGATGAGAGTCTGGCAGGTACGGGCGAGCGCCGAAAGTGCAATTGCCGAAAGCGGCCCGTGGAGGGTGCTGCCAGCGCGGCTCCGGTGCGCATTGTCACACGGTAGAAGAGAATTCGATGGCGATCGTGCGACGGGGCGACCGCGCGTTTCGTTCGACAGTCGTATGAAGGTCGCGATCTTCCGCATGTACAATGAACGCGGACATCTGTTGCCTGCGTTTGCGCTCGCGCAGAAACTCGAAGCAACCGGCGCATTTCGTGCGGTCTTCGTCGCCGCCTCCCGGTTCGAGGACGAAGTCCGTGGGCGCGGGTTCGGGTTCGAACCGGAGTTCAACTTCGAAGATCCGGCGGCGCACGCGGCGAGTCGCAGCGCGATGCGGCACCCGAGCTTTTGGTTTCGCAAGGCGTACGCCCTCTCGGGCCTGAAACACGACCTTGCCCTCGAGTTCCTCGCGTTCAGTCAGAGCCTGGTCGCCAAATATCGCCCGGCTATCGCGTTCATCGACGAACTCCACACCCACTACGTCATCGCGTGGCACCGCGAGGAGTTTCCACTGGTTACTTTGAGCACATACCTGTTGTCTTACCGGGAGCGTCACCTGCCGCCGCCCAACACCGATGCGTTTCCCGCCAATGGTTTCGTCGACCAACTGCGCCTCGCCGCGCAGTGGCGGTCGCTCTTCCTGCAACGCTGGGCACGGGTGGTGCGCGGCGCGTGGTCGACGCCCGGCTCGGACTACTTCTACGGCGCATTGTCGAAACACGCGGGGTACCCACGGGCGACGCGTTTGACGGGTGACAAGTACTACTGGGTCGATGATCGAAGGGTGGACAAGTTGGTGTTGTGTCCACCGTTCTTCGACTTCCCGCGGTCGCCGGCGAGCAACGTGTTCTTCGTCGATTCCTGTGTGGACACCACACGGATCCGTGGCGCGATCGAGCCAACTCGGTTCGGCAACTCGAACGCGCTCATCTACTGCGCGTTCGGCACGCAATCTCACAAAGACGCCGAAACGTGCGCCGCGTTTCTCGGTCGGCTGGTGCGTGCGTGCTCCCACATGCCGGACGTCAACTTGCTCGTGGCGAGCGCTGGCCTCGTGCCCCACGATCTGCCGGACCCATTGCCACCGAACGTGCGGATCTGCGACGAGGTATCGCAACTCGACGTGCTCGGCGCGGCGAGTCTGATGATCACCCACGGCGGTCTGGGCAGCGTCAAGGAGTGCATCCACAGGGGGGTACCGCTGCTCGTTTACCCGCTCAACCTCGACGTCGACCAGCCGGGGAACGCAGCCCGCGTCGCGTTTCACCGCATCGGTGTGCGGGGCGACGTACGAACGGACTCCACGTCGGACATCGTGGCGCGGATCCGCGAGGCGCTCTCGAACCGCAGTTACCGACACAACGTGATCGCCATGCAACGGCAGCTGCACGAGTGGGATGCGGGCGAGCCGTTCTTACGTTTCGTGAAGTCGCGGCTCCCCGACGTACTCGACGATAGACCCAACCCCCGTTCCCACCTCAACGGCGTGCCTGCTGTATCCAAACCCAACTGACCATGACGCTGAATCTAGACGAAAACCTGCGCCGGGCGTGGGACGACGCGGGCGTCATCCTCGATACGTTCGAGTTGGCCGACAAGAGCGTGATCCCGGACCTGCTCGACGACCTTCCGATGTACCGCACCGAGGTCGTTCGTAATCGGCAAGACGAGCTATTTCGGATCCCGTATCTGCTCACCGATGCCATCATCCGTGCCGCGCACGATCCGAACATCTTGGCTGTCGCGCGCCGGTTGCTGGGCACGGACGACCTCGTGATGTGGGGTCCAAACATTCAAAGCGGCACGCCCAACGAGGCAGAGCTCTGGCACACGGACGTCGAGGCGTGGTTGTGGCCTTCCGTTTCGGTGTTCGTCGGTTTGGAGGGATGCCATGCCGGCAACAGTACCAAGTGTATTCCGCACTCGTTCGAGATCCCGTGTCAACCGTGGTATGCGGCGAACAATCGCAGCGATGAAGCGACGCTGCGCGCCGCGCGACAATTGAACCCACGGTGCCGGGAGATCGCGCGGTTTCGCAACTTCGGCGATGGCAGGTTTTACGTATTCAACGCCAAGTGTTGGCACGCGGGCGACCTGCGCACTTCGGACGGCCGCAAGATGTTGTTCTTTCACTACGACAAGGCGAGTAACCCGCGCATGCCTTACATGCGCAACTACATCGAACGCACGTGGTTCGATTACCCCGCCGTCTACTCGCCAATCCGCGACACCCCGAAAGTGTTCCCCGTCAACCGCCGTTTGCACGACATTGCCAACAAGGACTACAACGGCGTGTTGCCGCCGGGGTTTACGTTCATCGAGTAGGCATCGGCTGGAACACGCTCGCGAAGTGCGGCAGTGGCCGCCGCCCAGAGAGAAGCCAGCGTCATCGACCGTCGACAAAACGTCGGCCGCGGCTGACTGGCCGAGCCCCGTGCGCAGAGCACCTTCCGGGGCTATTCGGCTCGACCGCCGCATAAGTCTCGTTGAGCTCCACGGCTGTGCGAGGAGATCGGCGCGCGACGCTGCAGTCTCGGTCCTGCAAACGTGCGCTATCCACTACAAGGCGTCGACAATGGCATTGACGACGATTCTAACCGACATGGCCCAACCCGAAGCCGCCGCCCTTGCCACCGCCAAAGACGCGCTGAGCAATGCGGGCATCGTGATCTTACGGCACGCCGTCGATCGCTCAGCGATCGCGTTGGCGAGCGTCGCGGTAACCGAGAGACTCTGCGGAAGCCACGCCGAGGTCGCGGCAAGTCAGGGGGTGCGTGTCGGTGACGGGCGTTACATGGTAACCTTGCACCTGAACCCACCGTTCGACAAGCCCGAGCTGTTCGCGAGCCCCCCGGTCCTTGCCGTCGTGAGGGCGACGCTGGGTGTCGACGCGATCATCAACAGCTTGGCCGTGGTGATCGCGATGCCTGGTGCCGAGGCGCAACGTCCACACGTCGACCACGGCATGTTGTTTCCCGGTTTCGAGGCGGTGAGCATGGCGGCCCCGCCGTACGCACTCACGGCCATCATCCCGCTTTTGGACCTCGACGAATCGACGGGCAGCACCGAGGTCTGGCCACGCGGCCCCAACATGCCGACACCCGACGCGTGGACGAGTAAACCTCCCGGATCTACCGTGTTGCCCTTGGAGTTGGGCGACGCCACCCTCATCGACTACCGCGTTTGCCACGGCGGCACCCCCAACCCAGGGCTCGTCGCGCGCGCGATCTTGTACATCGTCTACAGTCGCCCGTGGTTCCGCGACGCCGACAACTTCAGCGAAATCCCGCCGCTCCGCGTCTCGCCGCAACAACTCGCGAACCTGCCCGCGCAATACCGTTCGTTGTTCGCGACGGCAGCTGCCGGTCACCTCGCGTGAGACGCTGACGCCTAGACCGTGCGGAGCGGTACGCCTTCGGCGCCTGCCCCAGCCGCAAGCACGGCGATCCCCAACCGGGCAGAGAAGACCACGTCGATCGCGCGCGCGACTCTGTAACGCAGGAGAACTAGTGAACGACGAGGAACCCACCGCCGCCACGAGCGCTACTGACCACCATGGCCCCAGTACGCTTGCACGCTGCAAGAGAACCCGTCTCAGCGGGCCCAACTACATCACTCTTCGTGAGGCACGGGCCAATTTCCTCAAGTTCGGTGCGTGCGATCTTAGCGCCAGGTAACACGTTCTCGATGAGCTTAAGCGCACACATATCAAGCGCGCTCTTCGTGAGACGCCAGAGGCATTGTGACGCGCCCCCGTGTCGTCCCCCAACAAGCGCTTGCCGACTGACGTGGCCCGGGTGAACTTTTTTCTTGCTTTCGAACCCTTGAGGGGCCAGGCTTCGGCTGGCGCTTCTTGCGTTTATCGGAAATGTCGGGGTGAGGGTCACGCAGCTGAAGCGCAGACCGTTGGGTAGACACAGGCGATGAGCTGCGAACTGACACGTCGATGGGGTAAGTCCGAACCGAATGCTGCGATGGTCACATGAGGAAGCCCTCGACGAGCTCGACGTCGACGACGATGAGTCCCCGGATGCGTCGCTGACACACGAATCAGGGTGCTCATTCGGGGTCTTTGGCAGTGGTCTGCTCGTCTGGGAAACGTCGAGGCGGGAGACCCTCGTCACATGAAGGATGTCCCCCGCTCCACCGTCTTGCGACTACGGTTGGCTCTCTCCAAGGGGGACATTCCCACCCTGGAGCAAGAGGCTTGGGAATCTGGGTACGGTTCACGAGCGTGATTGGAAGCAATGGTTCCCGGCACCAAAGTGGCATTGCTAGCCGGCAGGATGAAACTCTCGCGATCCGTGGCTGCGCTGCGACTGATCCAACACGATGGGGTCAATTGCGATGCCCCGGTGGTGACGGGGAGCCCTTCGGTAGCCACGGCAGCGATCGCTTGCTCCCACCTTGGGAGCGTGGTAATCTTCGCTGATTGCGCATTCTTAGTAGAAGCACATTGGTTGAGTTTTGGGGGAAACACCCAGATTCAGAGAAGCCACTCCGACTTTGGTTCTCCCTGGTCCAGAAGGCGACTTGGCACGGCCCCGCGGACATCGCCAAGTCATTTGGCTCTGCGGACTTTCTGGGTGGCAATCGCGTTGTTTTCGACATCAAGGGCAATTCTTATCGACTCATCGCCCAGGTTAAGTACGCACCGCTATTCTTGGTGTTCATCCGCTTTATTGGCACGCACGCAGAATACGACCGCGTAGACGCGGCCAAGGTTTAACCCAATGATCCATCCTGTCTCCGATCACACAAGTCACGCTCGCGCCCTCAAGCGCATCGAGCAGCTCTGGGATGCGGCTCCCGATACGGCTGAAGGGCTCGAATTGGACGCGCTCGCAACTCTTGTTGACGCCTACGAGCGCAGGACTTTTCCCGTTCCGCCGCTCGATCCAGTGGATGCCATCAAACAGCGGTGTCAAGACCTAGGTTGGACAAGACGCGAACTCGAACCACTCATCGGCAGCCGTGCCCGTGTTTCCGAGGTGCTCTCTGGCAAACGACCCCTCACGCTTGCCATGATCAGAAAGCTTCACGATGCTCTGGGGCTGCCCGCAGATGTACTCATAGTCCAAGCGACTAAGCCTCCGTTAGCGAGAACTCGCGGCAGCAGAGGGGGGTCATCGAAAGCCACCCAACTCAGGTTCGCAGCTCACAAGCGCCGAAAGGCCGGCTCTTGAGTCGCCACGTTTGAGGCGGGGCGCTTGCAGCTAAAACCCAAGCCGTTGGACGGACTCCAGGTTGCAGGTCTCAAGCGCCCTAGGCGAAGTCGCTCCATGAATCAATATACCAGACCGGAGTTAGAGGAAGCCGCTGACGGGCGTTGGCCGAACAAGGGCCAGAGATGCGAGCATTGCCGAACTTGGATCCCCGAGTTCGCGGAGCTCACGGACTCGGATCGTGACAAGATCCTCAAGCTCATCGCGAGTGGGCGCCACGAGCAGGCACAACAGGAACTCACCCAATGCACCGGCGCACCGCCCCGTTTCGCGAAGATCTGGGTCCTGCATTCGGGCAAACCCCAGCCGAAGTATCAAGGGCCGCCGTGTCCTCATTGTGGCACCGCTCTGCCTAGCCCCAACGCCCGTCAGTGCCTCAACTGCAAGGCGGACTGGCACTGAGGCAACTTGCCCTCCCGGCTTCAGCTGCAGTTCGGCAGACAGCTACCGGAGCCGCCATGACCGGCCGCCGTTCGCAACGGGCCTCGTACAAGGTTCGCCCTGGGGACACCAAAGCGACCAAAGCCTGGAGAGCTCTCGAATTGCAGTTGAAATCCGAATCCAACTGTCGTTACCTGTCCGAGCAGGCAACTCTGGTTCGTCGTGTACACGCGCTAGAACGACAGATCGGCGAGCTCTTGAACCGACCGCTCAACCCCGATCGAGACCGAACCACGCGGGAACTTCAGAGCGAACTCGAAAAGCTGAAAGCGCGACGGCCGTAGCGAAGCGTCTGGTTATGGCCAAGCCGTTGGACCGACCACGAACATGTCCTCATTGAACGTAGTCCAGAAAGTCATTGCTTATATCACTCACGGAGACGACATCCTGGTCTTCGAGGAACCGGATTTCCCCGAAGTTGGGACGCAAGTGCCTGGTGGCACCCTTGAGCCTGACGAGGCACCGGTGCAAGGTGTTCTACGAGAAGCACTCGAGGAGACCGGGTTACCACAGCTCGAAGTCGTTCGATACTTGGGCTCAAGGCACCACATCGCCGCGTCTGGCAAACATCAACTGCGCCACTTCTTTCACCTAACTGCTCTCAGGCGAGAACGCGAGACCTGGGAGCATTGGGAACACGCTCCCAGCACCGGCGGCCCGCCCATACGCTTTCACTTTCGATGGGTCTCCCGACATGAGATTCCACCCCTCACGGCAAACCAGGGGGATATGCTGCAAGAGCTGGACAGGGGGTAGGCCTTACCAGAAGCCAAACTACCCACCGGCACCTGCCTTCTGCACGCCTCGCACCCGCTGCCCTTGGCGAGGTTCGCGAAGAAACGACCGCACCAGTAGACATGAGCGAGTGGTCTGGCGGAGACGCGATGTTTTCGGTATGCCGTGGCGTCGTTGACGAGGTTTCCTCGAACGCCCGTCATGATGTACAAGTCCGAGGCGAATCATGAGTGGTTTCAGTCTGGTTCTTCTCAAAGGTCGAAGAAAACACCAAGAGCTGCTGGCGGGCGGCCTGGTCGGCAGGGATCATTGGGGCGATCGGTCCACTGAGGAAGCCATTGCTGGCAGCGCGGGCAGACCCTGTGTGAGAATGGGCCGCAACTACTGCGCCATCTCGGACCCCCAACTTTGGGCACGGATGGATGACATCCGTTGGGCGAAGTTGAGCCAAGAGCAGTGCGCGATGTGTTTGATCTACGACAGCGCGTCGACCGCATTTCAACTGAGGGTGTGGGAGCGGGGGCTTCTCGTGCGCCACGTGCAGGGCAGCGCCGCGGAAGGCCTCGAACTCGAGCTCGGTGCACCACTTGCCGAGGAAGTCAACGTAGTCACTCGACTTGCCAGCCTTCGAGCCGAGCCGGCGGTGCGCACTCACGAGCCTTGGCGCTTTCCAATAGAGCGGGCCGACGAAGTGCTCTACGGGGTGTCGGTTCGCGTCCTAGGGGCGCGACTCGACCGGCTCGTGGAGTCGTGGACCACGCCGTGGATCGAATACGACCAATACGAGGAAGGTGCCGAAGTCGCCGCGCAAGAGCTCGCTGCGCCGGTTGGCGGTGGACCCGAACTTTTGGGTCTCCTGCAGGCGAAAGGTCTCGTGGAGCTCAGTGTTGGCGCGGACCCGCAGCGCGTCGGCGAGTCACTCGAGCCACTGTTGTTAACCAAAGACGAACCCCATGCGGTCGCCGAACGCGTCATCGACCTGCTCATCGAGCATCCGGACGTCGTAGAGGTCTTTGCCACCGAGGACAGCTTGGCCCCGCTACTCGCACAGTGGTAGCGGGCGCCTCGGGCGGGCTTCGACGCTGTTCAACGACGCGGCAAGTCGCCGTTCGCTCGCGCCGGTCACAGCGAGACCACGTTGCCGTCCGCGTCCAACCACTCGAGATTGCTGAGACAGAACGAGTACTCCTGAGTCAGTGCTCCTTGTGCGTTCATCATCCGAAACTGGAGGGTGCCCAGCTTGGCAGGCTCGAGCAGCGTGGAGGCGAGCGGTCTGCCCAAGCCGTATTCCAGTGCCTGTTCTCCCCACGAGGTCATCGTGAATTGGGCCAGTTCGACCGTGGTTACACCGCTTTGAAGTCCAATGGGTTCCGAACCGCCCCACACGAACGGATTCCCGGGGTAGTTGTTGTTGTAAGGGCTCGCTATGGCAGGGTCCGCGACTTGCGCAACCTCGACGCGAAGCAGGCTCGCATTCAGGTTCGTGATGGTGAAGCGAACGGCCTCGATACCAAGAGCAGTAGCGTTCCAGGCGTCCACGGCGTCACCCGCGTCGTTCGGTTGCACGTCGAGCTGCAGCCCTATGCCAGCGCCCCAGTTTTGAAACTGTTCGCCCGCGTCCGTGCCGTTGCCCTCTACGCACAACGTGCGCGCGACCTTCACGTTGTCGAGGCAGATGGTGGTTGTCGTATCACCGTCCGTGAAGATTGAGCGGACTGCTGGAAACGCCGTTTCATCGTTGCTGAGAGCCTGGTCTCCGTAGTCGTCAGCCGTTGCAGCGCAAGCGCTGAGCAACCGCGCGCCGCCATCGACGAGCGACGAACGCGTGGCACCTTCGACTTCCGTCGAGCCAACGTCGGCGCTGGCACCACCTTCGGTCTCCAGTGCTGGACGGTCCAAACGCTGGAACGCAGTCTCCGAGAGGCAGACCGGCGTCGCTCCGCACACGTCGCGTGAGACACACACTCCCGATACTCGGCCTCGTAGGCAGTCTCGGTCCTCCTTGCAGCTGACGGTGCAGATGCCGCAGCGGCAAGCGTCCTCACCGCCGCACTCGGCGTCGGTGTTGCACGCGTCGAGGAAGTTCGTGTTCGTCCCGGTCCCAAAAACGATGCCACCACAGGAAACGGCCTCGAACATCAGAGCGCACGCGAGCAACACCAACTGACATAACCCGCTCGTTCGTCGCATTTCACCTTTCACTCCGCTGTCTCCGAGTCCCGTCCCGTCGTCTGTTCGTACGCCACCGCGTGTTGACCGCAGTAGAACGTGACCTGGTCACCTTCCGGAGGTAGCGGATGTTGTTGGTTGTAGGCAACCACTTGAGACCAGAGCGCGTTGGCCCGTTGGCGGGTGTCGTTCAAGAGTCGGTAGACCTCCGTGGCGTGTGGATGCCCTCGGTGAACACCAAAGCTCAACGTAGCGCCGCCGGTGACGTCGTCGCGAGAGCTACGGGGCGCGGCTACTTTGGCGGCGATCGTGCTGGCGGCACGATAGTGATCGCAGATGGCCGTCTCCCAGCCTTGTTCGGCGCCGACCGGCACTTCGTACCGACGCGGGTGCAGGACTCCGTCGCGGACGTGCAGTTTGCCTTCCGCAGTTAGTTCTTCGACCGACAGAGGCCAGCTCCGCGGGGCTCGTGCGCAGTTGCTCACGCAGCGACTCGATGGTGGGGGCGGCGCTCGAAGCGCTGTCGCGAGTTGACAGATCAGCACGGTGGTTTGCCTGACTATGTCGTCGACCAAGAACTGGATGTGCACTGCGCGACTCTAGCCGAAGCGCAGGACGGACGTGGAGGCGCAAAATCCTGCACGGGTTTTATCGACCATCGACGTGCGACGGCGCCCCTTGCGATTCGGGCGAGGTGAGCGTCGCAGGGCCGTTAATCTGAAGACGGTACAGCGACCTGGCTCCGACCGGCCAGCATCGCCCCGAGACGTCGGTGTTCGAATAGACACGGCGCCGAGCTTTCATGACGATGCTCGAAGACCCACCCCGACAGGGCTGCTGAGAAATGATGACCTCGTCGGAAGGGCGTCTGCCGGTGACAAAACGGACGGGTGTAAGGCTGCGAACCAGGGCTTTAAGCTCTTCGCCAAAGGTCATGCCGTTGCCTCACTACTTGCCGTCCGCAGTCCCCACCTTCTCTAACACCACGTGGCGCTGCCGCATGGCCTGGGTGCCGCCAGCGCTGCTGCTGACGGTGACTACGGCCTGCGGCTCGGGGGAGCCAAGTACGACTGGAGAGACGTCTCCCTCCGTGACCACGACGGGCACGACCCCGCCGGCGCCACCCACGACCCCGGTCGGCACGCTGCCCCAAGGGAGCCCGACCAACCCCGCCGTGGCCCCGAGTCCGTCGGCGGTCCCGACGACGCCCCTGCCTCCGCCTGCGGTCCCGACGACCACCGTGCCAGTCAATCCCAACCCCGTGCCCGTACCACCGCCGCCGCCGTCCACTCCGAGCGACTCGAGCTCCGAGCCCACCGTTTCGACCGCGCCAGAAAGCGATTCCAGTTCGGACTCCGGTGAGACGTCCGAACCGCCCGCACCACCGGCTGGGAACGGTTTCACGACGCGTGACGGCATCTTGTACGACAGCGAGGGCGTGGAGTTCATCATGCGTGGGGTGAACTATCCGTACGCGTGGTTTCACAGGCAGCACGATACGCAGCAGCAGTTTCAGGCGATCGCCGCCACGGGCGCAAACACGGTGCGCGTGGTGCTGGCGACTGGTGACCAGTGGACCAAAACCAGCGGGACCGAGTTGACCGCCATCATCTCCGCGGCAAAGGCCAACAAGTTGGTTGCCGTGTTGGAGGTACACGACGCGACGGGTTACGGCGAAAGCGAAGCGGCGCCGCATCCGGAGAAGATGCTCGAATATTGGAAGAGCGCAGAGATTTTGAACGCCATCAACGGTCAAGAGGCGTACGTCATCGTGAACATCGCCAACGAGCCGTTCGGCAACAACACGTCGGACGAGTGGGAAGCGTTCCACTCGATGGCCGTCGCAGAGCTCCGAGCCGCCGGCATCGAGCATACCTTCATCGTGGACGCGCCCAACTGGGGGCAAGATTGGGACAATTGCATGCGCGATGGAAAAAATAGCAGCCAGACCATGACGTGCGATGCGCAGGTCGTTTACGACGCGGACCCCGATCACAACACGGTGTTCTCCGTGCACATGTACGACGTTTATGGCAGCGCCGATGTCGTCCGGGCGTACTTCGACCGATTCCTCAGCAAGGGATTGCCGTTGCTAGTCGGCGAGTTTGCTTCGGACCACGGCGACAGTGGCAACGTCGACGAAGACTCGATCATGGCGCTTTGTGAGCAGCACGGCGTGGGGTACTTGGGCTGGTCCTGGTCGGGAAACAGCGGCGGCCTGGAAACCCTGGACATCACGAACAGCTTCGATGCCAGCAGTCTCACCCCTTGGGGCGAGCGCTTGATCAATGGTGAGAATGGACTGAAGCAGACGGGCACGCCCTGCACCTGCTTCGATTGAGCCGTGTCCGATGTGTTTGGGTTAAGTAAACGCGTGAGCCTCTGATTACCCGCGAGAGGGGGTGGTTCGGTGGGCCATGTGCGGCACCCCAATTGCGTTAGGCGCGATCCGTAGTGAGTGAAACGGTTTCAATAAGTGGGTAACCTGGCGGCGCTTGTGCGCACATGTGGGGGAGCGGAAAACCGGCCATTTGACGTGCATGGCTCGGAAAAAATCGACGTCGAGCCTACCCAATTCAGAGGGATTGCCGTCCTATTTGGAGGTATTCTAAGAGCCGGTTGTCTCGCTGCGTTTATTGGGCAATAGTGCCGAGCTACAGGACCCGTAGGGGGGCAAGACCTCTAGGCAACCCACCGAGAAGGCGAGAGCCGGAATCCTCATGAGCAAGCCCGCAGAAGTCGAGATTCAGGAGCTAACCGATGGCGAGACCAGCAGCACTACCGCTGGTGGCTTGGGCAAGAGTCCAGCGCGCCGTCGGGTGGGCAAATACCGCATCGTGTCGGAGCTCGGCCGCGGCGGTATGGCGAACGTTTACTTGGCGCTGTCCCGGAGCGCAGGTGGGGTCAGCAAGTTAGTCGTACTCAAGGCACTCCGTCAGGAAATTGCGGAGGAGCCGGGTGCCTTGCGCATGTTCTTGGACGAGGCCCGACTTGCTGCGCAACTCAACCACCCCAACGTAGTTCAAACGTACGAGGTTGGCACCGAGGCGGATCGTCACGTGATCGTGATGGAGCATCTCGAAGGTCAGCCGCTGTCTCGAATCTTGCGGTTGGCGCAGGGCGTGGACCGGCAGCTGTCCGAAGGCATGTTCCGGTACATCATGATCGGCTTGCTCGAAGGCTTGCACTACGCCCACGAGCTCAAGTCCTACGAGGGTGAGCCGTTGCGGTTGGTGCATCGCGATGTCTCACCGCAGAACGTCTTCGTCACCTACGACGGTCAAGTCAAGGTGCTCGACTTCGGCATCGCGAAGGCCGCGACCAGCTCGAGCCAGACCACCACCGGCGTCATCAAAGGCAAGATCGCATACATGGCGCCGGAGCAAATGTCCGGTGCCATGATCGACGCGCGCGCGGACGTATTCTCCGTCGGCTGTATCCTTTGGGCAGGTGTAACCGGTCAAAAGTTGTGGAAGGACCTCACCGACATCCAGATCGTCAAGAAGGTGTTGGCCGGAGAGATCCCGAATCCGCGCACGGTCAATCCCGATTGCACGGAGGAGTTGGCGCGCATCACGATGAAGGCGCTCGCGATCGAGGCCGATCAGCGTTATCCTACGGCGCGCGCACTGCAGCTCGACCTCGAGCGGTACGTCGAGCACGAAGGGTTGAACGTCAAGCGCCGCGACGTCGGCGAGTTCATCTCCAAGTTGTTCGGTGACATCCGCGCCGAGCTGACGGTGCACATCGAATCTCAGCTCTCGGAGCTCGCGAACTCGGACACAATCACGCCCAGCGGCTACGAGCTCATTCAGCAGGAGTTGCGCCGCGTCAGTATGTCGCCGCGCGCCGACTTCACGGGCACTGGGACGCAGACGAGTGCGTCGATGCAAGGCGGCTTGCCCAAGGCGCTCATCGGCGTCGCTCTGGCCCTGGCGGCGGGGGTGGGCGTGCTCGGCTACATGGTCTTGAACAAGGAGTCCACGTCGTCGGCTAGTACTACGCTGCCATCTACTCAGCCCGCGCCGGCACCCACTCCCACCGCGCCAGCCGTCGCCAAGGGTAACTTGCGATTGAAGATCGAGCCCGCGGATGCGCAGCTGGAGCTCGACGGACGATCGCTCCCGGTAGGCATCGCGGCGTTGGCACTGGAGATCCGCCCGGAGCCGTACAAGCTCAAGGTCACGGCTGCGGGGTTCCTGCCCGAGGAGCGTGAGCTGCAGGTGAACGGAGACATGGAGTTAGCCATCTCCCTGCAGTCTGCGACACCCGCAGCGACGGCAGAGCCCGTGGACACCGGTTCGCCCAACCCCGGCATCCCACGCGCTCGTTGGGGCGGGGGTCGTCGCGCTCCCGATCCCGTGCCCGGCCCAGCTCCGGCGGTTGCACCCGAACCCAGCCCTGCTCCCGCGCCGAAGGGGCCGGACTGCACCAATCCCTTCTACTTCGATGCCGCGGGGATCAAGAAGTTCCGCCCCGAGTGTTTGTGAGCCATTGCGCCGTTTGCTCGCCACGGTGACGCGTTGGATCCCACGTCCGCGTGGAGTTCGGCGCCAGGGTGGCGGGGGGACTGCGTTTTTCGCGCAGCGAAGTAATTGCATCCAGCGCGCTTGAGCTCCTTCAGCCGGGCCCGCTACACGGACTTCATGGCATCTCGTCCCGCGTTTCACTCGCCGCGCAAGCACGGCGCGACACCGAGCTCCCTACGAGCGTGGTCACCACTGCAGCGCCACCCGTTCGTCGCCATCTGTGCATCGGCAGCGTTGATTGGGTGTTCGAACGGCGAGTCTAGCCCGCCCGTCACCACGGCGGACTCCAGCCAAACGTCGGGGCCTTCAACCGTACCGTCGAACACCACGACCTCGGCACCCGTCACGACCTCTCAGACCGGTGAGACGACAACTTCGACCTCCGTCACGAGTCCCTCCACGACGGCTGAGCCGACCGAGACCACGTCGCAGCAAGAGGCCACTTCTGAGCCAGTGACGTCCGAGCCCAGTCCCAACGGCTCGGCGCCAGACGCCACCAGTGCCGGGAGCGAGACGAGCGCTGCCGGCGACAGCCAGTCGGAACCAGTCGAGCCTGCAGGGCAACCGTGGGTCTTCACCGCGTCGACCAACGGTCAGCTCCACGCCTTCCAAATGGACCCCGCGAGCGGTGAGCTCACGGAAAAGGGCGACCAGATGTTGGGTTCCAACGGGGGCGACGTTTTCATCGCCAACGTGCCCGGTTCCCGTCAGCTCTTCGCGGTGTACAACCAAGGTATCGTGCTGTTCGAGTTCTCGCCGGAAGACGGCAGCTTCACCGAGCGCGGTCGCGGTGAGACGCTGGGCGGCGGGACGTACGTCGGGGTAGCGCCCGACGAAACCCACGTCTACGTCGCGCACTACAACGAGAACACGCTTTCCTACCTCACCGTCGACGGCGGTGACTTTTCGGCGCCAAGCGGGTTCCCAGCGGGCCAGAAGGTGCATTCGGCGCAGGAGTTTGCGAGCGGTGGCTGGGTACTGGTGCCCTGTTTGGGCAGCAATCACATCGCGCAATACCGACGTAGCGGAGATACCCTCGCCGCGGCTTCGACGGCGACCGTGCCCGTGGCGGGTGGGCCGCGTCACTTTGCCTATCACCCCACCAAACCCGTGTTGTACGTGTTGTCGGAGTTGACGGCGGAGCTCCGCACCTTCGAGTTCACCACGGACAGCGGGATGGGCGCTGTGCTCGACACCGAGCAGATCGGCGTCGAGCAAAACGGTAAGCGCTGGGGTAGCGACGTCAAAGTGTCTCCAGACGGCAACGACGTGTTCGCCATCGACCGCAACGCCAAGCTCGTTTACCACTTCGACGTCGCAGCCGACGGCAAGTTGGATGCCTCTGGCGTCACCGCGGACTTGGGCGGCGTAGTGCGCGCGTTCGACCGCAGCGCGGACGGTCAGTATCTGCTGATGGGGAACGAGAACGGGCAGCTCCTCACCTTGCGGTTCGACAAGGCCACCAATGCGTTAACCCCGGTGCCCAACCCGATCCAGGGGCTGGGCACGATCCACACGACACTGGTTCGAGACTTCTGAGCTGGTCACCAGCCGAGATGCTCGCTGAGCTCGGCGACCAACGCGTCCGCCATCAACTCGTGGGTCGCTAGGTTCGGGTGCCAATCGCAACCGGGATCGTCGTTGGGCACGTCCATGTCCCACGCGGCGATCTTGGCGTCACCGGCCGTCGTCAGGGCGTCTACCGCGGCGTGGATACCAGCGCGAGCGGCGTCGAGATCAGCGCCGGTCAACATGTTGCCAACCGTGCACAGGATGAACGCGTCTGGAGCGCCTTCGCGGATCTGTCCCACCAGGCCGACGTAGGCGTCGCGGAACTGCTCCGTCGACGGATCGCCATCGGTGCTGAAGTCGTTCGTGCCGAGATTGATGACGACGGCGTCGGGTTTTACCGAGAAGTCCCACTCGCTGCCCGCGTCGTTCGGCAATACGCGCTTGTACAACGTCGGCATCGGGCTGTTGGTGTCCGTATCGTAGTTGTAGACGACACCTTTGCCGGACCACGCTACCGTCGAAAGCTCTGCGTCGAGCGCGCGCGCGGCGATCGCGCCATATGTGAGGTAGTGGTTCTCCGTCTCTGGACTGAAGCCACAGCTCGTGTCCGCCCCTTCGTTGCCGTACCCGCAGGTGATTGAGTCACCGACGATTTCGAGCCGTCGTGATTTCGGGGTAGGGGGTGCCGCGAGCTGGCCATCGGCGCCAAAATCGAACCCTTCGAAGGTCGTCTCACCCTGGTTGGCCTCGGTGCGTCGATAGATTTCGACCTCGTGCCGTCCGGCGGCCAAACCGGTCGCGACCGGGTAGACGTGGGAGCCCGCTTGCGCGTCGAGCAGCGGTTGTAGCTCGCCATCGACGAGGACCGTGAATTGGTTACTGCCGCTGTCATCGAGCTGCACGGAGACCGTCGTACCGGTGAACGCGGCGACGATGCCCGTCCCTGACCAAGCGAAGGTTGCCGTCTCACCGTCACGCGCGACCCGGCCAATGAAACGAACTGCCGGTTCGCCTGTCGGTTCGGGTTCACTCGTGTTGCTCTCTTCGCCGGAGCTTGCGCTGGTTGTGGGTGCCGACGTCGTGCCGCTGGGCGTGACGTCTGTGGTCGAAGGCGTGGGCGTCGTGCCGGGTTCGACCGGAACTCCGGGCATCGGCACCGCGGGCGGCTGATTCGGCGTGACGGGCGTATTCGGCGGCGGAGTCGAGGTGCCGGGCGTCGTCGCGGGTGGATTGGTGCCTGGGGTTACCGGCGCAGGCGTAACCGGCGTGACCGGGGCCGGTGCGGACGTCGACGGCGCAGTCGTGCTCACGTCACCGGGCGTCCCCGTGCCCGTGGAGCACGCTGCCATCGTGAGCGCCGTCGCGCAAGTTGCCACTCGAAACCCAATCGTCGATCGTTCGAACATGGCGCGGAGGGTGCCGCATCCCCACCACTCCGTCAAACGCGCGTCACCGTTCGCCTTACTTGCACGGGTGCGTTTGCTTCGAAGCGGCGGCTTCACGCGCCCGCGCGTACGCTCGCGGTGGACGATTTTCCGCTCCGGAACTCGCGATCGAAGATGCGAACACGCCGCACCAACAAATCCAGCAGGAACAACGCCAAGGCCGCCAGAACCGCCTTCGGCCACAACTCCGTCTGATGGCGCACCGACTCACCTGCGGGGTCGAAGATCGCGGCTGCGTCCGTCAGGTTCGCGCCGCGCGCCGTACGCGCGGCGAGCTCGAGTTTGGCCGCGTCCGGTTCGAAGCTCTGGTACTCGACCGGGTATGGGTTGGAGACGTAGCCGTGGCTGTCGCCCACGCGTTGCAGCTCGCCGCTCTCGAGCTCGCGAGCGTATTCGGCGTGCAGACTGAAGGTGCCGTATTCGGTGAGCGGCAGCTGCGCCTCGTAGCGTCCCGGCGCGGTTTGCGCCATGGTGTGCTGAGTTACCGCGCCGGACTTGGCGAGCCCCTTGATCGTAAGCGTCGCTCGCAGGCCGTTCTCGAAGCGCTCGGCGGCCGTGAACGCGTCGACGGTTGCCGTCAAGAGGTTACCAGCCAAGGTGGTGCGCATGTCGAGCTCACGGTGGCTCTTCTTGCGCATGTGTTCACGCACGAGTTGACCCCAGAATTGACTGAAGCCAGGCCAACGCAACCAATCGACGGCCCAGTTGTTCTTGACGTCGCTCGTCCACGCCAAGCTGTAGCCAAGCCCGATACGCCAGCGCGCCAAGATCGGGTCGCCTGTTTCCGTTGCCAAGATCTGCTCGGCAGGTGGCGCCTTCATCTGCGTCGCCACATAGCCGTGCAAGAGGGGCGCCGCGTTGATCGCCACGCCTTTGAGGAAGTCGGCCGAGCGCGTCTGCACGACCGGGAACCAATCCTGCACGTCGGACTGGCGCGAGATCAACTCGGCTTCCCGGGTGAAGATGCGCGGCAAGCTGTTGGGATCTGGCGCGAAGTGATAACGACCACCACCCGATTCGGCGATCATGCGCAGCAACTCGCCGTCTGCGCCGTCACCCAAACCAACCGTGGTTACGGTAATGGATTCGGCCAACATTGCCTGCACGAGATCGCGGACGCCGGGGGTCTCGGCGCGTCCGTCCGTGAGCAAGATCACGTGTTTCTTTCGAGCCTGCGCCACCGAGATGTCCTGGTACGCCATGTCGAGCGCCGGGAAGAAGTCGGTCCCGCCCGAGGAGGCGATGCGCATGATGTCGTTTTGAATGCGGCTCCGATAGCGCGCGGGCTGTAACTTGACGTACCGCGTCGGCTCCTGGTCGAAGGCGATCACTTCTACGAGATCGTCGCCTTGCAACGTCCCCACGGTGGCGCTGCACGCCGCTTTGGCCATCTCGAGCGGCAGCCCCGCCATCGAGCCCGAACGGTCGATGACCAGCGACAGCGCGACGCTCGGGATCTCCTTGTGTTGTTCGGCGTCCATGTTCACTGGCAACAACCGTGAGACGGTGGTGTTACTCCAGCCACCGAGCGCGTAGCCCGCGGTGCCACCCGCATACAAGAAGCCGCCACCCTGGTCGCGCAGGTAGCTCTCGAGGGCGGTTTGGCTGCCCGCGGACACTTGTTCGGCGGGCACGTCGCTCAAGATTACGAAGTCGTAGCGCTCGAACTCGCGCGCCGAAGTGGGGAATGCCGACGCTTGCCGCACCTCGACGTCGAACTGTTGGGCGGTGAGCGCGCTCGACAGGTAACTTGCGCGCTGCGGCTGACCCTCGACGTACAACACCGTGGGGCGTCCCTCGACGTCGAGACGCAACGTGTAGCTGTTGTTCTCGGCGAAGCGGTCGGGCCCCTCGGGTTCGACGACGACGCGATACACGACTTCACCTCCGACACGCACCACGCTGTCGAAGGTCACGGTGTTTTCGCCCGCCGCGAGCTCGACGGTTTGCGTGCCGCCCAAGCCGTTGAGCGACTCACCTTGATACAGGAGCACCTTGGCGCGAGTCGCGCGAGTCGCGTAGATGGGCGCGGCGACCTTGAACGTCTGCCCTAGCTCGACGCGGCTCGGCGCCGTGAGATTGAGCGCCGCGACCTCGGCGGGCGGAGGCTCGGTATACGGGTAAGTGAATAGTCGCACGCCGAAGTCCGCCGCACGCGACGCCTCCGCGAGCAGATCTCCCTCTGTCTCGAGGCCGTCCGAGTACAAGACTACACGCTTCAGGCGCCCCGACGGCAAGAGGCCGTACGCGAGCTGCATCGCGCTCTGGATGTTGGTGACCGTACCGCCGTCGCTGGGTGGCGTGGTCACCAGTGGACGCATGGTAGCAACGGGCGGCAGCGCCCACTCGCCGGTGCGTTCGTCTCGCGCAAGCTCCAACACGCGAGGGCGCGCAGCGAACGTGATCAGGTGGGCTTCGAGCTCCTTGGGCGCGGCGCGCAGAGCTTCCGCAATAGACTTGCGTGCAGACTCGATGGCCGCGTCGGTGACCGAGTTGCTCACGTCCACCAGGAACACGACGCTCTGATCCGTCGAGGTGTTCTCAGTGACCGGACGGGTCAGCGCGACGGCCAACGCGGCCACGAACGCAGTTCGCAGCGCCCACGACAACAGGCGTTGCGGCCACGCCAAGTCCGCCAGCGACCACCACAGGCCAAACGCCAACACTGGCGCCGCCCACGACAGCGCGAGGTAACTCGGTTGCGAGAGCTCCACGCTGGGCGTGAGCCACGCAATGGGTAAAGGCGTGTGCGCGCTGAGGTACGTCAACGTCGCGAGCGCGCCGAGGCCACACACCACCACGAGCGCCGCGAACACGAGCCACGTGCGAACCTGACGGCTCATACCGTAACCCGCCGGTGAAAGGTGAACCACTCGACGAGCGTGACGAGCAGGACCACGAGCAGCAGTGAACCCCAGAGCTCCCGCTTGATGCCCGCGGCGTACGCCGTCGGCGGTGTTGCCTTGGCTTGCCCCAACGTCAGCTCGGACTGCACCAGCAGGTTGCTTTCTTGCGGATCGGCGAAGTTGGCCGCGAACTTCGAGACGAGCTCGTCGGTCGGTGCGCGCAATTCGTAGAAACCCACGTCGTCCCCGAAGAACGACACGAACCCGTTGCGCGCTACGAGCTGCCGGCGCAATCCACCAGGGCCCGTCAGGGTGACGTTCGAGAGCGTGCTCGGCAGGGGCAGGTGCCAGACCTGGCCCGTGCGGTAAGCCGAATAGTCGTCACCATCGCGGTCCGTCGCGAATTGGATGCTGTTGAGGATGAACAGCGGCCAAGCGATGCGGAGCACCATGTCGCTCTTGCGCGGGTCGAAGCCGAGCGCCACGAAAACACGGCCTTCACGTTTGCCGGTCAGGAGAAACGGCCCTTGCGCACTCGCGCCAACGATCTTGTCCCCCGGCTGCGGCTTCAAGGAGACACCTTCGAGCACCTGGATGTTCTCGGGCGCGATGAACGCGAGCAGATCACTCTTCTTGTCCCAGGTGTCGAAGCCGAAGTCCGAAAGCGGCTTGCCGTGCGGAACAGGGCCGCCTTCGGCAGGGGGCGCGAGATAGATCGTCGCGCCCGCGGTCGGCGGGGTGACGATCGCCGTTCCGTCTTGGATCGTGACGTCGAAGGATGACTCCGGGATCGGATCGGTCGGAGTTATCGTCGTGACGTCGAGGTACTCGTCGAGCAGCAGTGCCGCCTCGAGGTACGTGTTGCCGGAAGTGATGACCAGCACCTTGCTGCGCCTCCGCTCTGGCAAAAACGCGTAGGCGTGGTCGTCTATGGGGAGGATGTCGCTCGCGTCGGGGGTCGTGACGATGGCTTCGAGGGTTTCGTTGCCGCCGCCCAGGTTCTCGTAGAACCGCGGCACGACCTCGCGCGGCTGCAAGTGGAACTCGCTCACGTCGATGGCTTGACCGTCGCCGAGCAACGTCACCTGCACGGCGCGTGGGTCCTCGCTCTGATTCGTCAGCGAGAGCAACACTTCGTACCGCGACTTGTCCAGCGGGTAGCGCCGCACCGCAAAGCCCGTCACCGCGACGTTGGGGGCCGCCGCTCCTACGGGGACGTAACGCAGTGAAACATCGCCGAGCGGCAAGCGCTGACCAAGCTCCGTGAGATCGTCGCGAAACGCGCCGTCGCTGACCACCACGATCTCCGGGCTGTTGCGTCCTGCAAGGGCGTCGAGCGCAAACTGCAACCCGGACTCCAAGTTCGCGGAGGTGTCCGCGCTGGCGACGCGTTCGACCGCGCCGTTGAGCTCGGCGCGATTGTCGGTGAGGGTCGACAACGGCAGGGTCGTCTCACCGATTTGAGCGATCAACATGCGGTCGGCGCCTGCCAAACCTTCGACGAGCTTGCGCAGCTCCGTTCGCGCCGCTTCGAGTCGAGTAGAGTCACCGTAACGCGCCTGCATCGACGCGCTCCCGTCGACCAACACGACCACGTGCCTACCGCTGAGCCAGCGATCGGAGAGCCGCGGGTCGCCGAGGGCGAACACGAGCAGGCCAACCATGACGAGATGCAACAGCAGCGACAGCCAGCGTCGCAACTGCGCAAACAGCCGTGACGCCTCTTGGTCGCGCAACAACCGCTCCCACATCGGCAAGAACGGAACGATGATCGGTCGTCGTCGCAGCTTGAGGAAGTAAAGCGCGATCGTAAGTGCAGCGACTACGCCGCCGACGGCGAGCAACGTCGAGAGGGGCCAGCCAGCGAACCACATCAGCGCAAAAACCCTCCTTGGCGAAACACCTTCAAGATGAGTTCGTCGAAGGGCGTCAACGTGTCGGCGCTGAAGTAGGGGACGTGATGGCTCTGACAGTAGCCGAGGATCTGTGCGTCGTAGTCTCGAAATGCCGCGCGCAGTTTTTCGAGCAGACCTTCCGTGATGGTGACGTCGCGATACGCTTCCGTCTCCACGTCGCGCAACCTCACGTCCCCGGCGACCAAAGGCGCGCGGTCGGCCGGGTCTTGCACGTGCAGGACGAATGGCTCGAATTTGCTGTAGCGGAGCAGGTTGAGGCCGCGTTCGAAACCTTGGGGATCGAACAGGTCGCTCAGGAGTACCGCCAAGCCACGGCGCGGATGGCGGGCCACGAAGGCGCCGATCGCGTGCTCCAAGTCGGTATTGCTCTTGGGCTCCAGGTTCTCCAAAAACCGAAGTACTTTGAAAATCTGGCCCTTGCCACGCGTGGGCGGCAGCCGCGCTTCGATCTCGGTGCCGATACCGACGATGGTGATGCGGTCGAGGTTGGCGAGACCCACGTAAGCCAACGCCGCGCACAAGCGCCGCGCCTGATCGAACTTCTCACCGTTGCCGAACGCCATCGAGCGGGAACAATCCACCAAGAAGTAGATGCTCAGGTCCTCTTCTTCTTCGAAGAGCCTCACCAGTAGGCGCCCGAACCGTTGGTAGACGCCCCAGTCGATGAACCGGAAGTCGTCTCCTGCGGTGTAGTCGCGGTGGTCGGCGAACTCGACGCCCGAGCCCTTTTTCTTGGTGCGCTGCTGGGCACGCGTGCGACCTGCGAACACGCGCCGGCTCACGAGCGCGAGCGTCTCCAACTTGCGTTGGAACTCGTCGTCGAAGAGCGGACGTTTGTCCGCCTTGGTGACGGTCGCTTTGGGTTTACCCCAGCCGAACCACGCGTTTGCTAGACCCATGTTTCAGTCCGCGGTTTCGGGCAGCGCTTTGATGATCTGTTGAATCAACGTATCCGTCTCGACGCCCTCGGCTTCACCTTCGAAGTTGAGCAGGATGCGGTGCCTGAGCGCGGGCAGCGCCGCCGCACGGACGTCGTCGATACTAGCCGCAAAACGTCCGCCGAGCAGCGCGAAGATCTTCGCGGCGAGCAGCAACGCCTGAGCGCCGCGCGGTGAGCCGCCGGTGCTGACGTATTTGGCGACCTCGGGAATCACCTTCGGTTGATCGGGGTGCGTCGCGAGCAACAGCCGCACGCCGTAGTCCTTCACGTGCGGCGCGACCGGCACGTTGCGCACGAGGTGCTGTAACTTCAGGAGCTCGGCCCCGTCGAGCACCGGCTCGGCACGCGCCGTATTGTCGGTCGTCGTGCGGTCGACGATCGTCAAGAGCTCGGCGCGCGTCGGGAACGGCATGTGGAGCTTGAAGAAGAAGCGGTCGAGCTGAGCCTCGGGTAGGGGGTACGTGCCTTCCATCTCGAGCGGGTTTTGAGTCGCCAGCACGAAATAGGGCGGCGCGATTTCGTGCGTTGTCCGCCCAACGGTTACACGACGCTCCTGCATCGCCTCGAGAAGCGCGCTCTGAGTTTTGGGGGTCGCGCGGTTGATCTCGTCGGCGAGCACGATGTTGGCGAACAACGGCCCTTTACGGAACTCGAACGCGCGCTTGCCGTCGGCGGATTCATCGATCACCGTGGTGCCGATGATGTCCGCTGGCATCAAGTCCGGGGTGAACTGGATGCGCGTGAACTCGAGGTTGAGCGCAGAGGCGATCGTGCGTACCAAGCTCGTCTTGCCAAGGCCGGGCACGCCTTCCAGCAGGGCGTGCGAGCCGGCGAGCACACACGTGAGCACGCCATCGATGACCTCGCGGTGACCGACGATCACGCGTCCAATCTGCTCGCGCAGTTCACCGATCTTCTTCTGAAAGTGTTCGACGTCTTTGCTGGAATCGCTCATGGGACAGTACCTGATGCTAGTGCTTCATTCGCGCGGGCGGATCAGTTGGAAGTAGCGACGGACGTAGAACTTGTAACCCGGCGGGATCTCGTCGTCGGCCAGCGCCTCTTCGGCGACGGTCTTGTATTCGGTGTAGATGTTCCGGTAATCGGCGCCGGCAAATCCTCGACTCGCCGCGCCGTAGACGACCTCACTCGAGACTTCGCCTTGACCGGAGTCCACGCCAGCGGCGGCGACGTCGACGCCTTTGCCGACGGGTTTCGTCGCTTCGCCTTGGAGGTTGCCTCCCGGGGTCGAGCCAGCGCCGGGCCCGGTACCCTGACCGCTGCCCCCTTGTTGTCCGCCACCGGGCACCTGGAGCGGGATGTCGCCGCCTTGACCCGGGCCGAGTTTGACCTGCGGCGTCCCGCCGCCCTTGCCTTCGCCGCCGGGCTGACTGGAATCGTCCGGGGCCTGACCCGAGGCTCGCTTGCGAAACTTCTCGAGCTGCTTCTGGTGCTCTTTACTGCCTGCTTTGGCCTGGCGAACCATCTCCTTGAGGTCCTCCAGCTGCTTTTTGAGCGCCTGTTTCTCCTTGTCGCTCAACTGCTTGCGGGCCGTCTCGTTCATGCTCTTGGCGCTCGACTCGAGGCTCTTTGCAGCCGACTCTTGCCCGAGCTCCTTCATCAGATCTTCGGCGGCTTTGGCGAGCTCCCGGTCGAGTTGTGACATCTGCGCCGCGGCGCTTTCGGCCTTCTTCTTCTGACGGTCCAAACGCTTGAGCTCGCGTTCGTTGTCGCGCAGTGCCTGTTCGTTGGCTTTCGCTTCTTCGGGGGTCGCGGGGTCTTGCTTCTTCTTGAGCAAACGCTCGCGCGCGGTTGATGCGGCTTGCCGTTGGGCATCGATGCGAGACAACCGCTCCTTGTTGCCACGGCTGGCCGCGTCCAGCGCGGCGCGGAGCTTTTCGAGCTCTTGACGGCTGAGCCCATTCGGTTTCTTGCGGAGCTTTTCGGCGAGCTCGCGCAGCGCCTTCTCCGCGTCGGGCAAGCGTTGCTCTTTCAGCGCGTCGGCGACGGGCTTGGTGT
>CBINDO010000009.1:0-67912 GCA_966249405.1 uncultured bacterium | reverse complement strand
GGTAGCCGGTGTTTCCGTCGCGCCACGCCTGCCACTCGCTTCCTGTGCCGGGTTTCCAGGGGAAGCGGCTGAACTCGCGGCGGAATGGGCGCTGCAAGAGAGTTGGGCGAGCCCACAACGTGTGGTGAGTGAACTCGCGCCAGAGCAGCTCGTTCAGGTATTTGTCCCCGCCAGCCGAAGGTTTCTTCTCCACAGACGACTGTACGCGTTGCCAGCAACTCCTGATCGAGACGGTGCCAAACTTCAAGTCTGCCGACAGGCGACTCGTGCCGTCCAGGTCGAGTCGGTCGCGCGTTGCGTCGTAGTGCTCCAGGCCATCGGAGCAGAAGCGCCGCAGACGCTCGAGGCCAGCTCGCTCCCCCCCCATCTGGACTTTTTCGTTGCGTACCAAGCCGAACGTGTCCAGTTCTGGCACTCCGCTTGCAGCCTGGAAAGCTTCGGGGATTGGTTCGAGTTCGGGAAGGGTCGGGAGCGTTTTGGGGGCAACGATCGGCTGCGATACGGTCACCTCTCGTCGAAACGCCCGCGCGAACGGGGTGTACACCGAGAACGCGTGGCCGTCCCCGGTGAGCACCGATCCGGGTGCGGCGAGCGTCTCACCTTCGAACAGCCGAAGGCGTCCCCCGAGACGTCGCGCGACCCGCTCGTCGCGGACCCGGCCGAACGGTTCGACCCAGCGGTGAGCGACGACCATGTCGGCCTTCCACAATTGGGCGAGCGCTGGCACCACGTCCACGCTCGGACCGCGTGCAAGAACCAAAAGGCTGCCCTTGGCCCGGATGTTGGCTTCGAGGGCGCTCAGAGAGTCGAGCAGGAACTGCAGGCGATGTGGCAACTCTCGCGCGGCCTCCTCGCTGAAGAAGAAGGGATCGAGCACGAACAGAGGAATCACCTCGCCGCGACCAAGCGCAAAAGCCAACGGCTCGTGATCGGTGAGACGCAGATCCTTCCCACGAAACCAAACGATGGTTCTCATGCAGCGTCCAAAATCACGACCCCGCGTGCGAGTCGTCGACGACTCGCGGGACCAGCCGCCGCCAGCGTCTGGTCGCCGAATTGTTCGCCGGTGCCCCGAAGAGCATCGAACTCGCCCGATGAGTGGCGGCCTTGGGGGGTCGAAATGGGGCGCGGCTGCTTCACCGAGCGGGCTTTAGGGTGGGCTACCCCAGTGTCAAGGCGCACCCATCGCGCAGTGAAACAAACAGGTGATGGTGACGAAACGAAATGCGGCGCATGCTGCGTTCGAGATGACCGTTCCCTTTCTGCAGGTGGCCGAGATTTGGGTTCCAGACCCCACCGACACGCACCTCGAGCTCAAAGCCGGCAGCTACGGGCCGCACCACGAGTTTCGGGCCATCAGCCAAGATCGCCACTACGTCCGCGGAGAAGGCCTGCCAGGAAGGATTTGGGCCACGGGGCAAGCGACCGTCCTCAATCATTTTCGCGGCGGCTCGGGGTTCCAACGCGTGGAGGCTGCCGAGCGCGCGCGCCTGGGCGCAGGTCTTGGCCTGCCAATTCTTCACGGCGGACGCACCGTCGCGGTGGTCGTGCTGTTGTGTGGCGAAGCGGCCCTGTCGCCCGGCGCACTCGAGGTGTGGAGTCCCGAAGGGGCGACGGGAGACTCGCTGAAGCTGCATTCGGGCTATTACGGTGACTTCGACGGCTTTCGTCGCTTGAGCGCGGCGGTGCGCTTCGAGCGTGGCACCGGTCTGCCGGGCCGCGCCTGGTTGAGCCAGCTGCCCGAGCTGCTGCCCAACGTTTCTCACAGTGACTCGTTCATCCGCGCGGCGGCGGCGCTCACTTACGATCTGACGACTGGTCTGTCTTGGCCTTGTTACGGGGAGACTGCTGCAGTGGCAGTGATGCTTGGCACGAAGAGCACCCCAATCGCCCGTGGCATCGAGGTGTGGGTGCCCGATGAAAGGGCAAAACAGCTCTCTCTGCGCGCCGCGGAATACCGCGAATTGCCGCCCGTGATGGCTTTGGAACCGGGCGCGGCGACGGTGAAGGCAGGGGAGGGAGCGATCGGGCGTGCGTTTCGCGAGGGATTGCCACAAGTCATCGAAGATGCGGACGCGTTCGGCGGCCGCGCGCGCCAAGCGTTTGCCTGCGGCATCAACCGCGGGGTCGTCATCCCGGTGATCGCGTCCGATTCCGTCAAGGCTGTCGTCGCGCTGTTCAGTTGAGCCACGGCTCAGGGCCCCAATCCGGCGTCGTGCGGAGGGCTCAGTAGGTCCAAAGCGGGGTCGGGCGCCAGCTTCTGCTCGAGTTGCATCTCCACGTCGAGTAGTAGGACTTGTCCTGGCGCCAATTCGATGCGCCGCTCCTCCAGCTTCGCCGCCGGGTGTTCGAAGCGTACGTGGTGAACGCCGGCAGACAGCGCGATCGACTGTGCAAACGGCGTGGTCGCCACCTGCTCTCCGTCGACGAACACGTGTGCCCACGGTGAGACGACCGCC
The DNA here is from genome assembly GCA_966249405.1 of uncultured bacterium. Classification (GTDB taxonomy): domain Bacteria; phylum Myxococcota_A; class Polyangia; order Polyangiales; family Polyangiaceae; genus SZUA-265. The sequence goes on along the minus strand of CBINDO010000009.1, from coordinate 65,453 downwards.
CGTAGATAGCCGGGATTGTCCGGCAAGAGCGGCAACGGGCCGTGCTTCTCGCCTTCGTCGCGCGCACGCTCGTCTGCGCGAACTCTGCTCAGCAGGGTAGTCCCTGCGAAGTAAACGCCCGCGCAGGCCACCAAAACGCCGAGGTCGCGCAACATCGGCAAATTGCCAACGGGCGACTGACGCACCGATTTGGCGGCGGTGGCTTTGGGCGCGCTCTCTCCGCGGAACTCGCCAGCGATCAGCGACGCGTTGGACGACGTCCCGTACTCGCGAGCGCATTGGTCGGCCACTTGCCTCATCTCGGCGGCGTTCGCGAAGCGGTCTCCGGGAAACTTGGACAAGGCGCGGGTTATCAGGCGTTCCACCGATGGCTTGACGTCGGCGACGAAGCGAGTCAGCACCGGTGGGGCTTCCCGCCGGATGCGTTGGGCGGTCGTGCGCGAGTCTTCGGCGTCGAACGGCCGTCGACCGGCGATCATCTCGAACAGTACCGTACCCAAGGTGAAGAGGTCGCTCCGGGGATCGACGTTCTCGCCGAGCACCTGTTCGGGTGACATGTACGCAGGAGGACTGAACCCCTGACGTCCCTCCACGAGCTGAACCGCCTTTGGCGCGCTGCGTTCCGCGGCCGCGAAGAAGTTGTCGAGCTTGACGCCCCCAGAACGGGCGATGAGGATGTTCTGCGGCTGGAGGTCCCCATGGACGACGCCCTGAGAGTGAACGACCTCGAGTGCATCCAACAGCTCGATCGCGATCGCCAAAGCCACGGGCACGGGCAGTCGCCGCTTCTCTTGCAGCCACCGGTCGAGGGGCACTCCGTCGACGTGTTCGAGCACCAGCCAGGCCGCTTTGGGCCGGTCGACGAAGTCGAACAGCTGCACGATGTTGCGATGGCGCAGGCTGGCCAACAGCTGGGCCTCGCGGGGCAGGGGCGCCGCGAACGGCGAGTCGGGCGCGACGTGCGGTACCAGCGCCTTGATGACCACCGTACGACCCACCGAACGCTGCTTGGCGACGTACCAGTCCGTGACGGGCTCGGACCGCACCTTTTTCAGGATTTCGTAGCCATCAAACTGCGGTTCGGCCGACATGGGCGCCGCTTCGTCTCATATCTGGCGCAGGGGTGCAACCGCCGTGGGTGCCGCGCCTTGCAATCTCGGCTCAGCTACGCGAACGTGCGCGCTCTCGACCGCCGCGAATGACCGATCCGGACCTTCCCTCAGTACCCGTTGACACCACCGCTCCCAAGCGTCAGCGCAGCGCCAGCCAGGTCTCGCGACTGAAGGGGTGGCTCACGGTTTTGCGCAGGCGCATCGCGGCTTCGCCTCGCGCCGTGCGCGGCTACTACCAGCGATCGTTACCTTGGGTTCGCGAGTATTTTTGCGAACGGCCAGTGACCTTCCAAGTCGCGGTATTGCCTTTGGTGCTGCTCAGCGTCGTGGTGTTTACCCGAAGCCTGTGGACGAACTACATCTTCGACGAGCAGGAAGCACTGCTCGCCAACCCCTACGTCAACGGCGGTTCTCTCGAGTTGTGGCAGGCCGTGGAACGCGACTTCTGGGGGCACCCCGCGTCGCGTACGGTCGGTAGTTACCGTCCGCTCCCCAACGTCGTGTGGCGGCTGCTGTTCCTGCTCAAGAAACACGCGTGGCCGCCGCACTTCGTCAACGTGTTGTTGCACGGGGTCAATGGTGCGTTGGTTGCCACCTTCGTCTTCCATTGGATGAAGAGCCGTCGCGCTGCGTGGTATTCGGGTTTGGCGTTCACTCTCGGGGCCGTCGTGACCGAAGCTGTATGTGCCGTGGTCGGGCTCGCCGACGTCATGAGCGGGACCTTCATCCTGCTCGGCTTGAACGCGTGTCGCCTCGGGGTGCGTTGGCAGCTACCACTGACGTGCTTGTTCGTTTGGCTTGGGTTCATGTGCAAAGAGGCGACCTTGACGGTCATTCCGATGGTCGCTCTGGCGGCGCTATTCTCCGCTCCCGTGTTTCACCCGCAGCGGCCGCAACGTGGGCTGCGCTTCTTGTTGGTGGGCGCGGGCAGCGCGCTCGCACTGATAGGCTACACGTATTTCCGGCGCCACTTTTTTCAGATCAACATCCCGGAAGACTACAAGACAGCGCTGCCGATTACCGAGCCCTACTTGAAGCGGGCCATGCACGAGTTCTTGCGCTGGTTCCAGCAGCTGAAGTTCGTGGCCGACCCGTTCAACAATCCGCTCGGTCAGGCCGATCCGGTCCTGCGAGTGGCTGGCGCGCTCCGGGTGTACTTTCGCGGTCTCATCCAATTGGTCTTCCCCTGGCAACTGAGCGGAGACTATTCCTTTCCTCAAGAGCCCGTGCCCCCCAAACCGATCTTCTTCGAATCGGTGATGGGCGCCCTGTGCATGATCGGGCCCCCGGTCGCGGCGGTCGTATTGTGGGGGCGGGGCCTGTGGCTCGAGTACCAACGACGCTTCACGGCGCGATTCTCGGAGCTGGTTGGCAAGGCCGATTGGCAAGACCACGTGACTCGGCTGCTACCGTTGCTCAGCTTGTGCCTGATCTGGGTGCCGTTCACTTTTTTCCCGCAATCGAACATCCCGGTGGTGTTACCCACGGTCCGCGCCGAGCGGTTTTGGTACGTACCGCTCCTGGCATCGTCCATGCTCGTTGGGTGTGGGTTGTGGGCGCTGTGGCATTGGGCGGCACGCCGGCGAATGCAGACCTATGGTTTGGCGTTCGTCCTTGCGTATTTTTCGTTTCAAGGCGGGCGAGCCCGCGCGCATGCGCTCGACTACCGCAATGATCTCGTGTTCTGGCAGCAGACGGCCAAGGCTGTCCCCAACAGCGCAAAGGCACACCTCAACTATGGTGTGATGCTTGGCGCGCGCAACGATCTCGAGGGTAGGTTGGTGGAGAACGGCAGGGCGCTCGAGTTGGCGCCCGAGTGGCCGATGGCAAACATCTATTACGGCGACACTCTGTGCCGTCTGCACCGTCCCGATGAAGCCTGGCCTCACTACGTCCGTGGTTTCGAGCTCGGTCCCAACCAGCAGATGTTGATCTCGCTCGCACTGCAGTGCCTGTGGGACGAAAAGGCGTACGAGAAGCGCAAGGTAGAGCTCGATGGCTTGGCGACCAAACACAAGGGGTCGTGGGTGGCTTATTTGGTCAACGACATGAAGACCAACGCCGAGAAGAACAAAGGCGTCGACCCCAAATACCGCAGTCGCGGCTACAACGGCGGGCCACGTCAGGACTGACGGGCGTCACTTGGCCGCGCACGTGCGAGCCGCAGTTTGTCCCACAGCACCGTGTGCTCTTGGTGTAGACGCAGGCCGTGGCGTATTCGGGTCTCGATTTGAACGGCAAGTTAGCGGTGGTAATTGGGGGTACGTCGGGCATCGGCAAGTCGCTCGCCCTGGGTTTGGCCCGCGCCGGGGCGGATGTCGTCGCAACGTCCCGGCGCGAAGCCGAGGTGGAGTCGACGGCTCGCGACATCGAAGAGCTCGGTAGGCGCACGCTCCGACGTCGTTCCGACGTGACCGATCGAGCAAGCTTGGTGGACCTGCAGAATCACTGTCAGACGTTGGGTGACGTCCACATCCTCGTCAACTGCGCCGGGATGACGAAGCGGACCCCGACGCTCGAAGTTTCGGAGCAAGAGTGGTCGAGCATCCTGGACTGCAACCTCACCGGTACCCTGCGCGCTTGTCAGATCTTCGGACGCGGCATGCTCGAGCGCGGTTACGGCCGAATCATCAACATCGCGTCATTGTCCTCCTTCGTGGCGTTTCACGAAGTCGCGGCTTATGGGGTCAGCAAAGCAGGCGTCGCCGCCCTGACCAAGTCACTAGCCGTCGAGTGGGGGAGCCGGGGGGTCGTAGTGAACGCGATCGCGCCCGGAGTGTTCCCGACGGCGCTCAATCAACAGTTGCTCGACGGCACGCCGCGCGGTCGAGAGCTCCGGGAGCGATCGCCGATGGGACGTTTTGGGCAAGCCGACGAGCTCGTCGGCGCCTGCGTATTTCTCGCGTCCGACGCCGCGAGCTTCGTCAACGGCGAGGTGCTCGTCGTCGACGGCGGATTTCTCGCCAGCGGAGTCAACCAGTGAGGCCGTTCATTCACGACGATTTCCTGCTGACGAACGAGTCAGCGCGAGTGTTGTATCACCAATACGCAGCAGGGCTCCCCATCGTCGACTATCACTGTCATCTGCCTCCCGACGAAGTCGCTCGCGACCATCGCTTCCGCTCGATGACCGAGCTCTGGCTGGGTGGTGACCACTACAAGTGGCGAGCCTTGCGAGCGAACGGCGTGGCGGAAGAGTTTTGCACGGGGCCGGCCTCCGACGAGGCAAAGTTCATGGCGTGGGCCAAGACGGTGCCGTTTACTCTTCGCAATCCGCTCTACCACTGGACGCACCTCGAGCTCGCGTTTCCGTTCGGCATTCGCGACCGTTTGCTGAGCGAGCGCACGGCAGCTGGTATTTACGCCGAGTGCAACGCCTTGCTCGAGAAGGCCGAATTCTCGGCATGTGGCCTGATGCAACAATACCAGGTGGAGGTCGTGTGCACGACCGACGACCCCGCGGACTCTCTCGAATGGCATGCGATCCACGCCGCCAAGAGTCCAAGTACGAGGATGTTTCCTAGCTGGCGGCCCGACCGTGCGTTGGGCGTGGAAGATGCGACAAGTTATCAAAGTTGGCTCGCCGCGCTCGAACGAGCGTCGAACCTGTCGATCTCCAGCTACGATGATTTGCTGGCCGCGCTCGAGGCGCGGCACACGGCCTTTCACGCCGCTGGCTGCCGGGTGTCGGATCACGGCCTCGAATTCATGGTTGGAGATGCAGCCTGCAGCGCCGACGTGAAGGCGACGTTCGCGCGAGCGAGGGCAGGCGGGTCGGTAGACCCAGCGGCAGCAGATGGGTTCCGAGCGGCCTTGCTCCTGGAGATGGCTGCTTGGGACCAACGTCGCGGCTGGGTGCAACAATTTCACATCGGTGCGATGCGTGACAACAACTCTCGTCAGCGCGCGAGCCTCGGCCCCAACACCGGCTTCGATTCGATCGGCGAAGGGGATCACGTCAAACGTGTCTCACGGTTTCTGGACCGCCTCGATAGCCACGGCGCGCTTGCCAAGACCATCCTCTACAACCTGAATCCTCGCGACAACGAAGCGTTTGCCACCCTGATCGGCAACTTTCAGGACGGGGTGACGCCCGGCAAGATCCAGCTCGGGAGCGCGTGGTGGTTTCTCGACCAACTCGACGGCATGGCGCGTCAGCTGAACGCGCTCTCCAACATGGGGCTGCTCTCGCGATTCGTGGGTATGCTCACCGACTCGCGTTCGTTCGTGTCGTATTCCCGCCACGAGTACTTTCGCAGGTTACTTTGCCAGATGTTGGGCGCAGAGATGGAAAGCGGTCTGCTGCCTTCGGATTTCGGCCTAATCGGCGACATCGTCCAGCGCGTCTCCTACTTCAACGCCAAGGAGTTCTTCCCTTGGCCGTCTTCCTGAAGCTGGTGGTTGGGCCCAGCGCTTGCACGGCGTCCATCGGCTCCCTCCCACCAATACATCACGACCGAGCTCGAGCCAGGCCCTTCAACGAAGCGTCTTCTCACTCGTCGGCTCTGGTTCGAGCGCATCGGTCGTCGGCCGAGGCGTTGGTGTTTCGGTGCGCGGAGCTTCCCTGTTCGGTATCCTGGGTACCGCGTGAGCTGCAATCGGCGGTCCGACCTCACTGTCGCGCGTCGAACGCGGGAACGGTGTTTGCCCTGGAAGGTCGCTGGCGCTCCACGAAGGATGCCAAGGTTCGACTCCCTCAGGCGGCGGTCCTGGTAAGATCGAGGGAACGATATCGGGTTTGGGCAGCACGTCTTTGAACGCGGCGCCGTACAAGTCCCATACCGTGATGAACAACGCACCCACCAACGGCCCGACCACGATGCCCAGGGCGCCGAACAACACGATGCCGCCGAGCGTGGACAACAACACCATCAGATCGGACATCTCGGTATCGCGTCCGACCAAGCGTGGTCGGAGCAGATTATCAACGGTGCCGACGACGCCTGCGCACCAACTGAACAACAGCGTCGCCGCCGTATAACGCTGCACGAGCGCGAGATAGACCACCACCGGGACCCAAACCAGGGTCGGCCCAAGCCCAGGAATGACGGAGAGCACGGCGATGATGGTGCCCCACACCAAGGCACCTTCGACTCCGACAGCGGCCAAACCTGCTCCACCCAGGGCCCCTTGCAGCGCTCCGATCACGAGCGTGCCCTTGATCGTGGCGCGCGCAACCGACACGAACTTTTCGAGCATGCGGTTCTCGTCCTCTGGAGGCAACGGCAGGTAGTACAAGATCTTGTAGAGCATTGCTTTGCCGTCCTTCAGGAAGAAGAACTGCGCGTACAACATCACGAACAACATGACGACGAACGATAGCGTGCTCTGGGCTAGCGAGCTGATGCCGCTGGCGATCAACGAACCTGCGCTTCCGGCCGCGCTAGTGAGATGCTCGAGCACCTGGTCTTGATACGGCGCGAGCATTTGGCCGATTTCCGTATCGAGCAGGCGCCGACTCAGCTCCGACCTATTGTCGAGTTGCGTCTGGAGCCACGGCTGAGCCGCGTCGATCAGGGCGAGGGCTTCGGTCGTCAATAGGGCGAAGAATCCGGCCACTGGCACGACCACGAGCAGTGAGACGATCGCCACCGTAATCGCGGAAGCCAGCGCGCGGCGACCCCCCAGTCGCGTCTTCAGGTTGGTGTAGAGCCCATTGAACAGCGCGCTCAGCAGAGCCGCCAACAAGAGGACCGTGATGAACTCCCGGATCATCCACAGGAACAAGCAAGTGATGCCTGCGGCGATCGCGGCCAAGGTGTAACGGTGGAGTTTGCGCGACTCGTCGGCGTTCATGGCAGATATGCCGGCCTCCTCGGCCGCTGCTTTTCGTAAAGGGCTACGGTCTCACGAACCAGTGCGGACGACAAGGAACACCCGCCCCCTGCGGATCTTTCCGTGGTGATCGAGCCGAGACGTCGTGACCGCGGTAGAGAGCCGAGGGACAACGGGCTAACCCTCGTGCCGAGCCGTGACTTCGAACAACTGGGTCAATTGTTCGTCGAGTGTGCTTTTCGTGAACGGCTTGTTCAGGCGACGCACTCTGCGTGCGATCGTCGGCGCAAGTGGTTCGGGAATGACCGAAGCACGGTCGGTTCCGCCGGTCATGAGCAAAACGCGAAGGCCGGGATGCCAACGTGACATCGCTGCCGCGAGCTGCGTGCCGCTCACGTCGGGCATGGTCATGTCACAAATCAAGACATCGAACCGACGCGATGACTCGTGAGCCAGACCGAGCGCCTGTTCACCGTTGGTCGCCAACGTGACGGCATGGTGAGACGCTTCGAGCATTTGGGCTACGGCGGAACGCATGGCGGCGTTCGTCTCGACCAACATGACGTTGAGTTCCGCGCCGCGTTGCCCACGCTTGCTCGACGCCGGCGGCCTCGGGGGATCTGCGTCCGGGAACAGGAGTTCGAAGCGCGTCCCCTTGTTCACGTCACTGGACACCCGTATGTGGCCGCCACTTTGGCGTACGATTCCAAACACCGTTGCGAGCCCGAGGCCGGTGCCTTTGCCGAGCGTTTTCGTCGTGAAAAATGGCTCGAAGATGCGCGCCAACGTTTCTTCACTCATCCCCGTTCCAGTGTCCACCACCGAGACGCTGACGTAGCGGCCTGGCGCGATCGTGTCCCGTTCGCCTGCAGCCAGTGCAGACGTGCTGGCCTGGTCCAGTTCCAGGTTCGAAGTCGCGATGGTCAGGGTTCCGCCATTGGGCATCGAATCACACGCGTTCGTAACCAAGTTGATGAGGACCTGGTCGAGTCTCGCGGGATCCGTCCGGATTGAGCCAAGCGCAGGGTCGAGGTGGATGGTCATGACGATGTTCGACGGAACCAGACGGTCGAGGAGCGGCTGAAGTTGGCTCAGTCCGTCGTTCGGATTGAACACCACGGCGTCCAGGATTTGTTTGCGACCAAACGCTAACAACTGGCTCGTCAGCTCCGCGGCCTTGGCAGCGGATGACTTGATCCCTGCCAAATCGTTGCGTGCCTGGACTTCGAGTGACGGGCCCTGCATCAACAAGTCGGTAGTACCAATGATGACCGTCAGCAGGTTGTTGAAGTCATGGGCAACCCCGCCCGCCAAACGGCCGAGCGCTTCGAGCGACTTCGACTTGGCGAGTTGAGCTTCGAAGTCGCGTCGCGCTCTCGCCGCACCCACGCGTTCGGTGACGTCGCGGATGGTGAGCAGCAACATCTCGAGTTCACGAGGCACGCCGTTCAAGGCGGAGACGGTCAGCTCGTGGTAGCGATCGGGCACTAGGCTCAACTCGACGTCCATCGACTCGAGCCCGACGGGCAGGCGCTGAATCCCGGTGTCCACGTCGACTCCCATCACGATGGGGAGGAGCGCAGCGTTGTCCCCATCGAAGATCGAGAGGTCGCCCAAAGCGGTACCCGACGCGATGGGCGCGCCCAACAGCTGACGTGCGGCGCGGTTGGTGAGCTGGACGCGGGCCAACTTGTCCACGACGATGAGGGCGTCCGGAGAGCCGTCGAACAGCTGTTGGAATTGCTTCCGACTGGAGCGGGCCTCGTTGATGCGTTTGGCTAACGCCGACAACAACAGCTCGACGAAGAGCGCCATCGTTATCAAGATGGCCGTCAGTTCCGCCCAAGAACGCAGTGGTGCGGGCGCCCGCGTGGGAGCCCGCCACGCGAGCAAAGCCGTCCCAGCCGAAGCAACCAATGCCAGGACCACGGTCTTGCGTGGTCCCCAGAGCAAACCGCCGACCACGACCGCGAGCGCGTAAGCGGCCGACGTGACGCCGCTAGCGAGGCCCTGGCGTAGCCAGGACGCCGCGGTGACGATGATGATGAAGCCAAACCCGCCAACGAACCCGGCTGCGGCGGGGAACGCGGGACGTAGCAGCCGCATCACTCCGAGCAGCGCAAAGGTGCTCGCGTACAGGCTCCAATCGATCCAGGTGACGTCGTTGCGCAGTGGGAGCAGCGCCACCAGAGCCAGCAGCGCCACCACGTAGACCGCTTCGACCCCGCGAGCGATCGCCACCCGTTCGACGATGAACGGATCGGCTGGCACTGCGAAAAGGCTCTGGATCCGCTTACGCCACGTGCGGTGTTCGGAGGAATCGTTCAATGCCTGCGCTGAATAACGGGTTTCCAGTCGGCTGTCGAAGTGGCTGGGCCTGGTGGACACCTGAGCCCCGCACACGGCTGGCCCGTCGTCCGCCTCTGGGCGGTTGTTCTAGCGTGGGCTATGTGAACACATCCGCTCACGGAGCTAGCGCGCCGTTCGCCTTTGTTGGCCGTGGGACCACATTCAACGACACCAGTCCTTGCATTGTGCAGTCGGATGCGCAACGCCAAGCACTCGAGCCGAACCTCGTCCGTGACCGCTGTGCCAGCGCCCGATTGCATAATCGGCGGGATTGAGCGCTGCGCATCCCCGCTGACCCCGCCGGGCGGCGCACGATGCACTCGTTGCGCGCCGGGCCAGCGACGCCCCATGCCGGGTCGCGCGCACTATGCGTGGGATGCGCGGTCGAGGTTGGCCTGCTGCGTCACGCGGCGCTGAAGTCGAGCGAAATATCGGACGAACCTGCGGAGTGGGTGAGTGCACCCACGCTGATGATGTCGACGCCGGCCATCGCCAGGGCACGAACGCGCTGCAACGTGACCCCGCCCGAGACCTCGACCAGCGCTCGACCTCTGCACCGTGCAACCGCAACCTCGACGTCCGCTGGATCGAAGTTGTCGAGCATGACGACGTCGGTACCGACCGCGAGGGCTTCGTCGAGCATCGACAGAGATTCCACCTCGACGACGATCTTGGCGGTGTGAGGCGCCGCATCGCGGGCAAGCCGTACCGCGGTCTCGATGCCCCCGGCCGCCACGATGTGATTGTCTTTGATCATCACCGCACTGCCGAGGTTGTCCCGGTGGTTTTTGGCGCCGCCGACGCGGACCGCGTACCGCTCCAGAGGCCTCAGCCCGGGCGTCGTCTTGCGGGTATCGGCGATGCGGGTAGTGCAACCACTAGGGATCTCCGAGGCGAAGCGGCGTGCCAGCGTGCTGATACCGCAGAGGCGTTGCACGTAGTTCAACGCTGACCGCTCGGCCTTGAGCAGAGCCCTGCTGTTACCAGTAACTGTCCACAAGACCGTCCCATGAGTTACCAGTGTTCCGTCACTCACCAGCGTGGTAACCAGTGCCGTCGAATCGAGGGCCAGGAAACACTCGGCGAATAGGGCCCCCCCACACACGACGAGCTCCTGCTTGGCGCGAGCGGCGGCGGTCGATCGCTGCCGTTCTGGGACGACGCTGTCCGTCGTGACGTCGCCAGAGTAGAGATCTTCCCGCAGGGCGAGTTCCGCGTAGTGCCTGAGTATGATGGGGTCTAGCATGATGATCTTCACTGAAAAAAGCCGTATCCACGCCCTAGATTGAGCGCGAACAGGTTGCACGCCGCGTGGAACAACACGCTTGCACCGATGCCTCCGGTCCGCGTTCTCAACCACCCGAAGGCGAGCGATGGGAAAAACACCGCCAGGCGTGCGGGGTGCGGAATGGTAACTACGTGACCGATGGCGAAGACGAGGCTGGTTACCACTAGAGCGAGCCCGATACCTCGCCGCCAACCAGTGGTAACTGGTGGCCAAATCCGTTCCAGCTCGGTCTGCAGGTAACCGCGGTAAAACATCTCCTCGGGTAGCGCTATGGCCACCACGTGAGTAACCAGGTCACTGAGCGGTGACTCGCCAAGGGTAAAATGGTAACCGCCCTTCGGTTGCCACCACCAAGCATAACCGATTGCGAAAGCTGGAAGGAAGAGGAGCGCGGCGCCGCAGGCCCAACCGAATGCAGCGGCCGTCTCACGCCCGATGCGTTGAACGGACAAGGGTTCTGGTTCGAAAAGCCCACCCAAACTGAGCCCGTGCCTAGCGATGGTCCGTGCGTCTCGCCGCAAGACGAGCCAATACGTTGCCCCGAAGAATAGCAACCCGACCAAGTTCGCCGACCACGCGCCTGGTAACCATAGGCTGCTAGCTCCGGCAACAATGGTAACTGCTGTGGACACTGCCAATGGTTGCCAGCTCGGTCGGTCGGGAAGGGGGAGCACGGACGCCATCTCTGGATTTGCTTACACTGAGGGACACAGGGTGAGCCTCACAAGCCCGACGAAGACCGACGGGTTGGTCGGTCGACGGTGCTCAAAATCTGGGTTCAGCAGAAGATTGCGCAGCCGCGAAGGACGGCGCGTCGCTGGCACGCCCATTTTCGGCGGCGTCAGTTTATTACTCGCGCCGCCCCGGACTGCCGACTATGCGCAGTCCAACTCGGAGGATGCGATGTACGCGGATGATGGTGAATTTCGTAAAGGCAAAGCCAAGCCGATCGTAGCGCTGGTTGTACTTCTGGCGGCGATTGGCGGCGGTGTGGGCTTCATGTTGCTCGGCGCTGAGAAAGACGCCGAGGTGCTCACAGCCGAGCAGTCGGCTCAGGTCAAGAAGCGCATCCTGGTGCTGCCCGAGCAGGAGCAGATCACCGAGTGGCGCAAATGGGCCGCGGCAGCAGACAACCCTTACCTGCGCGAAGAGGCGCTCAAGCGCTTGGCGTGGGCACGGGACAACGCGGGTGTGGAACTCGCGATCGCCGCCCTCAAAGACCCCGAACAAAAAATCCGCTCTCAGGCAGCGCTGGCGCTCACTGAGTATGGGTTACCGGCCGCCGAAAGCGCCAAGCCCCATTTGCTCCAGGCCCTCAAAGAAGCTGGTCCCGAGTCCAAGCCGCAAATCGCCTGGGCTCTCGTGGAGCTGAAGGAGAGCAGTGCGTTCGCCGACATCATGAATCTGTACCGCGCTGGCGCCCTCTCCAAGGTGCAGCAGCTCGGTGGCGGCGTCGCGTTCGACCCGGACAAGATCGTGGAGCTCATCAGCCTGGACCAGCTTGCGTCGATGTACAAGGACGACAGCGCAGCGGTTCGTCAGCTGGTGGCCACGGTCCTGAGTCGCAGCGCGGACCCCAAGTACACCCAACAACTCGTCGCGCTCGTCCAAGACGCGGACAAGTCGGTGGCTCACCAGGCGGCCCCTGGATTGGGCAAGATTGGCGATGCTGCAGCTCGGGAGCCTTTGGTCAAAGCGCTCACCGGTCAGACCGCGGAAGAGCGATTGGCGTATCTCGAAGCTCTTCGCGACGGTGTTGGCACCTCGGGCCTAGTGTTGGCTCTCGACACGGTTTCGACCGAAACCAAAACGCGCGAGTGGCACCAGACCGAGCAGGTCTTCAAGATGATCGACAAGCTGGCCGATCCCAGCGGTTCGGACGCGTTGGCCAGCTACCTCGAGAAGAACAATCATCCCCATTGGCAATACCGCGTCGGTTACGCGTTGGCCTCGGTAGGTGATTTGCGTGCCGTGCCGGTGCTCGCCCGACGGCTGCGCCAGGATACCGAGAAGATCTACGGCGACGAGACGGACTACGAGCAGTTGCTCAAGCGCGACAACAAGGAGCGCATTTATGCGTCCCGCATGTTGGCCGACTTGGCCATGCTGTACCCGGACAAACTCGAGCAGATCCGAAGTGAGTCGGAGCAGGCGATTTGGCAGTGGCTGACCAGTCTGCCGATGCCGCACGCCAACGGTTTGCGGGCGCTCAGCCTGATGGGTTCCAAGATCCACCTGCGCAAGCTCAAGGAGTGGGCGGATCCTAAGGAAGCGCTGCCGCTCGAAGGGCAGCAGCCGCCGATGCCCGACGTCTGGGTCGTCTCTCAAAGCGCCCTTCGATACCTCGGTATGATGAAGGAGGATTGGGGGACTCTCGAGAAGCAACTGGGCCGCCGCGACAAGAGTCTCGACGTGACTCAAGAGGCGCTGATGGGTGGCGGGATCGCGATCTTGGGTATGACGCTGCGCGCACTCGGGTACGGCGCGTCCGACGGCTTCAGTGAATGGGGGGATACCAAGGCGTTCCCGACCCTCCTGAAGTATGCGGAAGACCCCAAGGAGCACGAAGAAGCACGCCAGCAGGCCTGTATGGCGCTGGCCTGGACCTCGACCGACGACGACATGATCGAAGTCGCCAAGAAGATCCAAGAGTACTCGGGCGACGAGAAGGAGAAGCAGGTCATCCGCTGGTGCCTCCTGGAGACCCTCGTACAGCGCCCGATCACGGGTACCTCGTCCGCGCTACTGCCCCTGCTCAAGTCGAACTCGGAGATGAAGCTCCGCCACCAGGTCGCTCGTGCCATTGGTAAGGCTGGTTTGACGCCGGACGTGCAGGAGAAGCTGTTCGAGTTGCTCAAAGACGAGAGCCTGATGCTCGATGCAGGATTGGCCCTGATGTTGGGCGGAACCCCGGACGTCGCTGCTCGCGCCCTTGCGGGGTTGGCCGATGCTCCGCCCGAGGCGCTCATGGAGCTGCAGGAGATGTGGTATCGCTCGTTCGGCTACTGGTCGAAGTTGGACCTGGAGAAGGGCCACCTGTTCCGATTCGTAGACAACGCCAACGCCATGAGCCGCGTCGAGATCCGCGACGCACCCCAAGATTGGGCGCGCGTCCAACTGACTCGGCAGTTCGACAACCTCCTCTACGACAACGGCCCACACTCCTTTACTCGCGTGGTTCTGCGCCAACGTCTGCGTGACATGGCCAAGGGCAGTGATCCGGTCAAACGCGCGGGCGCCCTCCGCACTCTGCGTTTCATGGAGGAGCAAGGCGTGTTGCTCTCGCTCCGGGACGAACCGGGCGAAACCGGCAAGTTGGCTCGCGAGATGTACCACGACCTGATGAACCCGAAGATCGTCACCGGCGTGAAGACGATCGAGAAGGACGAGTAGTCCTTCACTACATCCAGAGCGCCCTTTGGGGCGCTCTGGTGTTATGAAAGCGTCCATGGCTTGGCCATCACACTCGCTCGACGCCCTCAATCTCTTTGCAAGATTGGTGTCGCTCTGGTGGTTGGGCTGCTCGGTGTCGGCTTGTGCGGCGGCCGCGGTTCGCCCGTCAGCGCCCGCCCTTGGTTCCGCGTCGTGGGCCTGTTCTCCAGGCGGTCCCGAGCAGTGCTCGGACGCGCGGGACAACAACTGCAACGGCCTCGTGGACGAGGGATGCGGCATGGGGTCGGGGCTGGTTCAGTTCGTGATCGCGTGGGACGAGGACGCGGATTTGGACCTGGAGGTCACTGACCCCGACGGAGGCCAAGCGCGAGTGGGTGCAGTTTCGAGCAGCGGGCTGATCAAGGACCGCGATTGCCCCGGAAGGGATGAACGCAGATGCCGTGGCTCGAACGTCGAGAACGTGGTGCTGGCGCCGAACCGCGAACCCAAGGCCGGACGATATCGAGTCGTGGTTCGGTTGGCTCCGCGGCAGGAACTGCGCGAACCCGTCGCCGTCAATTTGAGCGCGCGACTCGGAGCGACATTGCAGAGCGAGTCGTTCTCCCTGTCGCCAGACCAACCTCAACGCGTGTTCGTGTGGGAGCTGTGAGCGGGGCCGACGATGACGAAACAACCGCTGGCCAAAGTCACGGCAGAACTCGCAGGAGACCGCGGACCCGACGTGCGTTCTCGCATCACCGTGCCCGCCAGCTGGCTCTCCCAGGGCGGGCAACTGCTGGTGACTCGCCCGCGCCGAGTCACGTGTGAGAAGTGTGGCGGGGGCGGGTGTGCAACTTGCGATAATCGCGGAGGTTTTGGCTTCGGGGACGAGCTCCAGTCAGAGCCGGTAACGGTGTGCATCTCGCCGCACGATGCATCGTCGGTATTCACCGTGAGGTTGCCGCACCTCGGGGTCAGGCGCGAAACGGACGCCGCCGCGGGGCATTGGTTGTTGGACGTTCATCCGGCACCTGCCTTCAGTCCTGGAGTGTCACCCGTTTCGACCCCGACGTGGAAGTCAGCGAGGTTCAGCCAGCTGAAGTGGAAGATCTTGCTCATGCTCTTGGTGCTGACGGCATTCTGGGGTTGGCTGACGTGGACGTAGGGATTGTGTTTCCCGGTGTTTCAGCCGTAGGTGCCGTACAGTTGCCGATCGTCGGCTGAACCGTTAGGAATAGCCCCATGAATCCCGTCGCGATGGCGTTGGTATTGATCGTGTCTTTCGCCGCCTTCACGGTGAGCTGGCGCAGGCGCATGGCATTGCTGCGCGTAGGAGACACCACTCACGAGTCGCGCACGGACCAAGTCGACCGGCGTTTGGAGCGGGTGTGGACGATCGCTTTCTTTCAGAAGAAGCTTCGCTACTACTTGCTGGCGGGCATCGCTCATCAGCTGATTTTCGTGGGCTTTTTCGTGCTGATAGTGCGCTCGCTCGTGTTGTGGGGCCGGGGTTTCTACCCGCCATTCAACCTGTGGGTGCTCGAACCGGAGGGCTTCCTGGGGCTGCCGCTCGGGCATATCTACGCGTTCGTCAAAGATGTGTTCGCGATCCTCGTGTTCCTCGGCGCGTTCATTTTTCTCGGCTATCGCACGTGGCATCCGCAACGTCGAATGTCTTTGAATTTCGAAGGGTTGGCGATCCTCGCCATCTACTTCACGATGATGTTTGCCGACGTATTGTACGATGGGGCAGCGCGGGTGCTGCACGTCAATCTTGCGCAATTATGCGCCGCTGGCGCGGACGCTTGCGATTCGGCGACGGAGATTGCCGCGCCGCTCGGAGTGGCTCCAGCCAGTGTCGTGTGGGAGCCATTGCACGAGCCCGCCGGCTCGGCACTGGCAGTGCTGCTCGAGGGCACCTCGCCTGGTTTACTCGTGTTCCTGGCTCACCTCGGCTTCTGGACCCATTCGGTGCTCGTGCTGGTGTTCATGAACATCCTGCCGTACTCGAAGCAGTTTCACGAAATCACCGCGATCCCCAACGTTTACTTCAGCGACTTGACGGCGCCGGGTCGTCTGCGTCCGTTGGCCAAAGACACCGAAGCCCTGATGTCCCTGGTCGAGAAGGCGTCAGAAGAAACCGACATGAGCCGGGCGCGCATCGGGTACGCGCGCATCGAGCACTTCACCTGGAAAGACATCCTCGACTTCTACTCGTGCACCGAGTGCGGGCGCTGCAGCGACAACTGCCCAGCCTACACGACGGGTAAAAAGCTGAGCCCCAAACACCTGACGATCGACCTGCGCAATCACCTGTATTCCAGACAGGCCGAGGTGATGGCGTTGTCGGACGGTGTGCCGCGCTGGAACCCCGCACCAAGTGCTGCGGTGGAGGACGCCGAGGCTCCTGCGCCCAAAGACGCCGATGCCGCGTGGGCGGCCAAGAACCTCCTTCCGGACGTGATCGACCCCGACGTCATCTGGGCTTGCACGACGTGCCGGGCTTGCGAAGAGCAGTGCCCCGTGATGATCACCTACGTCGACAAGATCGTCCAGATGCGGCGCCACGAGGTGATGATCAAGGGCGACACGTTCCCAACCGCTCTCAGCAAGCCGTTCGAGGGCATGGAGGTGAACGGCAACCCGTGGAACCTTTCGCGAATGGATCGGGCCAATTGGGCGTCCGGGCTCGACGTCCCGATGGCCTCCGCAAAGCCCGACGCCGAGGTGTTGTATTGGGTCGGTTGCGCCGCGAGTTACGACGATCGCGCCAAGCGCATCGCCCGCGCAACGGCGACCTTGCTTCGCCAAGCTGGGGTCGACTTTGCGGTCTTGGGTGAAGAAGAGACGTGCACGGGTGACCCGGCCCGGCGTGCCGGAAACGAGTACCTGTTCTCCATGTTGGCCGAGACCAACGTCGCCACATTGAACGGCTACAAAGAACAAGGCGGCGTCAAGAAGATCCTCACGACCTGCCCGCACTGTTTCAACACTTTGCTCAATGAATACCCGGACTTCGGCGGCAAATACGAGGTCGTCCACCACACCGATTATCTACTCGGATTGTTGGCAGAGCGGCGTCTCGTGCCGACCAAAGCGGTCAATGCCAAGGTCACTTACCACGACTCGTGTTACCTCGGCCGCTACAACCAAATCTACGAGCCGCCGCGCGACATCTTACGGCGCATTCCGGGCGTGGAATTGGTCGAGCCCGAAACGCACCACAACAAAGGATTGTGTTGTGGCGCAGGTGGAGCGCAGATGTGGATGGAAGAGCAGAACAAGGATCGCGTGAACATCAAGCGCACCAAACAACTGCTCGCCTCGGGAGCATCGGTGCTGTCGAGCGCGTGTCCGTTCTGCATGACGATGTTGACCGACGGCATCAAGAGTGAGGAAAAGGAGGCGACGGTGCGGCAACTCGATGTCGTCGAGCTGCTGCTCGAGTCGTGTCAGCCGGAGGTTTCGGCCGCCGCTGCCGAATGAAGCCCGTTGGCGCGCAAAAACCGGCCCCCGGGGAGCGTCGCTAGATGTAGCTGCTGGTATCCGCGCCCCGGCCATTTTCCGGGGCCAGGGTATGTCCTATGCTTCGACCGGTGACATCCGTCGTCAGCACGCTCTTGGCCGACTTGAAGGTCCGCATTGGGACGACTGCGGGCCGCGCAGCGTTGTTTGCGTGGATCGCGGCGGTGCTCGGCGCGGGCGCCATTGCCCGGCTCGGCACGCCGACGGCGCGAGGTTTGGCGGCGGTCGGACTGGTCAGCGTCACCCTTGGGGTCCTGGCCTGGCCTCGATGGTTGGAACGCAGGCGCAAGAACGAACTCGCCGCGCTGGGCATGTTGTTCGGACGGGAGCCCGAGTTTCTGGCCAAACTTCAGCGAGCGTATCACCTTCAGACCGCCCCGGGAGGCGATGTCTCACGGGAACTCGCATCCCTGCATTATCGACGCCTGTTCGAGCGCGCGCCGGCCGGCGCCATCGAGCGTCGCGCGGCCTCGATCCGCCGAAATTGGAATGCACTGGCCGTGGCTGCCCTGGCGATCTGCGCGGGCCTGATGGCTCGTGGCGGGCACTGGCTCGTCGAAGGCTACGATGTGCTGTTTGCCCAACGCGGTGTTGCACCGTGGCCGATGGAGTGGCTCGAGTACGCGACGATCGAGGCCAAAGCCCCACCGTATTTGGGAAACGGGAGAACGCAGCTGATGTGGGAGTCGGCAACGGGACTGCCTGAAGGCGCAGTCATCAGCATGCGTGGACGTCCCCTGTGGGAGGGGGTGGGCCTGGTGTTGTCCGACGGCGAGCACGAGGTGCCGCTGGTGGACGACGGTGATGGCGCTCTGGTAGCCCACTGGGACCTCGCGGGCGACGTGGAGCTGCGCGTGGCTGCTCGGTTCGGAGGGGTGCTGATCTTCGAACCGGGTTCGGTCCAAGTTCACTCTATGCCGGACCAATTGCCGCGGGTTGCTTTGGCCGGGGCTCCCAAAGAGCTGTTGCTCGAGCAACTGACGCAGCTCGAACTCCAATGGGGCGCGGCAGACGATCATCAAATCAGCCAGGTCGATCTCGTGCTCCGCTCCGGAGGCAAGGAGGAACGGCGCACCCTCGACCGGCCCTCCCTCGGTATGCGGCAGGCAGTGGGAGACCACCTGCTTTATCCCGACGACCCGTTCATTGCGCAGTCGTTCCTGCCGGTGGTGGTCCGTATCGAAGCGCGCGACAACAACGTCGAACGCGACCGCGAGTTGTGGGGGCGGAGCGAGGCCTTCGTGCTCAAGCCGGTGAACGTCGGTCAACCACAAGTGGCACGCTACGCGGCGCTCCTGGAGTTGAAGGACGCGCTCGTCGACGTGTTGGCTCAGCAGCGCACTCTACCACTCCACGGCGCAAGTTCCGAAGCCGTCAGGGACATCAGAGACAAGCTTCGCGAGGCTCGTGAGCGCGCGCGCAAGGCGCTCGAAGAAAGTTACGCTGGCCTCACCGTGTCGCGCGGATTATCCGCGTTCATGCAGAGCCAATTCGATGCCGTGGCCCGTGAATTCTCGCGCAAGGTGAGCAGCCGGGACAAGCAGACGACGGCTCTGGAGGCCGCGGTTTTGGGAGTGGACGCTGGACTCGCCTCGCTGTCTCAACGCGACGCGCGCGACGTCTCCAAGGCGCTCGGTGACGTCGCCGATGAGATCGCGTTTGCGGCACGCCAAGCTCAAGAGGGCGAAGAGAGCCTGGAGCCAGCGCGCGAACGAGTGGACCTCGCCGTGGCCGTGCTTCAGGACGGCGCCCAGTCCTTGAGACGTCTGGGCACGCTGGGGGCGGACATCGGTTCCGTAGCCTTGGCGGACCTAGACCGAGTGCAACGTTCGCGTCAGGCGGAAGACTACTTTCACGTCGAGTTGGCGGCTCTGCATCTTGCAGGCAGATTGCACCGACCGAACCCGTCGTTCGGCGCCAAAGGGGGCGGTGGTGCCGTCGAGTCCGGCAGCGGTGAGCAAGGCGGCGATTCAGACGGCGAAGGCAAGGCTTCCGATGCTGACGAGGCATTCGATCGACTTGCCCGCGACTTGGCTGAGCTCGCCGAGGAACACGCGGAAGCCGTCGACCGTACCTCGAACGCCCTCGACTCTGCGGAAGACGACATCCGCGACGACGCGCTAGCCGAAGAGGCAAAGGCGCGCGCGCGCTCGTTACGGCGCGCCGTTGCAGCACTTCCGGAGCCCGGAGAGGCGCCTTCTACTAGTCGAGCCTCGGCGGCTTTGGCACGTGAACACTCCGGAGCGATGGCGCACGACTTCGACAACCTCGACTTCGACGAAGCGGCGGAAAGTGGTCGGCGCGCCAAATCGGCCGCCGAAGAAGCGTTGCGGCGCGACGACTTGGACGACTGGACCAAGGCGCAGCTGGAGCGCGCCCTCGACGAGGTCAAAGACCACCTGCAGTGGGCTACGGAGCAACGCGATGTGCGTCAAAAGTTGAAAGAGCAGGCAGCCAAAGTGGCTCTTTCCGAAGTCTCGAAATCCGAATTGGAGCTCGGTGAACGAGCGCGAAGGCTCGCCGCCGAGGGCGGCGACAAAGCGCAACTTCCGGAGCAGGCTCGGCAGAAGCTGGCTGCCGCCGAGGAGTTGATGCGGCAAGCGGCACAGCACCTCGACTCGGGCCGCGGTCAAGTTGGATTGAACCTCCAGCGCCAGGCACAACGTCTCCTCGAGGACAGCCAGCCGGGTCAAACGTCTGAGCCGCCCGGGCAGAAAGCCGGCCAGGCCGAGGGGGGCAAGAGCTCGGGCTTCGGAGGCGAGGTGCCCGTCGAGGAACGCCGACGACAAGCGGAAGATTTCCGACGTCGTGTCTTGGAAGGATTGGCCAAGAGCGAGGGCGGTAAGCTGGGCCCAGCCGTCAAGCGTTACGCGGAGGGGCTGCTGCGATGACCATGCGTGGGTGGATGCGTTTGCTTGCCGGCCTGTTGTTCGCGGTTCCGGCCGCTGCCGACCGGGAAGTGACGGTCACGGAGGTGGCCAACGCCATCACCGAGCTCGACGTGCAACGGGCTCGCGAGCTCGTGAAGTTGGTCAAGTCGGGTGGTGCGGCGTTGGACTTCCAACGGGCGCGGCTTTCGGTTTACGTCGGCGACTGTGATTCGGCCGAGGCGATCCTCGGCTCACTGAACGAGCAGCCCGAATCGGCTTCGCTTGCGGCCTTGGCTCGCACGTGTGCGCGGGCGACTGCGGGTTCGGTGATCGTGGAGGACGAAGCCGCCGGGGTGTGGGTTCGGCTCCAGGACCGTGGCGACGAGGCGCTGGTTCCAGAGCTGGTGCGAGTGGCGGTAGCCGCGCGCCAGACCATGAAAGAAGATCTCGGGGTCGACTTGCCCAAGCCGCTGCGGATCGACCTGGTGCGCGACCTCTTCTCTCTCGCGGCGGTCAGCGGGTTACCTCTCGAAGCGGCGGAAACGACGGGCACGGTCGCGGTCGCGCGTTGGGGGCGGGTGACGATGTTGTCCCCGCGCGCTGCCAATCAAGGTTATCCGTGGGAGGACACGCTCGCTCACGAGGTAACCCACCTCGCATTGTCTCGCGGTAGTCGCGATTTTGCTCCGCTCTGGCTGCAGGAGGGGATTGCCAAGCGCGAAGAGACGCGGTGGCGCTCGGTCAGACCCTTCGACGAGCGCCGCAACGCCGATCAAATCGCGCGTCAGGCGCTGCTCGACGGCAAGTCCGTCGGCATCGACCAAATCGGTCCGTCCATCGCGATGTTGCCCAGCCCCGAGGCCGCCGGCATCTCGTACGCCGAAGTCGAGAGCTTCATGGACTTTTGGATTCGGACCAACGGCAAACCCGCCTTCACGCTGCTTCTGCAGGACCTGAAAGGTCAGCAGTCTCGCGACGCCGACCAGGTGATGTTTGGTGTGTCTGGTTATCCACTGAAGTACTGGATTGCCCGTTGGCAAGCTTCGCTTCGAGAGCTGGCGCCCGTCGAAGCGGTCAAACGAGCGCACGACGGCAATTACCGGCAGTCGCTCCGTTTGGGCGAGCTGCTAGCAGATCGCCGGCACGGGGCTTCGGCAGAGCAGTACTTCGGTCGGGCGGTGGCGCTGGCTCCCCAGCAACCGGCCCTGCGGTACCGCTGGGCGGCCGCTCAGTTGGCGCAAGGGCGCGCTTCCGGTGAGGTGATGGAAGGCCTGGGAGAGCTATCTCAACTCGCTGGGCTACATGGCGGCTGGCTCGGATTTCACGGTCAAATGTTGTCACTAGTGCAGCAGCGCGACAGGGCGGAGGCTTCGTTTGGCCTGGGCTTGGCGATCGACCCGTATTCCATCGAAGTCGCGTGTGAGGGACGGCGAGCGAACCCAGACGATGTAGTGCCGCCGCTTCCAGACGACCCCACCCGGCGCAGATTGTGTGTTGAAGCGCGCAAGCTCGTCGGTGATTGACCAGAACTAGCGTTCGCCCTAGGCTCGGCCCTTCATTCATCGCCATGCCTTCCGACTTTTCAACCTACGCCGCTGCCCAAGTTTTGAAGCTCGTTCCTCGTGTTCGACTGAGCCGCGCCGTGGGCAAGCTGTGTGACTTACAGGTTTCTCCGGGGCTCTCCCGCGTTGCGACGAAGATCTACTCGCGCGCTTACGGGGTCAATGTCGGGGAGGCTGAGCCCACCACCGCGCCTTACCGCTCCTTCGACGAGTTTTTTACGCGCGGTCTGCGTCCCGGCGCCCGACCGATCGCCCAAGTTCCGGTTGTTTCGCCGTCGGATGGCAAGATCGTCGCGGCGGGCGCCGTAACCGACGGTCAAGAGATCGTGGTCAAGGGAAACGCTTACGAAGTCAGCGAGCTGTGCGGCAGTAGCGAAGTCGGGAAGCGCTACGATGGTGGCGAGTTCATGGTCGTGTACCTGCATCCGCGCGATTATCACCGCGTGCATTCGCCGGTCGACGGCGCGGTCGTCAGCGTGCGCTCGATGCCCGGTGATTTGTTTCCAGTTAACGCCATCGGCGAGCGCTACGTGCCCAAGTTGTTCGTTCGCAATCAACGAGTTGCGATCGGGATCCAGAGCCCCGAGTTGGGGCTCGTGACCGCGGTGATGGTGGGTGCGACGATTGTCGGCCGCATCAGCACGACCGTGCTGGGGGGCGACTCCACTCCCGTTGGGGAACACGTGATCGCACCGCCCGTGGCGGTCTCCAAGGGAGACGAAATTGGCGTGTTTCATCTCGGTTCGACCGTAGTTTTGTTGGTGGAAGGCCAAGGTCGCCTCTCTTGGGCGACAGGACCCGTGCGCTACGGTGAAAGCGTGGTGAAGGGCTAAGTATGGTTGAAGAGGAAGGCGCCAAGGAAGCGTTAGAACCCACCGCGGCGCCCGGGGATAAAACGCCTCACGCTGCAGTTGGGAGCTCGGAAGCCCCTCCGCGTGTTTCGCCCGTGCCGCCTCCGCGGTCCGACAAGCCGCCGGGGCGCACGATGGGTCCTTTGTTGCCCATGCGCATCATCGGTGTAAATGCCGGGCCCGCACCGGTACAGGCGCCGGTCCCCGCGGCTCCCGTGGGAGAGCCCGCCGCAGCGTCGGACGCTCCGCAGAGCGTTCGGCCCCCGGCGTCCATTCCTCCGCCCAAGCCTGCCTCCGGCCGGCCCAAAGAACCCCCGCCTGAGCCCGAGCCCGTATCTTCGCCAGCAGTCGAGGTCGACGTTTCCGAAGAAGTCGACGTGAGCCTGACGCCGCCTTGGCCCCCGACCTTCGGCGACGCTGGCATCGAGGTGTCCGCCCTCGACACGGAGCGCACCAACGAGCCACCCGTGGAGGATGCCGAGTTGGCACCGGTGCCGCCGCCTCTACCAGCGGAGCGTCGCTCCATTCCTGGGGTTGCACCCCGACCCGAATCGCAAGAGCCGACTCCGCTCAAAGCCGAGGCGCTCGAGGAAAGGGGCTTGCCGCCGCCGCTACCCGAACAACCGTCCTTGCCGCCAATGGCTGCACCCCCGGCGCCGCCCTTGCGCAACCCCAAGGACCAGACTGGACCTCGCGTTTCTGAGCCCCCCACCAATCGGGCCGGTTTCGACGCGCCCACTCCACCTGAAACGCCCGCCGTTCGGGCTGAAGTGTTGGCCGCGCGCGCAGCGCAAGAGGCCAAACTGGACCGTTCGAAGCCGCCTGCTCTCCCCCCGACGCGCGCGCGCCGTTCCGGCGAGATGGAATCGCCGGTATCGTCGTCTCCGACCGCTTCGGAGGGAGCATCACAACCCCCGCCCGCCGACGGTACGACCAAGCCGAAGAAACGAAGGCCACCGCCCATCCCGCCGCCGCGCGCAGCGTTTACCGGCGCCACTGAGGAGGAGAACGCCAAACGCCGTCATTGGTGGGAAGAGGTCTTCGGTGATGACTTCCTGAGAGCGATCGTCGAGCTGACTGACAGCCAGATTGCCCGCGAGGTGGACTTCATCGAGGGGTCGTTCAACCTGGAGAAGCCAGCAGCGATCCTCGACTTGGCATGTGGAGCGGGGCGCCACGCCGTCGAGTTGACGAGACGCGGCTACACGACCGTGGGTTACGACTTATCGGTGACTCAGCTGGCTCGCGCCAGCGAAGCGGCGCAGACCACCGGAACGAAGGTAGCGTTCCTTCACGGCGACATGCGCGAGATGGGTTTCGAACAAATGTTCGACGCCGTTTTGTGTTGGAACGCGAGCTTCGGCTACTTCGAGGAGGAAAAGAACCTCGCTGTCCTCAAGAACATCCACCGCGCGCTCAAGCCGGGCGGGTGTCTGCTGCTGGACATACCCAACCGGGACTTCATCGTGTCTCAACAGCCAGCGCAGAACTGGTTCGAAGGTGAAGGTTGCGTATGCATGGACGACATGCACGTCGACTTCATCACCAGCCGGCTTTGCGTCAAGCGCACGATCATGTTGGACGATGGGCGTAACAAGGAGTGCTTGTACTCGATCCGCTTGTTCGGCCTGCACGAACTCGGTCGCATGCTCCACGAGATAGGGTTTCGGGTTAACGAAGTTACCGGCCACATCGCGATGCGCGGCGTGTACATGGGAGCGACCAGCCCGCGTCTGATCATGTTGGTGACGAAGCGCTGAGAGCAGGCTGTTCCGGCGTGCCACGTGCGCCACGTGACGCTCCCGGGCGTCAGCCAACCTCTCGACTCTACGTCACTCGGTGCAGCTCACCCTGACGTGGCCTTCTCGAGCCTCGCAACTGCAGCCGCGGAGGTGTTCTTGGAGGCATTCGCACGTGAGTTTGGTCCCGGCACACTGGGGTAACCATGCGCAGGCCTGTTCCGCATCGCAGAAGAAGCCTTCGGGGCAAATCGCGTCGCCGCACTGAAAACACTGACCGCCTTCACAACGGGACATGGGGTCAGGCTGCGTCGGGGACGGCGCATCGGAGTCGCCTAGAGGGTCGCCGTCGATGAGCGCGGGTGAGGGCTCCGCGCTCGAATCCGATGCGGTTTGCTCGCCAGTGGAGGGGGCCTCTGCTGCGGGCGGGCTACCGCATGCCGCAAGGGAGGTTGCGGTGTAAGCTACCAGGGTAAGAAGCGACCTTCCGTTAGATAGCCACGAGCTCGAGCGCAATACTACGAACATGTTCGTCGCAAGTTACTCAATTTCCGAACTCACCGCGAGTTCGTTTCAAGGACGCACGCCAGGTGCGCCAGACTTCAACGCGTCGGTCAACCCGCGACCAAGCTGCTCCAAGCTGGTGAGCACGAGCGCCTCTTCCTCGGGGGGCGTCGGGATGGCGCGAGCGCGGTTGACGGCGAAGTTGACGAGAGCTGCTTCCAACACCGACAAGGCCGTAGTCCGTTCGTAGTTCAGGCCCACGACCTGAATTCGCATCAGGACTTGGTCTTCGAGGATTTGAGTCCCCACGACCTCGGCCTTGCGTGCGCCGGACCCGAGCAGTTCGCGGATCAGCCCCCGCACGGTCTTCGCTCGCTTGCGGAGGTGAGCGTACTCGGGGTCGTCGAATAGTTTGAAGAACCGGTTCCGCGCGTACGTCTGCGGCACGAGGACCATCGCGCACAAGAGCCCCTCCTTGGGGGGACGTTGTAGCTCTGAAGTGGAGTTCACTTTCACCGGTCTGGCTACTTTACCGGCAAATCAGCGAGAATTGAACGAATCTTGCTCGCCGCGCAGACGTTCTGCCTGATGCGAGGCGTTAACCGCGGAGATCACCTCGTCCAAATCGCCTTCGATCACGCGGTCCAGCTTGTGGAGCGTGAGGCCAATGCGGTGATCGGTGAGGCGATTTTGCGGGAAATTGTACGTGCGAATCTTCTCCGAGCGCTCGCCGCTACCCACCATCGTGCGTCGCTCGTCGCGCTCTTCGTCGGCCTTACGCTGGATCTCCAAGTCGAGCAAGCGGCTCTTGAGGACCTTGAGTGCACGCGCCTTGTTCTTGATCTGGCTGCGCTCGTCCTGGCACTTGACGATCATACCGGTTGGCAAATGCGTGACCTGCACGGCGCTGTTCGTGGTGTTAACACCTTGCCCGCCTGGGCCGCCTGACGCCGCGATGTCGAAACGCAGGTCCTTTTCGTCGAGTTCGATGTCCACGTCTTCGGCTTCGGGCAACACCGCGACGGTCGCGGTCGACGTGTGAATGCGGCCCTGTGTCTCCGTCGCGGGGACGCGCTGCACGCGATGCACACCGCCTTCGAACTTGAGGCTCGAGTACACGCGTTCGCCGGAGATCAGCACGATGACCTCTTTCAGGCCGCCCGCCTGTGCCTCACTGGTGTTCAGCACTTCGGTCTTCCACCGCCGTTGTTCGGCGTAGCGCAGGTACATGCGGAACAGGTCGTTGGCGAACAGCGCCGCCTCCTCGCCGCCGGTGCCGGCCCGGATCTCCAGGACGACGTTCTTTTCGTCGTTGGGATCGCGCGGCAACAGCAGAATCATGAGCTCGCGCTCGAGCGCCTCGTGCTGGGCTTCCAGCTGCGGCAATTCCTCCGCTGCCAGCGCGCCCAACTCGGGATCGGTCAGCGCCTCCTTGTGTTCCTGGATCTGACGCGTGAGCCCCTTGAGTTTCTGAAAGGCCTCGACGATTGGCAAGATCTGGGCGCGCTCGCGGTTGAGCTGCTGGAGCTTCTTCGGGTTCGCGTGCGTCTCGGGGTCGCACAAAAGCTGCGAGAGCTCGGCTTCACGTCTCGTGACGGCTTCCAGTTTTTGCTCGGGGATCATTCGCGCTCTCCAGAAAGATTACGGCTCATGGAAAAAGGAAACGCGCCAGTCCCGAACATACGGACGGCGCGCTCGACGATCCAGCAATTACTGGGATCAGGACTTGGGAAGGTTGAACTTCTTGCGGAAGCGGTCGATGCGACCGGCGGTATCAACCAAGCGCTGCTTGCCGGTGTAGAAGGGGTGGCAAGCGGAGCAAATGTCCACGTGAAGGTCGTCCTTCTTGGTGGAGCGGGTCTGGATGACGGTTCCGCATGCGCAATGCACCGAAACAGCTTCGTAGTGGGGATGAATTTCTGGCTTCATGGCGGGGAACTCCAGGTAAAGGGGGGCGGAGCGTAGTGCGAACCCGCCCCAAGTTCAAGGGCAGCTTTTACGAATCTCCACAGCGCCGTGGTTTGGCGCAGTTGCGCAGCTGGCGGCCGCCCTAATACCCTGACCGGGTGCCCCGAATCACCACCATTTCAGAGGGTTGGACGTTGAGCTGCGCGGACTGGTCGCGCCCCCCGGGATACCTGGCGTGTTCCAAGCTCGACCCGCTCCCGGCGAGCGTTCCCGGTCACGTTCACCTCGACCTCGTCCGCAACGGGGTAATCGGTGACCCTTTCGCGGCGAAACAAGAGCTCGGCTGTCAGTGGGTCGACCACGCCGAATGGAATTACTGCGTCGAATTTGTCGTCGAGGAGGGTCCACAACTGCCGCATCGGCGCCTGCGTTTTGGGGGCCTGGACACGGTGTGCCGGATCCGCCTCAACGACGAACTCATTGCCGAGCACGACAACATGTTCGTGCCCCTGGAAGTCGACGTTGGTGAACGATTGCGGATCGGGAGCAATCGACTCGAGGTGTCGTTTTCCTCCGCAGTCGACGTGGGCAACCGTCGGCGCGCCGCCTATTTCCAACGTGAAGACTTGCCGCCGGACCTCGTGCGCTTCGACGAACGAGCTTTTGTTCGCAAAGCGCCCTACATGTTCGGTTGGGATTGGGGGCCACGCCTGGTCTCCGCGGGCATCTGGCAGCCTGTGGAGCTGGTAGAGTTTGCAGCCAGATTGCAGGACGTGCGCGTCGAGCAGTGGCACCAGCCGGATGGGGACGTCGTCGTGCGCGTCACCTCCGTCGTGGAGGGGGACGGCAGCGTCGTTCACTTTTGGCGAGAGTCTCCAGGCGACGCGTGGTGTCGCCTGGAGGAGGGTGAAGCCTTGCGCTTGCGAACCCCCAAGCTCTGGTGGCCGGCTGGCGCGGGGGAGCCATTCCTTCACGAGCTAGTGACGTTTCTGCTCCCGCCGGGCTTGTCTTGCAATACCGAGTCCGAATGTCGCGCTGGCGCTCTCGACGTCCGCACCAGTCGAGTCGGTCTGCGTACAATCCGTTTGCGGCAGGAGCCTGACGCATGGGGTACGTCGTTTGGGTTCGAGGTGAACGGTCGGCCCATCTGGTGTTTGGGAGCGAACTGGATCCCCGATCACTCGTTCCCGTCCCAGGTAACCCGTGACCGTCTGCGGCGACAGCTGCGCAGCGCCCGGGACATGAACATGAACATGCTCCGAGTGTGGGGCGGAGGCATCTACGAGACCGACGATTTCTACGACTTGTGCGACGAGCTCGGGATCCTGGTTTGGCAAGACTTCCCGTTCGCGTGTAGTTACGCTCCCGACGACGCAGCTTCCGTCGCGGAGCTGGAGAACGAGGCAGAGTTCGCCGTCAAAAGATTGCGCAACCGCGCTAGCCTGGCCCTGTGGTGCGGCAACAACGAAAACCTGATGATGTTCGAGGCCAAATGGGACGACGCGACCAAACATCCGGCGCGTTGCCACGGCGAGCGCATCTGGAACTCGGCGCTGCCCGCGTTGCTGGCTCGGCTCGACCCCGATCGGCCTTACGTCGCGACCTCACCACATTCACCTGGAGGCGGCGAACCCGCGAACTCCGACGCCTGCGGGGACCAGCACAACTGGGACGTGTGGCACGGTCGCGGAGATTGGGTCCACTACCGGGAGTCGAGAGCGCGTTTTGCGTCCGAGTACGGGTTTGCGTCCGCCCCTTCACGCGCGTCGTGGTGCCGGGCGCTCGGGACCGACGCGTTGCATACGGTCGACGTACGCCATCCCGTCGTCCAGTGGCACGACAAGACCAAGAAGGGGTACGAGACATTCCTGGCGTTTGCCGAGCTGCACTACGCGAGAGCTTCCAACCTCGAGGCTTGGACCTACTACTCGCAATTGAATCAGCGCGACGCGTTGTCAGCGGCGGTGGAACATTACCGGAGCTCCGCCTTCTGCCGGGGGTCTCTGATCTGGCAGCTCAACGACTGCTGGCCGGTCCAGAGTTGGTCGGTGATGGACGACACGGGCACCCTCAAGGCTGCTGGCATCGCCTTGCGCCGTCTCTACGCTCCAGCCATTGCGACGGTCGATTGGGTGAGCCAGGGCGATGACAGAACGGCGCGATTCACCGCCGCGTGGGACAACCGCGCCGAGCCGTTCGAAGGCACGCTTCGCGTCGAGTTGAGGGATAGCCGTGACGGCGCCCTTACGCGACGTGTCGAACGCACGGTGCGGCTCGCGGCCGGTGAACGACGGCAGGTGATGGACTTCGACGTTGGTGACGTCGATCCCACGAGCGTCATCTTGTGGTTCGACTTCGCGGGACACACCGCCTACAGGCTGCTGTGCGAGCCGAAGCAGCTCAGGTGCTCCGAGCCGACCTGGAGCGCGCGCTTGGAAGGACGAGAACTCGTGCTGGCGGCCTCCGCGCCCGTGCTCGACCTATGGGTATTGCCCGAGAACGGAGATGCCCTCGACAATTTCATGTGTTTACGTGAGCCGGGCACCGTCCGCGTCAATCTCACTCATCCGTGTTCGACCGTTAACCTGAGATGGCTCGACGGAAGGGCGACTCTGCGACTGCCGGACTCGACCAATCCCGGTTAGGGGACGCTCGCGCCCTACCGAATCGGCCGAGTTCGGGGAGGGCTGCGGTCAGATTGTGCGACCATGTGCGCGGTGGCATCCCGGGGTTCACGCCTGACCCGGCGATGAAAGCCGGCAAAATTCGTGCAGACTCGACGGCCCAAAGCCTGAACTGCACCAATTGACGGGCAAGCCTTGACGGCTTGGGTCGGTTGGGGTTGGCTGGCGAGCACAACCCACCGCTACATCCGTGTCGCCCCCTCCTCCCCGCAAACGCTCCCGCACCGGCGAACTCGTCGGAGGGCGGTACGAACTCGACAAAGTGATTGCGAGCGGTGGTCAAGGCCACATCTACCGAGCGCGCGACACGCAAGCCGGAGACTGGGTCGCCATCAAAGTCCTCAAGGACGAGTTCGCGCGCGACGTACAGTGGCGCGAACGGATGTTTCGCGAAGCGCGCGCCTTGTGCACCTTGTCGGGCACGTCTGCCGTGCGGGTGTTCGATCAACGGTGGACGGCTGACGGCGCGCTCTGCATCGTGATGGAGCTCCTCGAGGGGATTCACTTCGAAGCGACGTTGCGCGACATGGAGCAGCGCCAGCGTTCGATGTCGCCAGCGCACCTCTCGCTGCTGCTCGCCCCCGTCGTCGACACGCTCGAAGTGGCTCACCGCAACTCGATCATTCATCGCGACTTGAAACCGGCGAACATCTTCATCCTCCAAGACGGCAGCGTCCGTCTGCTCGACTTCGGCTTTGCAAAGTTCGAGCGATTGATGGCCATGACCAACTTTGGCCAAGTTGCGGGATCGCCCCTGTACTTGGCGCCCGAAGCGTGGGGGGGTGACTCGTCGGTGCTCGACAAGCGAGTCGATGTTTACGGCCTCTCGGCGGTCATCTTCCGCTCCCTGTGCAAACGGCCGCCGTTCCGAGGAGAAGCGCTCAAGGTCATGCAGCTCGTCACGACCGCCGAGCGCCCGAAGATCACCGCGCTGCGCCCCGATTTGCCGGCAGCGCTCGACGACTGGGCACAGACTGCGCTCGCCATCGACCCCAATTGCCGCTTCGATTCGGTGCGGGCAATGTGGAACGCCTTTCAATTCGCTTCGGGGTTGCGCTGAGGCCAACATGCGTCAGGACCGACGGCAATCACTGATTACACTGGCTTCGTCGGCCGCCGTGCTGGGGGGCACCGTGGGGGTCGGGTTGCTGCGCTGGGATAGAGGCGGACCTCACATCGAGTCTCCGGGTAGCGCCGGGCAGGTTCGTGATTTTTCCGTTGGGCGTTCTAGGTCCGAGCCGGACATGGCGATTGCCAAGAGCTCGCAGGAGCCGGCCGTGCTCGTCGCGCGAGCCATCGCTGCCATGGGCGGGATGAGCAGGTTCATTTCGCGCGGAGACATCGTCGCGATCAAGCCGAACATCGGTTGGGATCGCACCCCAGCGCAGGCTGCAAATACCAATCCGCTCGTCGTCAAAGCATTGGTGAGACTCGTGCTCGACGCTGGGGCCAGTCAGGTCATAGTCACCGACGCATCGTGCAATGACGCGCGGCGCAGCTTTCAGCGCTCGGGCATATGGCGGGCAGCGCACGACGAGGGTGCGGCAGTCATCTTGCCGAGTGAACACCGCTTCCGGAGCATGAGGGTGCGAGGTGAGTTGCTCGGTGATTGGCCGGTGTACAAGCCACTAGTGGAGGCGGACAAAATCATCAACGTGCCCGTCGCCAAACACCACAACTTGTGTCGCTACACCGGGGCCATGAAGAATTGGTACGGGTTATTGGGCGGGCGTCGCAATCGTCTGCACCAAAACATCGACCTATCGATCGCCGATCTCGCTACTTTCGTACGCCCGACACTCACCGTCATCGACGCGACGCGGGTACTCATGCGCAATGGCCCACAGGGCGGCAACATCGACGACACCAAGGAGCTGTTTCAGGTGATCGCCAGCGTCGACCAGGTCGCCGCTGACGCATACGGATGCACACTCATCGGCGAGCAGCCCGGAAACATCGGGTATCTCCAGCTCGGCCTCGCGCGCGGCCTTGGTACGACGCAGCTGTCGGCCCTTCACGTCGTGGAGACCTGAGCATGACGCGGCAACCAAACGCGTTCGACCAGAGCACGCCCATCGTCGCGATCCCGTGGCTAGACGTCGTGGGGGAAGTACCAGCTCTGGACGTCGGAGGCGTGGTTGGTGGTGCGGGCGCGCGGCCCATCAAGAAGCGCATCGCCTGGAGCAAAGGTGGAGTCGCGTTCTCGCCAAAAATGGTGGTCGGGAGGTCGCGGATCATCGGGCCGCCCAAACCCAGCAAACCCGCCGTCGTGAATCGGCGCGTCTCGCCGACCCGACGCAAAGGCATGTTGTTGGTTTGGGCGCGGCGGTTTTCCCAAGCTGCGTTCCTCGCGGCTTTCTTGTTTCTGCTGGTG
Organism: uncultured bacterium; assembly: GCA_966249405.1. GTDB lineage: Bacteria > Myxococcota_A > Polyangia > Polyangiales > Polyangiaceae > SZUA-265. The sequence goes on along the minus strand of CBINDO010000009.1, from coordinate 33,540 downwards.
CAGACGGGTTACCGGGGAGCGTTCCAGGACAACGCGGTCGTACGCTTGCCCTATCCCGTGGAAGCGTTCTTGAACGCCGACCCGTTCGTGGCACTCGTGACGCTTCTGTCCACGCACACCGTTTATCGGGGACTCGTATGGTCGCTGGTGGTGATCGCGTTGACGTTGGTCGTCGGACGCGCTTTTTGCGGCTGGATATGTCCGTTTGGAACGTTGCACCACCTCGTGGCGTGGGTGTTTCCGTCGCGTCTGATTCGGGCCAAATCCAGAGTAGTCGCCAACTCCTTTAGGCAGTGGCAAGCCGTCAAGTATTACGTTATGGCCGCCTGTTTCGGCGCCGCGCTGGTAGGTAGCGCCATCGGTGGGCTACTCGATCCGATCTGCATCTCGGTGCGGGCGTTGGGTTTGGGCGCGCTTCCCGCGCTTCAATACGCGGCCGCTCGAGCGACAGACGAGTTGGCGCTCTCCAATCGAGGGGAGCTGCAACGGGCCGGGGACGCCGCCAGTGAGGCCCTCTCGGATACGTTGTTCCCGGCGTCGCAGCCCTACTTCCACGAGACGTGGTTCATCGTCAGCCTGCTCATGCTCGTGCTGTTCATGAACCGCGTCATCCCGCGGTTCTGGTGCCGAGTCTTGTGTCCGCTCGGAGCACTCCTGGGGGTGTTCTCGCGTTTTGCCTTGGTTGGCATGCGCAAGGATCACGAGAAGTGCACCGACTGCAACTTGTGTCTCGTCCACTGCCAAGGTGCCGACAATCCGCAGGGCGGCGTCAAACACGAAAGGGCAGAGTGCCACCTGTGTTTCAACTGCCAGGCTGCCTGTCCAGAGGACGTCATTCACTTCGAGTTGCTCCCCAATTTGCGCAGCACTCGGCAGCTCCCTGACGTCAAGCGGCGAACAGCGATCGCGAGTACGGGCTTCGCCGCGCTCAGTATCGCTGGGTTTCGCATCGGCGACTGGCCCGACCGCAACTACAACCCGAAGGTGATACGCCCGCCGGGCTCCGTCGACGAACGAGAGTTCCTGGAGCGGTGCATTCGCTGCGCCGAGTGCATGAAGGTATGTCCCAACAACGCCCTCCACCCCGCGTCGTTGGAGGCCGGCATCGAGGGCTTGTGGACCCCGATACTCATACCGCGGGTTGGCTACTGCGAGTTCAGTTGTGTGCTCTGCGGTCAGGTATGCCCAACTGGAGCTATTCAAAAAGTTTCCGAACAAGCCAAGATGGGGATCGGTCAAAATCCGATTCGCGTGGGTACGGCGATGTACGATCGTGGCCGTTGTTTGCCGTGGGCCATGGCAACACCATGCATCGTCTGCGAAGAATTCTGCCCAACATCGCCCAAGGCAATCTGGACCGAAGAGGTGCTGGTGCCGGCGCGACCACCCGAGGCGGCGTCGGCGGCCGCGGCGGAGCTACCGCAGGTGCGCGTGAAGCGCCCGCATGTCGACCCGCAGCTTTGCGTCGGATGTGGCGCGTGTGAGAAAGTGTGTCCAGTTGTCGACCAACCTGCCGTTTACGTCACGAGCGCCGGCGAAAGCCGCTCGAAGACCAACGTCATCCTGCTCGAGAACACGAGCTACACCTAACGACTAGCCCTTTGGGCCAACAAAGAACTTGCAGCCTTCGGCGTGTCCCGTGAAAGATGATAACAATGAGCGACGAGCTGGGTACTGAGCGAGCCCGAGCCCTCAGAGTGGCGAAGTGGCTGTTGGAGAAGGGGCGTCCGGACGAGTCGGTGATGTCCCTGTGCGCGTGGGCGGCGCTCGGCCCCAACAACTCGACCGGCCAGAAGCTCCTCGCAGAAGCGTTGCGTATCGACCCCAGCTCCAAAGTAGCTCAGCAGGCCTTCGAACGTATGGAGGGCATGCGTGGCGATCACGCGTTGCTCGATGAGGCGATTGCGCTGTTCGATGAAAAGCGGATGCTTGGTCTCGAGGCAGAGTTACGCAGACCGACCTTCAGAAAAGCCCAGATGGGCTTCAACAACAACATTCAGTTCCAAGGCATTACCTTCCACGTCCAAACGGAAGACAGTGGCCTGGACTCGCCGCACATCATCACTCACTTGTTCGCCGACGGCGGTCGGGTGATCAAGAGCCACAAGCGTTCATACGCAGCCGCCATCTCGGTCGAGCCCGATATCGCGTCCTACGTCCGCGAGTTGATGAAGGCGCAGCACCTCGAGATGGTCCTCTTGTTGCGTGAGGGGCGGTTCGACGGGATCATCAACGGGCGTGAGGTGGGTGGGGTCAGCGTGCTCACCGATCTCCCCAAGCCGGACATCCTCAAGCGCATCAACAAACGCAAGAAGGACACCGAAACCTCGGTCGTCGAGCCACCGCCGCCATCGGTGCACCATCCGGCGCAGAAGCCGCTCTACCGACTCTCCGTGGCGCGCAGCCTGTATGGTGGCCCCGAGAATTACAGCCCCACCTCGGAAGTGACCCCGATCGGTGGCGAGGGGTTCGTGGCATTGCGTGGGGAACGCTTCTGCCACCGTCGCGAGGCGCTGCTATTGTGGAAAGAGGGGCGGCTCTACGTCGAAGATCTCGACGAAGGCAACGGCGTCTTCATTCGCATCCAAAGCCCGACGGAGCTCAATTGGGGTGATGAGTTCATCGTCGGCGATCAGCTGCTGCGGCTCGAGCAAAACCCGCTCCCCGACGACGAACCGGATCCCGATCCGACGTATTTCTATTCCTCTCCCAAGTGGATGTCGTCATTTCGAGTGGTGCAGGTGCTCGAAGGCGGCGCGCTCGGGGCATGTGTCGTCGCGCGCGGCAACGCGCTGCAAATCGGCTCGGTGATGGGAGACTTGGTGTTCTCCGACGACCCCTTGGTGAGTCACCAGCACTGTCTCGTGGAGGAAACGGCGGGCACCGTCGTGCTCACGGATCTCGACTCTCGCAGTGGGTTGTTCGTGCGGGTGCGCGGTGAGTTCGAGTTGGTAACCGGAGACGAGCTTTTGATCGGCCGCACGCGTTTGGCCGTCGAGATCCCAGAGCTCGGTTGACGCACCGTTCGGTGCCCACCAGGGCTGCCCCGGAGCGCACCTCGGCGACGCCATGGCTCTCGAACGCGGCGTGTGCGTCGCGCGGTGGGAGGGAGCCGTCAGCTGCTCTGCAGGTGCTGGGCCCAACCCAAGGGAACCAAACGGAGACGCGCAACGTCGATGCGGGAGTCGAAGCTCTGCTAGCTCCCTTACAAAACGAAAACGGTGACGAGCGAACCCGTCACCGTCTCTTCCCTAATTAGACGGGAAGGGCTGAGAACTTACTCAGCGCCTTCTTCCTTCTTCTCTTCAGCGGGAGCAGCTTCGCCTTCAGCGGGAGCAGCAGCCTCGCCCTCAGCAGCTGCGCCTTCAGCGGGAGCAGCTTCGCCTTCGGCCGGAGCAGCCTCAGCAGCGGGTGCCTCTTCTGCAGCTGCAGCTTCGGGAGCCTCAGCTTCGGGGGTGCTGCCGCCACAAGCGACAGAGAGAGCTGCGAAAGCGATAGCGGAAACGAGTGCGGTCATCTTCATAGGTCAATTTCTCCAGTAATTGGTACAGGACTTACGTTCTGTTCCGTGTGTTTGGGAGGCTTCGTTAAGCTGTCCCGTTGCCCCGACGTTGGGCTAGCCGTCATCGTGGCGTGGCCGGTTTCGAGGCGAAGCCTCCGTATCCGGACCGCTCCTTCGATGCAACCGCGGTGAGTTTCGGCTCATGGCCACCGTACAAACTTTCCAGATCGACCGGCCTGATGGTCAGCCCGGCCGACAAACCCGAGAAATCTGCTGTGAGGATGTATGGCAGCAGCCGAAACTGGGCCTGCCCTGCGTACGGAGGTGGTGCACGGGACTAACGCCGTGGTTCCCTCTCACGGATTGTGCGGTCGACCGTGAGCTGAAACAGGAGTGGAGCGTATCTAGCGATGGACATGGGTTTGCCTATCCTCCGAATCGTCCACGACGCCGACTTGGCTCGGACGCAAGAACCGAAAGCGTCGGACCACGCCCTCGTGGACGGCGAGGGGGTCGCCTCATCGTCTCACCCCGCCGAGCCTTGTTCGGTGCTTCGCCTCGAAGATTTCGCGACGGAGCGGCTCGCGCGCGCGCCAGAGAGCCACGACAGGCCAACTCACGACCACGACGATGGGGACTTGGTTCGCCGTTTGCTGGGCGGGGACCGTGCAGCGTTCGAGCAGCTCTACCGCAGACATGCACAGTTTGCCTTCAAGTTGGCCGTGCGACTCCAGGGCAGCGCTCACGACATAGAGGACATCGTCCACGATGCGTTCTTGAAAGCGCAAGCGCGCATTGGTTCGTTGCTGGACCCTGGCTCGTTCCGCGGTTGGTTGGGGAGCATCGTCGTCAACGAGGTGCGGCTGCGGATGCGTCGTGGCCGATTGCTGCGCGCTCTGCGGCTGCAATCGGCAGATCCCGTGGACTTGGACTCGCTGGCCTCGGAGGCTGCGTCCCCCGAAGTGCGCGCTCAGTTGGCGCAGGTTTACGGCATGTTACGATTGATGGCGACCGAAGAGCGCATCGCTTGGACATTGCGCTTCGTCGAACGGCACCAGCTCGAGGAGGTCGCCGAGCTCACGGGGTGTTCGCTCGCGACGGTCAAACGGAGGTTGCTCGCTGCGCAGCGGTTCCTCGCTGAACACCTCGTGACGGACTCGCGGCAGCGTCCGGAATTCGAAGCCGCGAAACGGGGCGTCGTATGACGAAGGAGCGACCACCCACGGGCTTGCGAGGTGAGTTCGAGAGCGCGCCGGTCAACGACGTGGAAGCGCGAACCGAAGGCGCGATCTCCGAGGCTCACGAAGAGTTCGAGTTTTCGCGATTGGTGTTGGGGCAATCGGTTCCTTTCGAGGTGCCCCCAGAACGGGTCGAGCGAACTTGGGCGCGATTGTCCCACGCTTCGGCCGGGCCCGCCGAGCTGACAAAGGCGCGCCACGATCGCAGACGTCACGCTGGGCCGTTGCTGGCTTTTGCTGCCTGCGTCGCGACCTTCGTCGTTGGCGTGTGGGTGGGAGAAGGCAACGTTGGGGGCAGGAGCGCTGGCTTCGACGCTTCGCGCGGAATGAGCGCCGAGCCCGTGGGCGTGGCGCTTCCCAGCGGAGAAGGGGTGGTCCCTTCACGGCGAGGTGAAAGCATCGTTCTCGACCAACCATCGAGGCAGGACGCCGTATCTGCGAACCAGGCGTCCGAGGTGAGAGCCTTCAGCGCCGATGATCCCGAACGCGCGGCACGCAGCACGGGAACCACGCGCGCGGCAGCCAACGTTCGGCCTTCCGTTCACTTGGCGGGCACCACGATGGCCAACGGTGTGGTGCCGTTGCCGGTGAACACGGAGGACGCGGTCGCGGTGACGCCCAGCGCCGTCGTTCTGCCGCGTTGGCAGCGTTTGGCCAAGGACGGCGATGACGACGGCGCCTTGATCGAGATCGCGACGGTGGGCGGGTTCGAGCACGTTCTGCAGTCGGCTTCGGCAGAGCAGCTCATGTTGTTGTCGGATGTTGCCCGCGGCACCGGCCAGCTGCAGCGCGCACTTGCTGCACTGCGGCGTATCGTGAGTGAACACCCGTCGGACCCAGTGGCGCCGCTGGCCGCATTCAACATGGGCAATCTCCTCGACAAGATGGGTGATGGCGCAGGTGCCGCTCAAGCATTTGCCGTTTACCGTGCACTGTCGCCTCAGGGAGAGTTTGCCGAGGATGCTCTGGTGGGCCAGTTGCGAAGTGCGGTCAGCGCAGGTCAACAAGGCCTGGCGCGCCGGTTGGTTCGTCAGTATGAGGCGGACTTCCCGGAAGGTCGTCGAGCAGATGAAGTGGCACGCTGGGCTGAACAAATCCCAACAGAATCCGAATCTGGCGACGCGGGCAGCGCAGCAGAAGAAGCAGAGTAGCGGCGGCAATCGGAGCGTTGGGCGCTCGGCGCCAAAGGTCGTGCAACACCTGGCTGCCTGTTGCGCGTTCGCGCTCGTCGCGTTGCTCGTCAGCCCGAAGGTGCACGCCGTGGCCGTTACCGTGGAAGTGGCCGACGGCGTCGACGAGTTCGTGGACGTCCCGCTGGCGCGGAGGCTGATTCGACTGGAACTCGCTGACGTAGAGCTCCCAAAAGTGAACGGCGCCGTGCCTGGAACGCACGCGACGTCAGGCCGTCCAGCAACGCCGAGCGAAGTGGTGTTCGTCCGTTTGCTGCGCCAGGGTGACGGGCTTGCCGTAGAGCTCTGGGCGCGTGGCGAGTTGTCGGGTGAGCGGCGTCTCACCGTGTCGTCGAATCAACAACACCAGGCACGACGCGTCGCGCTCGCGAGCGCGGAGCTGACGCGCCGTCTGCGCGAAGTGCGGGTCGTGGAACGGCAACGGCACTTGCGCCGGCACTTGGCGCCCAACGTCGACGGTCCACCAGCCTACGCGACCAAGGTAAACGTGGAGGGCGGCGCGAGTCTGGCGGCGGCGTTTTGGCTGGATGCCGACAGTGTGCTCGTTGGACCCAAAGTCAGTTTGGGCGCAGTCGCCGAGTCCGGAGTGGGGTTGGGCCTCTTTGCAGGCTCGTTCACCTCGACGGACGCGTCCGTGTTTCGCTCGTGGAGTGAATTGGGGGCAAGACCCAGTTTTCGAGCCAAACTTGCGCCGAGTCTCGAGCTGTCAGTTGGCTTGGACGTTGCGGTCGGGCTCTTGGACATGGAGCGCATGTCGTCGTTCGTCGGCAGTGAGACGAGCCATCAAACTTGGCAGGCCAAGGTTGGGCTGGACGCGCAGCTCCGGTGGCTAGTGACTCCCCGCGTGAACTTGATGCTGGCACCCGACGCGGCGCTGTTCGTCCGTACGCTGCGGGTCGAGCGCGAGCGAGTGGTCGAGACGTTGGACGGCCTTTGGCTCGGGGCCGCTGTCGGGGCGCTCGTCTACCTATGAGCTAGATTGGCAGCTACCGCGGCAACCAATCGCTCGCGCAGGGGTCGGGTGGCGTTGACCAGCTTTCCGGAAATTTCGAAGGCCCCCGACGGGAGCTTGCGGCAAGTCCGCACCTTCATTTCGAACTCGACGTCATTCCTGCTCGTGGCCGCGAGCGTCGCTCCCGGAGGATAGGCGACGGTCGAATGGACGACCAACGCGTCGCCCTCGATGTGCGTGACGACGGCGCTGCCGCCTCGGATCCAATTCCAAGTAGCGTCCCCTGCCCGCGGGTCGGTCGTGGCAGTCGAGTTCGCCGAGCTTTCCGAGTCTGTCATCGTCCGCCTCCTTTGCCCTTGCGAATCGCGTCGCGTGCTTCTTTCGCGGCGTCCCGTTCGCGGAGGGTTTGTCGCTTGTCGTGTTGCTTCTTGCCGCGGCCGATCGTGACCTCGACTTTGGCCAGCCCCTTCTTGAAGTAGAGCTTCGTGGCCACCAACGTGCAGCGTTCGCGTTCCAGGGCTGCCTGCATTTCCTCGATTTCTTCGCGGTGAAGCAGCAGTTTGCGCGTTCGCTTCTCGTCTTGGGCGAGGCGCACGTGAGTCAGCGGCGGGATGCGCATGCCGAGAACGAACGCTTCGCCGTTGCGAATGTCGACCCAAGCGTCGGTGAGGTCGCCGGTGTTTTCGCGCAGGGAACGGACCTCGCTGCCGACCAAAACGACGCCGGCTTCCCATGATTTGCCGAGTTCGTAGTTAAAGCTCGCGCGGCGGTTGCGGGCAACCACGCGGTCACTAAAGTCCGCATCGGTCTTCTTCGACTTGGCCTTGCCCGACATAGGGGGCCTGACTTACGCCGGGCTGTGGCTCGATGCAAGCCTTCAAGCATCGCTGGCCGAACCCGGCCCGAACGTACTCTCTTTCATGTTTTCTCTAAAACTCAAAGGCGCCCGAACCAACAACCTCAAGGGCGTGTCGCTCGAATTGCATCCGGGTCAGGTGACCGTGCTTACGGGCGTCTCTGGCGCCGGCAAGAGTAGCCTGGCGCTGCACACGCTCCATGCCGAAGGCCAACGTCGCTTCGTGGAGAGCTTCAGCCCGTACGCGCGCCAGTTCCTGGAGCGACTGCCGCGGCCGCCAATGGACGAACTCGAGCCCGTTCCGGCAGCGGTCGCCGTCGACCGCGCCGCGCCGGTCAAGAGTTCACGCTCGACGGTTTCGACGATGGCCGACTTGGCTCCGCTCTTGAGCGGCCTGTTCACGCGCGAAGCGGTCCCGGCGTGTCCCACGCACGGGGTCGCTGGAGTAGTGCGCCGCGTGTCGGAGTGGCGCGACTGGCTGCTCGCCAACTCGGGCGGCAAGAAGGGGGTTTTCACCTACGCCGAAGAACTGAGGGGGGCCGAACACTACCTCACCGTCCGCGATAACCTAGTGGAGCAAGGTTACACGCGGCTCTGGCTGGGAGGGCAGGTGATGAGCCTGGATAAGGTCGCGCCTTCGATGCTCGGTGAGCAGACGCGGCTCGACGTCGTGATCGATCGCGTCGCTTTGACGGATACCGCGCAGGCGCGCGTCGACGAGGCGCTGTCCAACGCGCTCGAACGCGGCGGTGGTGCCGCGGAGTTTCACGTCTTGGAAGCGCAAGCGGAGGCCGTCGTCGTGCGCGAAGGCGCGGTGTGTCCCGTTTGTGCAATGGCTTTGCCCAAAGCCGCGCCCGGATTGTTCTCTCATGACTCACCAGTCGGCGCGTGCAAGGCGTGCAAGGGATTCGGACGAATCATCGGCATCGACCGCCACAAGGTGATTCCCGACCCGCATAAGTCGATCAAGCAACGCGCCATCAGGCCCTGGAACGGCAAAAGCACCGAGTGGGAGCGCAGCGAGCTCCGCAAACTGTGCGAACGACACGGCATTCCCATCGACGTCCCCTACAAGGAACTCTCGGACGCACACAAGCGCTTGATCTGGCACGGTGACGGCAGCTGGGACCGGGGCAAGTTTCCCGGCATCTTGGGCTGGTTTTCTTGGTTGGAGACGCGCACTTACAAGATGCATGTCAGGGTGTTGTTGTCGAAATACCGGGCCTACGAGGTCTGCGAGGAGTGCCACGGCGGTAGGTTCAATCCAACGGCGTTGGGGTATCGCGTTTGCGATCTGGATATTGCCCAGTGGAACGGCCTCGAGGTGAGCGAAGCTCTGGCCAAGTTGCAGTCCTATCGCGCCGCGACGGGGCAAGGCCAACTCATCTGCCAGCAACTCATCAGTCGGTTGGGCTACCTCGACCGCGTTGGGCTCGGCTATCTGGCTCTCGACAGACAGGCGCGCACGTTGTCCGGGGGCGAGAACCAGCGGGTGACGTTGACTGCGGCGTTGGGGACATCGCTGCACAATGCACTCTTCGTGCTCGACGAACCGAGCGTGGGTTTGCATCCGAGCGACGTGAGCAAGCTGTCGCAGGTGATCGGTGAGTTGTGTGCTCGGAACAACATCGTGCTGCTCGTAGAGCACGACCCCGAGTTGATCCGAGGTGCGCACCGCGTCGTCGAACTCGGCCCAGGTGCTGGCACGGAGGGTGGACGGGTCGTTTACGACGGATCGGTTGCGCAGGCCGCGCGCACCGATTGCGCCACTCGACGGGCGCTGCTCCCACCCCGAGATTGGGCCAAGGCGCGGCGCGAAATCGCAGGTTGGTCCGAGGTCGTTGGCGCGTCGGAGAACAACCTGCGCGACGTCACCTTCAAGTTTCCACGGCGCGCGGTCACCGTCGTCAGTGGCCCGAGCGGCTCCGGCAAGAGCACGCTGTGTGTCGACGTCCTGTACCGAGCGGCCGCGCGACGACTCGGCGACACGGACGTAGAGCAGCCGGGGGCGTTTTCGGCGCTGCAACTCGATGGCTCGATATCGGGCGCCACATTGATCGACCAATCCCCGCTCGGGCGCACGTCGCGGGGTAACGCGGCAACCTACACCAAGGCTTGGGATCACATCCGCAAGTTGTTTGCGAGCGAGCCTTCCGCAGAACAGCGCGGATTCACTGCCTCGCACTTCTCCTTCAACGTCGAAGGGGGGCGATGTGACGCGTGTGCGGGGGAAGGCTTCGAAACCGTCGAGATGCAGTTCCTGGCCGACGTTCGGCTCGAATGCCCCGTGTGTCGAGGGCGGCGCTTCAAATCGGAGGTGTTGTCCGTCTTGTGCCGAGGCAAGACAGTGGGAGAGGTCCTGGGCGGCACCATCGACGAAGTGATGACGTGGTTTGCGGACCAGACTCCCATTCGGCGCGCCCTCGGACCTCTGCAGCACCTGGGCCTGGGGTATTTGCGTTTGGGTCAGCCGCTGTCCACGTTGAGCGGCGGTGAAGCTCAACGACTCAAGTTGGCCCGTGCCCTCAGCGAAAAGCTCGACGGTCAGCTCTTCATCGTGGACGAACCCAGCGCTTCGCTGCACGCCGACGAGGTAGAGCGGGTACTCCAGTGTTTCGATTGGATCGTGGAAGGTGGCGGCACCGTCGTCGCGATCGAGCACGACCTGACGGTCATCGCGGCTGCGGACTGGGTCGTCGAACTCGGTCCCGGAGGAGGTAAACACGGAGGGCAGGGCGTTTTCAGCGGCACCGTTGCCGAACTCGAGCGCGCCGAGACGTTGACGGCTCGGGCGTTGACGGACTGGCGTGCCAAGTCCCTCGTTGCCCCTGCAGTGGTTGCGGCGCGGCTCAGCGCCCCGCAGATGGTCGTGCGCAACGCGAGAGAACATACGCTCAAGCAAGTCAACGTCGAGATCCCCCACCAACGTCTCACGGTCGTGACGGGGCCCAGCGGATCGGGCAAGAGCAGCCTCGTGTTCGACGTCGTCTTCGCCGAGGGCCAGCGACGGTTTCTCGAGACCCTGACGCCGTACGCTCGCCAGTTCTTGCCCGTATTGCCCAAGCCAGATGTCGACGAGGTGAGCGGCGTGCCGCCGTCCATCGCGCTCGAGCAGCGCACCACGCGTGCTGGAGTGAACTCGACGGTCGCTACCGTGACGGAAGTGGCTCATTACCTCAGGCTATTGTTTGCCAAGTTGGGTACACCGCATTGCCCAGAGCACGGCCTGGCCATCTCGAGTACGTCACAAGCCAAGCTGATCACGCAACTTCGTGGCCACCGAGGTAAGGTTTCCTTGCTGGCGCCGGTCGTCGAGGCCCGTAAGGGGACGTACCTCGACTTGTTCAACGCCGCCGACAGAGCCGGGATCGCCCAAGCGTGGTGCGACGGAGAGCTCGTGCAGACGGCCAATCCGCCGAAGTTGTCGCGCTCCAAGGAGCACACCATCGACCTCGTGATCGTCCCCGACGTGAAAGCGTCGGAGATCACCGACACTCACCTCGAGCAAGTGTTCACGTGGAGCGACGGCAAAGTGCGCGTCCGGGACGCTGGCGGGGACGTGACGCTGTACGGCACTACCGGCTCGTGCGCGACGTGTGGCCTGGCCATCCCGGAGCTCGACCCGCGGTGGTTCTCGTTCAACACCAAACAAGGGGCGTGTCCCACGTGTGAAGGTGCCGGGGTCGTCGAGCGAACGCCACCCGCGCGCAAGAAGCGCGGTAAAAAAGCCAAAGCTCCGGAGACCGACCCCGATGCGAAGGTGAAAGTGGCGTGCCCGGCATGCGCGGGGCAGCGCTTGTCACCGATCCCGCGCGCGGTGAGACTTGCCGGCAAGGGTTACGCTGACTTCTGCGCGTTGTCCGTGGCCAAGTTCGACCGCGCCGTCCGCGCATTGGTGTTCGGAGCCGGGGACGAACCAGTGGCGCGCCCCATCCTCAACGAACTGCTACGACGCTCGGCGTTCTTGCTCGACGTTGGTCTCGACTACCTGGCTCTGGATCGCGCGGCCGCGACGTTGTCAGGAGGGGAGCTTCAACGTTTGCGTCTCGCGGCGCAACTCGGGGCCGGTCTCACCGGTGCTCTGTACGTGCTAGATGAACCGACGATCGGCTTGCATCCCCGAGATACGGATCGACTGATCGCCAACTTGCGTAAGCTGGTCGACGTCGGCTCGACGGTGCTCGTCGTCGAGCACGACGCCGAGGTGATTTCGAACGCCGACTACCTCATCGACATGGGTCCCACCGGCGGCAGTGGCGGCGGCAACGTGATCGCTCAGGGCGAACCCTCCCTCGTGCTCAGTCACCCCACATCGCCTACGGCGCGGGAGCTGAGAGAACGCGTCAACGTTCGACGGGGCGTCGCGCCATCCAAGACTGGCGACTGGGTTCGGTTGGAGGGCGTCACCGCCAACAACCTGAAGTCGGTGGCGCTCGCGATCCCCGAGCGTCGTTTGACCGTGGTGGCCGGAGTCAGCGGTTCCGGCAAGAGCACCTTGATTCGTGGTGTCTTGTTACCCGCGCTTCGCCAGCACCTTGGGCTGGTGACCGACGCTCCCGGACCGTTCGACACGTTGGCGACGAGCGGTAACATCAAGCGCGCCGTCAGCGTCGATCAGTCACCGATCGGGCGCACTCCACGCTCGGTTCCCGCGACGTTCCTCGGCGTCTGGGACCTGGTGCGGGCAGTGTTCGCGAAGTTGCCAGAGGCTCAGGTGGCTGGCTTTACGGCCACCCACTTCTCGTTCAATTCCGCGAGCGGAGGGCGCTGCGGTACCTGCAGTGGGCAAGGTTCGGTAACGCACGAGATGAGCTTCTTGCCCGACGTCGTACAAGATTGTCCCGAGTGTCTGGGCATGCGCTTCAACGAATCGGTCCTGCGTGTGCGCTACAAGGGCTACAGCGCCGGTGAGGTCTTGCAGATGACAATCCTCGATGCGCTGGAGCTGTTTGCAAGCCACCCCAAGATAACGGCACCACTTCGCACGTTGGTCGAACTCGGTGCCGGCTATCTCAAGTTGGGTCAGGGGTCGCACACCTTGAGCGGCGGTGAGGCCCAGCGGCTCAAGCTCGCTCTCGAACTCACGGCGGGATCTCGTCACGAACCGACGCTCTACGTCCTCGACGAGCCGACCACGGGTCTTCATCAAAGCGATGTCACGCGGCTCCTCCACGTCTTGGAACGTTTGGTCCAGCGTGGCGACACTCTCGTCGTGATCGAGCATCAACCGTGGTTCATCGCAGGTGCCGACCACATCGTCGAGCTTGGTCCCGAGGGTGGCGAGCAAGGTGGCAGGGTCGTGGCGGCGGGGTCGCCGGCGGCCATAGTCAAGGCGAAAACCTCGACTGGCAAGGCCATCGAATCCCTTTTGAACGCCTAGACGTAGAGCGTGAAAGCTGCTCTCATGCCGGCGTGAAACCATGGAGTGTCCTCGGCACCAAGACCATCATCGAGAGGCCTTGGCTCAGGGTGCGCGAGCAACACGTGCGCACGGCGAGCGGCGTCGACATCGAGCAGTATCACTTGATCGATAGCGTCGACTGGGTGTGTGCGGTGTGCATCACCGCTGACAACCAAGTCGTGCTGGTCCGGCAATACAGGCATGGCGTCGCTCGTCCGACCCTGGAGCTACCTGCCGGCGCGATCAACCCCTCCGAAGATCCACTTGCAGCTGTGCAACGGGAAGTGCTGGAAGAGACGGGTTATTCCGCACCGCGTTGGACCTTGCTCCGCGAAGTCCACCCCGAGACCACTCGTCACAAGCACCGTGCCTATCTGTACCTCGCGCAGGCCGCAGAACGCACGCAGCCACAACAGTTGGACGCTACGGAGGACGTCGAGGTACATCTGGAGCCGTGGCACGCGGGCCTTCCGGCCCAACTCGACCACGCCGTCCACGCGTTGGCCTGCTTCATGGCCCACGGCTTTCATCCTTTTGGCACAGAGTAACCCATGCTGATTCGTTCGACCTTGCTCAGAGTTTTGGTACCGTTTGCTATCATTGGCGTGCTCGAGTTTACGGCTCGAGGTGCGGCGGCCCAACAAGTCCCAGCGGTCCATGTGGCTCGTCACTTGATCCTGCCGGAGAACGTTCTACGGATCGACGCCGGGCATCACTTTCCGTATTACGATGGGCAGTTCAAGCACGCCATCGTGCGGCGCGGCGACGACCCACAGTTCGTCAACCCCGGTGTCTCCTACGGCATCGGTTCCGACGTGGAGTTGGGGCTGGTCTTGCCGATTCAGATTTCGCCCGATGGGCAACTCCGAGACCCGCGCGCCCACGTGGGTTTTCAGTTCCACAACGGGGAGGTCGAAGCGGCAGTTTTCGGTGTGCTCGAGGTCGGACTGTGGGGGGGCACCAGCGCTACCGTTGGCGTACCCGTCTATTGGCACGCCTCCCAGGACATGCGGCTCGATACGGGCGGATATCTGACGTTGTCGTTCAATGACGGCTCGAGGATCGGGCTGATCGTTCCCGCGCAACTGCCGTTTCAAATCTCTCCCGAATTTTTCGCTGGGCCCGAGCTCATCTTCACGATCGGAGACCTGTCGTCTCCCGGTGCAGGCATCGATGGCGGGGGGTTTTTGGGGTATACGATCGAAGCCTCGGGCAGCTCGGTCGTCGACCTGTATGCCCGGTTGCGGGCGAAGGACATCACCGGTGGGGTGCCAGCCGTGGAAATGATGCTCGGGCTCGAGTGGCACATCGCCATGTAACGTCTGGTCTACGTCGACTAGCGCCGACTTCGCGCCGCGTTTTGCCGGTGTTCCACGACTTGAGAGTCGGGCCGGATTGCGGGTCGATTCACGTCAAGGAGCGTCGATCCTGTGTAGATCATAGGAGTTGTTCATTATAACGTGCCCCCGGTTATTCGTTTCGGAGGTAGTGCATGAAGCCTGCAGATCGCGCGCTCAACATAGTTGTGGTTGGTCTTGGACAAGCGGGAGGTAATCTGGCGAGCGAGTTCGCTCGGCTGGGCTATCGCTCCATCGCCTTGAACACCGCGCACACCGACTTGTCGTCGCTTGCCTCTGCGGAACGTGCCGCTTCGCTCTCGTCCGACCAACGCATCTACATCGGCATCGACGGCTACGACGGCGCTGGCGCCGACATGAATTACGGCCGCGAGTGTATCCGTGAGAACGCCGAGCGCATCCGCGAAGTCGTCTCGCGTCATGCGGAAGGCGCCGACGTGGTCGTCATCACTGCAGGCCTCGGCGGCGGAACCGGTTCTAGCGTGAGCGAACTGGTCACGGTTCTCGGCGCTCTCGACCTGCCCATGATCGTTCTGGCAACGCTGCCGAACGAATACGAGAGCGGTATCGCCAAGGTCAACGCCGTTCGTGCCGTGAGTGACCTGGTCAAGCACGAAAATATCGGCTGGATCTTCGCAGACAACTCGCGCCTGTCCACCCAGCACGGCGGCGTGTCTCTGGACAAGTACTTCGAGAAGGTAAACAGCGTCATCATCCGGCCACTGGACGAGCTGAACCGCCTCAACAATCGCAAGGGTATTCACCCCATCCGTTCGCTCGACGGTGAGGACTTCCGCGCGCTGTTGTTGTCCAACGGCGTCTTGAACTACTCCGAAGGCGTGCTCCAGGTACTCACCGTAGACTCCGTCATCGAACGAGTACGCGAGGCACTGCAGCAGAGCTCCATGATGCCGCACGGCTTCTCGCCCGAGGAGGTCGCATACATGGGTATCGTCCTCGAAGCGGGTGAAGAGGTATTGCGTGGCACTCCGTTCTCGTTCTTCGAGCAACTCAACGAGAAGCTCAAGCACGAGACCGGCGGCGCAGCCATCTACATGGGTGTTTACCGACTGGATGCCCCGGTAGACGGCGGCTCGGCTCGCTTGCGCTTGATCGCCTCGACGCAATCTTTGCCGGAAGGTATCCAGGCAATGGTCAACGACGCGCGTCGCGAGGGTGGCACCTTGCGCGATAAGTTGCAGCGTTCGATTTCGTCACTCGACCTCGGCGAGATCGAGGACTTCGATCTGTTCAAGACCACGCTTCGCACCGGCCACGGTACCCACGCGTCGCGGCGTCGCCCGGGCAAGCCGAATCTTTCGGTGCCGGACACTGGGCTGCGTCGCGCCAGTGAACGTGTCGGTCGCAGCAGCCCGTCGTCTCCCGCGTCAGCTCCCGCTCCGGATGCTGACGCCGACCCTGACCCGGGTCGCGGGCGGTTGACCTCGGTTCGTCCGGCGATCTCGCTCTCGTCCGCGCCGTCACGCGCTACCTCCGTCCCTCCGATCGCCGCGACGGCGTCGGTGCCTCCGCCAAGCGCCGCGACATCCCTGGGCAGCATTGATGTCGCAGCGTCCGAGGGCCCAAGCAGCAACATTCCGGTCACCGAAAGCCAACCGGTGCCGAAGACGCTGCACGTCGAGTCGACCGAGGGCCATGATTCAGATGGCGGTGCGGTCGAGGCGGGATCGCTCGAAGCCGTCTCTCTGGATGCACCGCTCGCGTCCGAGACGGCCGGCGCCGTGCCCGCTTGGAACCCCGCCGCTCGGAACGAGGAGGAAGAGGCTCCGCGCGAGTTTCAGATCGACTCCATCATTGCTCCTCCGCCCAGCGTAGAAGCAGTGCCTCAGGCGGAGTGGACCGGTACTCGTTATCTGCCGGGGACGGAGCAGTACAATACGTTGGACCCGCACCGTCAGGCGGAAGCCGCGAGCTACCAGAAGTTGGTCGCCACGTTCCTGCGCACCGAGTTCGACTCCACGAAACGACGTGTGGCACGTCGTTTGGACGCCGCGCGACGAGCTGAAGACGCGCTTTCGCGGGACCTCGCCCACACGGCCTTGGAGCGTCTCAGCGAAGAAGGTCAGTTGTCCGCGTTTGAAGCTATTCTTCAAGACGGCCCCAGCGTTTCTCTGTAGGCGCTTGCTCGCTCGGGCGGGGTGTTCTAAGCACCCCGGTCATGTCCGTCCAGAGCCCCGCGCGCTTCATCGAAGTTTACGACACCACCCTCCGGGATGGCGGTCAAGCGCTCGGCGTCAATCTGAGCTTGGCGGACAAGTTGGCGTTGTCGACGCAGCTGGATTGGCTGGGCGTCGCGTACATCGAGGGCGGGTGGCCTGGCTCGAATCCCAAGGACGCCAAGTATTTCGAAGAGGTGCGTAAACTCGGCCTGAGCAGGGCGAAGACATCTGCGTTCGGCTCTACCCGTCACAGCAAGAACGCACCCGATCAGGACCCGAACCTGCGCGAGTTGGTCGCCGCGCATGCCGACGTTTGCTGCATCTTCGGTAAAGCCTGGGATTTGCACGTCACCGAGGCGTTGCGGGTGACACTCGAGGACAACCTCGCGATGATCGAAAGCTCGGTGAGTTACCTCGTTACGGCAACCGGGCGCCCCGTGTTCTTCGACGCCGAACACTTCTTCGACGGCTTTGCGGAAAACGAGGCGTACGCTCTGGCTGCGCTCAAAGCCGCAGCATCGGGCGGGGCTCAACGCATCATCTTGTGCGATACCAATGGAGGCGCGTTGCCCTCTCAGGTGTCGCGCGCAGTGAAAACGGCACGCGAACTCCTGCCGCACGTGGCATTCGGCATCCACGTCCACAACGACTCCGGCTTGGCGGTGGCCAATACGCTGGCTGCGGTCGAAGCCGGCTGTAGTCAAGTACAGGGGACCATCAACGGCATCGGTGAACGCTGCGGTAACGTCGATCTCACGTCCGTCATCGCGAACTTGGAGCTCAAGTTGGGCTGCAAGTGTTTGCCAGACGGGCGTCTGCTACGTCTCACCGAGGTCAGTCATGCGGTTTGGGACCGTCTGAACCTCGCCGCTCCGCTCAACCAACCCTACGTCGGGAAGAGCGCATTTGCGCACAAGGGTGGGGTGCACGTCAGCGCGATGCAGCGCAACCAACGCACCTACGAGCACGTCGCGCCTGAAACCGTCGGAAACGTTCGCAGCATCCTGATCAGCGAGATGAGCGGGCGCAGCAACGTACTGGCGAAGCTCGAACACAGGTACCCGAAGCTGAAGGCCCAGCCCGACGCCTTGGCGGGGATCTTGGATGAGATCCAGAGGCGCGAGAATCAGGGTTACTCTTACGAGTCCGCCGACGGTAGCTTCGACCTGGTGGTACGCAGGCACTTGGGTGAGTGGGCGCCCGCGTTCACCCTCGACTACTTCCGTGTGCACGGTATTGGTACGGGGTCAGGCGTGTCGCAGTTGGTGGAGGCTACGGTCAAGCTCGCCGTCAAAGGTGAGACGTTACTGTTCGCCGCGGAGGGCAACGGTCCCGTGGACGCTCTCAGTCACGCGTTGCTGCTTGCTCTCAAACAGCCGTTTCCGGAGCTCGCCGACTTGCACTTGAGCGACTACAAGGTTCGTGTCGTCAACTCGTCGGACGGCAGCGCCGCCAAAGTGCGTGTACTCATCGAGTACGCATTCCGCGGCGAGACGGTCGTGACGATAGGCGTCAGCGAGAACATCATCGAGGCAAGCTGGCAAGCCCTCGTGGACGGCGTCGACTACGCGGTGCACCGCGCCAAGACCCGCTGAGCGCAGCAAGAGCACGCTTGCTCCGCTTTGCAGCGGACACGCCCACCGAACGTCGCGTTCACGTTCGATGGGCGAACCACCATTCGCGTCTACTTCTTCAATTGGGAGACGTCTCGCACGGCGCCGCGAGCTGCGCTGGTCGTCATGAGCGCGTACGCCTGCAGTGCTTGCGAGACGTGTCGCTCGCGTTCTGGCTTCCAGGCCGCCGCGCCCATGCTCTCCATGGCCTTTCGGCGTGCGGTCAGCTCCGCTTCCGAGACGTCGAGATCGATGCGACGGTTCGGGATGTCGATGACGATGGCGTCACCTTCTCGCACCAGGCCGATCGCGCCACCCTCTGCGGCTTCTGGTGAGACGTGTCCGATGCTCAGCCCGCTCGTGCCGCCGCTGAAACGTCCGTCGGTCACCAACGCGCACGCTTTGCCGAGGCCTTTCGACTTCAAGAAGGAGGTGGGGTAGAGCATCTCTTGCATGCCGGGGCCACCCTTGGGTCCTTCGTAGACTATGACGACCACGTCGCCAGCGTTGACGCGATCACCCAAGATCGCTTCACAAGCCGTGTCCTGCGAGTGGAAAACCCGGGCCGGACCCGTGAACTTCAAGATGGAATCGTCGACGCCCGCAGTCTTGACGATGCAACCTTCGGGAGCGATGTTGCCGAACAACACGGCGAGGCCACCGTCGCGGCTATAGGCGTGCTCCAAGTCACGGATACAGCCAGCGCTCGCGTCGTCGTCGCGTCCCTCGAAATAGGTATCTTGGGAGAACGCGACCGTGGTGCGCACGCCACCGGGCGCCGCCAGGGCTCGCCTCTTCGCGGCTTCTGCGCACGTGCTGCGCCGCACGTCGTTTTGGTCGATGGCCTCACCAAGCGTCGAGGCATGTACTGTTCCAACGTTGCGGTTGAGCAATCCGGCGCGATCGAGCTCTCCCAGGATCGTGAAGATGCCCCCAGCGCGGTGCACGTCTTCGATGTGGTAGTGAGAGGATGGCGCGACCTTGCACAGGTTTGGAACCTTGCGCGACAAGCGGTCCATGTCGGCCATCGTGAAGCTGACTCCGGCTTCTTCCGCGACCGCCAAGATGTGCAAGACGGTGTTGGTCGAGCCGCCCATGGCGATATCTAGGGTCATCGCGTTCTCGAAGGCTTCGAACGTCGCGATGGCGCGGGGCAGAACGGAAGCTTGGTCTTTCTCGTAGTAGGCCTTCGCGAGCTCCACGATGCGCTTCCCCGATGCTTCGAACAACTCCCAGCGCATGGCATGCGTCGCCAGGATCGTTCCATTGCCCGGGAGCGCCAACCCGAACGCTTCGTTCAAACAGTTCATGCTGTTGGCGGTGAACATCCCGCTGCACGAACCACACGTCGGGCACGCGGATCTCTCGAGGCTCAGCAGTTCTTCGTCGCTGACGTTCTTGTCGCCCGCTGCAATCATCGGATCGATGAGATCCAACTTGCGCATCACCTTCTTGCCATCACGGTTGTGAGTGCCGGCGACCTTGCCTGCCTCCATCGGGCCTCCCGAGACGAAGATCGTCGGGATGTTCAAACGCATCGCGGCCAGCAGCATACCCGGCGTGATCTTGTCGCAGTTGGAGATACACACGAGCGCATCGGCGCAATGCGCGTTGACCATGTATTCGACGCTGTCGGCGATCAACTCGCGACTAGGCAGCGAATACAACATGCCGCTGTGCCCCATCGCGATACCGTCATCGACGGCGATGGTGTTGAACTCGACGCCATAACCGCCAGCCGCGTCGATCACCTTCTTGACGCGTTGCCCGACGTCGTGGAGGTGGACGTGTCCGGGGACGAACTGTGTGAAGCTGTTCGCGATGGCGATGATCGGCTTTTGGAAGTCACTCTCGCTCATGCCGGTCGCGCGCCAAAGAGCGCGCGCGCCTGCCATGTTGCGGCCGTGGGTGGAGGTGCGACTGCGGTATGCGGGCATGGGTGCTCATTAGTGCACCCCCCCAAACGCCGCAATCGCAAACCCGACGGTGGTCGAAGCGAGGCTCGTTTTGACGCTCGAAAGCGGTGTGCGGAGTGCAGGGCGCACTACTGAGGCGCTATTGATTGCGCTTGGGAGCGAACCGCTCGTACCAACGAGGTTTGGGGGACGACGGGGTGCCGCCCTGCGCGGGAGGACGACGCGTGGGGACCTCGTCCGCCAGCTGCGGGGCTTCCGGCGGCGGGTGGAAGCTGCGCCGTGGCGGGGTCTGGGAGACGGTTTTCGGCGCGACGCGTTTATCCCCGGCAACTTGGGGCGGCGGTGAGTCAGCGGTTCGGGGGGTGGGAGTCGCGCTCTTCTTTGCGTGACTTCCCTCCTGGGCATGTGAGGGCGTGCCTTCGGTCGTGAGCGAGCCGGTAATGCTCTCTCGAGCGAGCCGCTGCAACGCCTCTGGTCCAACGCGAAGTGCCTGCAGCCGCGCTGAGGCGGAGGGACTCAACCGCGACTTCACCGCGCGCGCGATGTCGGTCTCCGTGACCACCTCCCCGCGCTGTGCCAGCCACCGTTCCAGCGCAGCTCGGAACTCGTCCGCCGTTTGGTACCGCACGTCGGGGTTGTACGCCATGCCCTTGAGGATGATCTGCTCGAAGGAGGGGTCGAAGCCGGGTACCACCTCGTGAGGCTTCGGAAAGTCCCCACGGATGATTTTGGAGAGCGCAGATTGAGCCCCACTGCCGAACGGGCGTACACCCGTAGCCGTTACATACAACACGGCCCCGAGCGCGTAGATGTCGGCGCGCCTATCGACCGGCGCGCCTTTGACCTGTTCGGGCGGGATGTAGGCAAACTTGCCCTTGATGTTCCCCGTCCTGGTCTTGGCGTGCAGCTGATCGCGGGCTTTGGCGATACCGAAGTCGGATACCTTCACCTGACCACTGACCGACAGCAGGATGTTCTGCGGTGAGATATCTCGGTGCACGATGCCGAGAGGCAAGCCGTCCGGCCCCACGGCTTCGTGAGCGGCGTGTAGCCCGGCTGCGGCATTGGCGATCATGCGCGCGGCCAACGGAAGGGGTAGTCCTTTCGGGTTACATTGCTTGAGCACGCCCGACAGCGAGTCTCCTGCGACCCACTCCATGGCGATGAACAGGGCGTTGCGGTGCGAGCCCAGCTCGAAGATCTCGCATACGTTGGGGTGATGAATCGCCGCTGCCGCCGTCGCTTCATCGACCAACATGCGGCGGTATTCTTCGTCAGCCGCGAACTCGGAACGAATCACCTTGAGCACGATGGTGCGCGCGAAACGGTTCTGTTCGTTACGCGCCGCCCAGATGTGCGCCATGCCGCCAGCCGCGAGTGGACCGATTAACCGATATCGCCCTACCTGGTTGCCAGACTGAAATAGCTCGTCGGCCTGGTCGATGGGTTCATTCGTTGCTGTCAAAGGTACCTACCAGCTCTACGGACTGCGGCCGTCCATCCGTAATTCATTTTAAAGAACGGGCGGCAATTCGCTGTCTCATAGACTATAGTAACTTTCAATCACCGTGGCGCCAGTCGAAACACAAGCGGAGTTTAATGAGGGACCCAAGTTACCAAATGTGGGGGACACTCTAGGGCAGTATCAGCTTCTCGCACAAGTCGGTAGTGGTGGGATGGGGCGAGTTTGGGCTGCACGTCAGCTCGGTGCATTGCAGCGACTGGTAGCAATCAAGACCGCCCTCACGGAAGGTGCGCAGACGGCCGAGTTCGAGCGAGTCTTTCTTGACGAGGCTCGCATCGCTTCGCTCATCCATCACCCTCACGTATGTGGGGTCTACGAACTCGGTGAAGAGCAGGGCGTGCTCTACCTGGTGATGGAGTGGTCGGATGGCGGCACTCTGCTCGAGGTCCTGAAACGTCAGCCCGGTGGTGTGCTCGAACCCACCATGGCGTCTGCCATCGTGGCCAAGGTGTGCGCGGGTCTGCACGCCGCCCACGAGCTCGAGGACGAGAGCGGAGCGCCGCTCAACGTCGTTCATCGCGACGTCACGCCGCAGAACATCCTGCTGTCATCGCAAGGTCACGTTCGCCTCGCCGACTTTGGTGTCGCGAAAGCCCAAGGACAAATTCACCGTCCTACCGAGACGGGTGAGGTCAAGGGCAAGCTCAACTACATGGCGCCGGAGCAGCTCACGTCCAAGCTCGTCGACCGGCGCGTGGACATCTTCGCTCTCGGTTGCGTGCTCTACGAGTGCACCACGGGTCGACGCCCGTTCCAAGGTGACGGCGCTCTCTCGACGCTCTATCAGATTTTGGAG
This sequence comes from uncultured bacterium, assembly GCA_966249405.1. Taxonomy (GTDB): domain Bacteria; phylum Myxococcota_A; class Polyangia; order Polyangiales; family Polyangiaceae; genus SZUA-265. The sequence continues at coordinate 11,013 of CBINDO010000009.1, read as the reverse complement.
CAAGAGGTCGAGTCTCCCGTCAACCTCGTGCCCGACTACCCCGTAGAGCTCGCGAGGATCGTGCTCAAGGCTCTGAGTAAACAAGCTGCGTCGCGCTATCAAACAGCCGAAGAGATGCAGAAGGAGCTCGAGGCGTGGCTCATCAGTCAGAGTGCACTGGTTGGTGAAACGCAGGTGGCGCGTCTGGTAATGGATGCGTTGGGCGACTCGATCCGTGCGCGCAACGAGCTCATCGAACTCGCCATCGAGCGTTTCGACAGCGGCGACTTCAGCACGGGCTCGCAAAGTGGCGATGGCGGAAAGGCGACGGGCGTAACCGGAGAGTCGAGCGCGCCTGGCGTCAGCACCCCGCCGCGTCCCGCGGAAGGGCGGGGACCGATCTGGCCGTGGGCCGTAGGATTGGGAGCAGTCGCGGCCGCGGCGGTGTTCCTAGTCACCCGCCCGCCCACTGACGCACAACCTGCGCCAGCGCCCGCTGTCGTAGTCACGTCGGTCAAACCATCGGAGAAGGTGAAGATTCGCGTCTCGACCAATCCCGAACACGCGACGGTCACCATCGACGGTGAGACGCGAGAGACGCCTTTCACGATCGAAGTGGAAAAGGACGACCGTGTACGCGAAGTGATGATCGCCAAGAAGGACTATCTGACGCGCGTGGAACGCCTGCAGTTCGACAAGTCTCAGGACGTCAGTTACCAGCTGCAGCAACAAGAGGTGCCGGTTGTGGCAGTATCTGCGACGACCACCGCTACCATCGCCCCGGAAGTCAAGCTGCCCAACGAAAAGAAGGGTACCAAGCCCGTGCGCAAGCCAGACGATCCGGCTACGGTAAACGTATCGCAGCCCGCGCCGTCGCCTCAACCCGCGCCCGCTCCCAAACCTGTGACGCGCATCCTCGATACGCAAAACCCGTTCTGATTCTGAAGACCTCGCCGAAGCTCTATGTTGAACCAGTTTAGATGGATCTGTTGCTTGGTTTCTGCCCTGTTGGCTTCACCGACCGCGTTTGCGCAGGGTAAAGCTGGCGCCTCAGCAGCGGCTCCGGCGCCTGCAGCTACGCCTGCTGCGTCGTCGCAGCCTAACGGTGAGAGTGTCGGCACGGGAGCGCAACCCGCGGCAGAGCCCGCCGCCCAGGTTCAGCCGGCAGACGTCGAGGAGGCTCGCAGGCGTTTCGACCGCGGTGTCAAGTTGTACAGCGAGGGCGACTTCACCTTGGCCGTGATTGAGTTCGAACGCGCGTACGAGCTCGTCGCGAATTACCGCGTGCTCTACAACATCGGTCAGGTGAGTATTCAACTCCGTCAGTACGCCAAGGCGCGCCAAGCCCTCGAGCAGTACCTGAGCGAAGGCGAAGGTGAGATCGAGGAGGGGCGTCTGGCCGAGGTTCAAGCCGACGTGGAGATGTTGAAGTCGCGAACCGCCAAGCTCACGGTCTTGGTCAACGTGGCCAAGGCCCGCGTTTTTCTCGACGGCAAGTTGCTGGGCATCACTCCTTTGCCGGATGCCATCCTGGTGGACGCCGGCAGCCATTCGATCGAAGTGGAGCGCACGGGCTTTCGAAATACCACCAAGTCGGTGACGATGGCGGGCGGGGACGATTTGAAGGTGAACGTGACGCTCGAGCTCATGCAGGCGGAGCGCACCGTCGAGAAGACGATTGTGGTCAAGAATCAGGGCGATAGCTCTTCTACCTGGAAGTACGTCGGGTGGGGCACCGCGGGGCTCTTCGCCGCAGGCGCGGTGACTACCGGGATCTTCGGTTTGAACGCGGCTTCTGACTTGGAAGATCAGCGTAACACCGTTGGCGCGAGTCGCGAGGCTCTCGATTCGACGCAGTCTCGCGCGCGCCGGATGTTCATGGCATCCGACATCCTTGCTGTCGGTGCCTTGGCCGCAGCCGGAGTGAGCGCGTACCTCACGTTTGGCGGTGGGGACTCGGAACAGGATCCATCCCAGGTCCAAGTTGGCGTCGGCCCCGGGTCGCTCTCGTTGCAGACCGCGTTCTGAGTCGGTTAGCGCGTTGATATTTAGGAGGGTTCGGGTTAGGGGCCGCCGTACTCCATGGCGCCCAACGACTACTCGGACCCGACACCTGCTCCGGCTCCCCGTGCTGGATTCGTTTTTGCCACGTGCCAAGCCGCTTCCAATGCTTGGTTGCGCCGGGACGTTGGACGCCTTCAACCGGACCTGCGTCTTGCGTTTTCAGCGCCGGGCTTGGTTACGTGGAAGGGGGCCGGGGCGTTGGAGCTCGGTGTGACCAGTCCGCTCGCCGTGGTTGCCGGCTGGGGAATGGGGCCAGCCAAGAGCCCGGCGGAAGTGGTCAAGCTCGTCGAGGCCGGCGTCGCTCAGCTGCGCGTAAGTCATCCTGCAATCGGTCTTCACGTCTTTCACACGGCGCGTGACGCCGAGTCCGCCGAGGACGATGATCTCGACCAGGAGTCGTGGCTCGGCGTGGAGTCGCAGTTGCGCGACCTGTTCGAGTTCACTCGAGGTCCGAACGACGTAGGCGCCCCGATAGTCGACGTCGTTCACTTGCGAGACAAGCCGGGCTCCTATTTCGTAGGTTGGCATCTGCAGCGGGCAGACAGGCCAAGACGCGCCGGCGGCGTGGAATTCAAAGCGTTGGACCCGCGCGCTCCGTCGCGCGCCTATTCGAAGGTTTGGGAGTTGATGCGCCTCGCTGAACTGGAGGTCACTGCCGGAGATCGAGTCGTCGAACTCGGTGCGGCGCCCGGGGGCGGAACGATGGCCTGGCTCGAACAGGGCGCTAAAGTAACGGCGGTCGACCCCGCAGAAATGTCGCCAAGCGTGACTGGGTTTGTCGGTGAGCGCGGCGGCGCCTACCGGCAGCTTCGCAAATCGGCTGGCGAGGTGCAGGCGAGCGAGTTGCCGCGGCAGGTGGACATCCTGTACTCGGACATGAACCTGGCGCCAGCCGTGGTGCTGCGATACATGGAGCGCATTTGCGCGTTGGTGGGTGCGCCGCGCAAGGCGTTGGCTCTGAATCTCAAGGTGAACGACCAGAAGGTCGAACACGCCTTGACTCAACAGCTCGAACGAATCGCCGAGCTCAGCCGACGTCTCGGGCTAGAGATGCGAGTCGCCCAGCTGCCGAGTCATCGTCAGGAGGTGGGCGTGGTCTTGCGCCGCGCCCAAAGAGCCAACAGCAAGGGCAAGACACCGAGGGCGTAGAGGGCTCCAGGCGTGGAGCGCGGGGCTAAGGTGCAGCCGGTCTTGAGGCGTTGCGCTTTGACCGGTTCTTCCACGTCCGTCGTCTCGTCTGCTCCGGCTTCCGGAAATCCACCGTCTGGAATGACTGGTTCTGGGTAAACGCCGGGCTCGGTTTGGCCCTCTTCCCAAGCGGGGTACCCCGCCTCCTCGAAGGCGCTCTGAATGAGCTTCTTGAACGGCGAGAGCCGCGTAAACACGGCGCGCGACCTCGAAGAGCCGCAATCGCCGATGATGAGCGAGTCGACGCCGGCGACCACGGGATCGCCATCTTCGGTCATCGAGAACGCGGGCCCTCCGCTGTCACCTTTGCAAGCCGACGGACCAACCGCGAAGGTCCGCGGCGGCGCTCCGCTGGTCGTGTTGCCAGTCAGGTCGGAACCTAGGTCGCTCACGCGGATGCCTTCTATGTAGCGCCGCGCGACCGGATCTCCGTTGACTGCGTTCGTGCCGTAGCCAACGATGGTCACGACTTCTCCCATCGCAATGTCCGCGTCCAGCCGCAACCTGGACAGCGGCAAGTCGAGCTCCTTGTCCAGCAGCACCAGCGCGATGTCGTTGTTGCAGATGTTGGGTGACTTCGTCGTGATCAGGAGCTTTCCGACGGCGGCTGGTTCGGTGCCGGAAGCGTCCACACCGATGCGAATCTTCACCTCTTGCGGCGCGACGGGAGAACCCAGCTCACCCGCACCAGGGACTAGCTGTTCGACCGTGCCGTCGGGCTTGCACTGGAAGTTGTCGTCTCTCAAAGGCGCGACGCAGTGGAGCGCGGACAAGACGAGATTCGGCGCCACGAGTGTTCCAGAGCAGGTCTGACTCGACAAGATGCCCTGAATCGACATCTTGGTCTCGAGCATCACCACTCCCGACCAAACTTCGTCCTCGTCGATAGTGCCGCCTGCGATCGCTTGCCCGTTTACTCCAAGCTCGACACCCTCTGTTCGAGGATCCCCGCACGCCACCAAAACGGAACTCAACAGCCAGTATGCCCACCTCGGAAGGTGCAGCCCGGCGACGAGCGAAGTCGGGACCTTCATAAACCGCCGAAGCAGGGAAAAACACCTTCGAGTTCGTCGGTGTCTGCATCGCGTCTCAAGGTGTCGTAGTGGAATCCGTCGGGGGCGACGCAATACACACTACCCAGTGCAATGCGCGCACCGGTACCCAGGTTGAAGTCGGCTGGCCCCATTGCACCGCGCAGCGCGATGCGTGACGTCGGAACGGCCAATGTCGACAGGATGTCGCTGATCGAATTGGGCCCGACTGGCATCTCAGTCGCGGACTTGGACACGATGCGCAACATGCCCTCCGCGATCGAGTCCCCAGTTAGCTGGGCCGGGTTACCTGAAGCGGCGATTGCGTACATCAAGTAGTATGCGGCGTCGTAGAAGTTTTCCGTCGAGAGGAACTCGATATCGGGATAGGCCGCCTGGAAGTTGACCTTGAACATGTTGAACAAGGTTTGGTCTGGGTCGCCGGTGAAGTTGACGCCCGCGAGGCGGGTCCTGACTCGCGACTGAGATGGTGGATCCTGCCCGTCTTCTAGGGTGCGGAACGTTTGGTCGAACGCCAACAGCGGTCCCGTCACGTAGAATGGGCGCACTTGGCCGGTGTCTGGGTCGTCGTCCCAGTTCGATTCCAATGGGCGGAGCACCTTCTTGGTAAACTCGCTTCCAGCCGTCACCACGATGATGTGCGGCTTGAAGTCGCCGAGCGAGCTGATGACGGTGCTGACCTCGCCGTCGTCGGTTTCGAAGTCCGACGTCAGCTCCACGAGCAAGAAGTCAGCTTCGTCATTGCTGAGTGTCTTCTCGCCATTGAAGACCAGACTGTGGTCGGGATCGGACAACAACACCTGCGCGACGTCACGCGCCGGCGCGAGGCTTCCTTGAACGAGGGCGACCCGGACTTTATCCGCTTCGTCCAGTCCTGCTTTTGTGCGCTGGAAAGCTTCGGCGCGTTTGGTGAGCGCGACGAAGTCAGGGGCCAAATCCGAGTCTGGGCCCATCATGAACCACAATAGGCCGGCGTTGTCTTGGCCAGTCAAGCTCGAGTCCGCGCCCAACGGACTCATGAAGAAGATGTTGTCGGTCTTGCCGCGAGAGTCGAACGCATCGCGCAGGTCGTCGGAGAAGAGCGTCGCAATGATGCCTCGCGTGCCGACAGTATCAATCAGGTGCGACAGCGAGCTCTCGAGTTGCTCGGGCGTGGAGCCCGGCCCTTGGCAAACGACGGATACGAACTTTCTTCGGGTGTTGTTGGGCCCGCCCGCGAGGCCTCCCACTTCCTCGGTGAACTCCGACAATGCCAGGTCGAAGGACAGCGTGACTTGCGAAGCGAGTTTGTTCAACGGATCGATCGAAGAGTATGCACCAATGATGATTGGCTCGGGTACCTTCAGGTTCTCGGCCTGCAACACTACTGGGCACTCGTCACTCATCAGCGCGATGCATTCCCCATCACGGCAGATGTGCGGTTGATCCAGGTTTTCCTCGATGCACTGGGCGTTGCTCGTGCAACCGACGGGACCTGCGTCGACTCCTGCGTCGTCTTCCGTCGTGTCAATCGGTTCCGGCTCGGGAGGCACGCAGACACCCTGCTCACACACGTACTTGGCGTACTTACTGCCGAGTACTTGTTTGCAGTCGCTGTTTACTTGGCACTGATCGGCGTCCAGGTTGTAGATGAACGAACAACCCGAGCCTGCCATCACGGCCGACACGGCGACGACGCTGCGAAGCAGTGAATCGGAGCCGAGGTTGAGGGAGACAGTGTGACGAAGAGTCTGGGCAAAGGAAGGGCGGGGCATTGTACGGAACGAGTTGAACTCCTCTACGCTATCACGACGCAAGCCCATAGCAACTTGAGGGAGGCAGTCTTCGAACGTCGTCGAATTCTTACCTGATGACCCTCTGCGGTTACTCGGTGGGCCCGAGTGGGATAATGGAGCAGAGGACGCGTGCCAACGGGCTATGCCGCCGAGTAACTGCCCCGTTGCTGCATCGTATCGAGGCGACGTCGAGCGTTCGCTTGCCAAGCGTAAATGGCGGCAGAATGGGCCTGCACGCCGACGACGCCGATGAGGCGACCCAAGCGGTATGCTTGGCGCTGGGTTAATGCTGGGCGAGTTGCCCCGACGGTGTCCAGCACTTCGTCGACCGACGTGACGATGAGGTTTGCCAGAGCTTTGGCCTGCTCCTTGTTGCGCGCCTGCTCGTTCAGCAGCACGTCCAAGAGATCGAGCGTCCGTTCAGTTTGATCGGAAGCTGGGCTCCATTCCGCATCTTCCACTACTAGGGCGCGTCCATCCTCCGCGGTGTCGCAATCGGGCCGGAGCGTGAACTGTTGACTACCAATGGTGATCCGATCACCGACCTGTAGTCGACGTGACCCGCTCAGCCGCTCACCATTGACCAGCGTGCCGTTTTTGCTTCCCAGATCCTCCACGCGCGTTTCGTCGGAGCTCACCGTGATGCGTGCATGCTTGCGCGAAGCGCTGTGGTCGTCGACGAAGACGTCGGCACTGCGCGAGCGACCCATGATATAGGCGCCTTCCTCCAACGGTAGGATACGAAGTCTGTTGTCATCGCGAAGGCGGCGCGGAAGCTTGGAGTCGGACATTAGTTGGAGCCTGCGTGCTCGGGCAGACCGTTCACTATGACGCCTGTAGTTCGCGACATCCAGCACACCGGGGCACAATTGCCACGTTGGCTGCGTCCAATCGAGTCACTCCAATGGCTGCGGTAGAATACGAACGTGTTCCACGTGTGGGACGCACCAAATCGGCATCCTCAGTCGAGATCCTGAAATACGCTTCTGACGTCGTCGTTTTCGAACTTGCCGCCGCGGATGTTCAGGGCCTTTTTATGGCCGGGACTCGACTCGACGAACGCCTGTAAACCCATACGGGCCAAAGCGCGAACGTACGGCAGCGTTGCATTGCTGAGCGCCGCAGTGCTCGTTCGGCTCACTGCGCCCGGCATGTTCGTGACGCAGTAGTGGACGACGCCGTCCACCTCGTAAGTGGGCTCTGCGTGGGTCGTCGGGCGGGCCGTTTCCACACACCCTCCCTGATCGATGCACACGTCGACGATCACCGAGCCGGGCATCATCTGGTTGACGAGGCTACGCGGGATCAAACGTGGTGCCTTGCGACCCCGGAGCAGCACGGAGCCAATCACGAGATCCGCGGCGCGCACGGTGGCCTCGATGTTGGTCGCGTCGGAATACAACGTGTGCACGTTTGCTGGCATCACCTCTGCCAGCTGACGTAGCCGCGTCAGATTTACGTCGAGGATCGTCACGTCCGCGCCGAGGCCCGCACCCATCAACGCCGCCTGAGTTCCAACGATGCCACCACCCAAGACCGCGATCTTGCCCGGCGCCACCCCCGGAACTCCGCCCAGTAGAGTTCCTCGGCCGCCGTTCGGGCGCTCGAGGTGTTTGGCGCCAGCCTGTATCGACAACCGACCGGCGATCTCGCTCATCGGGATCAACAGGGGCAGGGAGCCATCCGCTGCCTCGAGAGTTTCGTATGCCACGGCCGTGGCCCCGCACGCGAGGAAGCCGTCGGTCAACGCGCGAGAACTCGCGAAATGGAAGTAACCGAAAACGACGTGACGCGGCTCGAGCATGGCGAGCTCCGACGGCAGCGGCTCCTTGACCTTGACGATGAGCTCCGAGCCTTCGTACACGCCTGCTGCGCTGTCGGCGATGCGAGCACCCGCCGCGGCATAGTCTTCGTCGGAGTAACCGCTTCCTCGCCCGGCGCCTGCCTCGACCGCCACCTGGTGACCATCGGCACACAAGGTACGGACACCCGACGGGGTGAGCGCTACGCGATACTCCTCGACTTTGATTTCTCTGGGAACGCCAATAAGCATGACTCTATTCTAATACGGCCAACGGCAAACGGCTCGGGTGTCGGCCGCGGGAGGGCGGCGGCGGCATCACCGAGGGAGACGCCGCGTCGCCGAGAGGATTGAAGGTATGTGCGTGGGCGTACGCCCACAGATGATTCAGCTCCTCCGGCGCGGAGCCGTTCAGAAGGCTGTCGGGCTTGAGGTAGTCGTAGATATCGGCATAGTGCCGCACTTCCGTCGCACTGACCCGGCGCTGAACGTTCCAAGGTCTCAAATCCCAAGGACTCGAGAACCCGCAAGCTGCGAGTAGTTCCAGAAAGCTGTGTACGGTGCCCTTGTGGAATCTGGCCACCCGCGGCGCCTTGTCCTTGACTATCAGACCTTCGATCAGGTTCGGATCTTGGGTTGCGACCCCGGTGGGACACTTGTTGTTGTTACAGCGTCGTGCCTGAATGCACCCGATCGCCAGCAGCATCCCGCGAGCGGCGTAGCAGGCGTCCGCGCCGATCGCCAGAAGCCGTGCCATATCGAAGCCCGACAATACCTTTCCGCCGGCGAACAGCTTCACGTGTTGACGCATCCCGGAACCGATGAGCGCGTTGTGCACGAAGATCAGCCCCTCGACCAGAGGCACGCCCACGCGGTTGGAGAACTCGAGCGGAGCCGCGCCGGTTCCCCCTTCCGCGCCATCGACCGCGATGTAGTCGGGGTGTTGTCCCGACTCGACCATGGCTTTGCACAACGCCAGAAACTCCCGTCGCTTGCCCACGCACAACTTGATGCCGACTGGCTTGCCGCCCGACAGCTCACGCAGTTCGGTGATGAACTGCATCATTTCGAGGGGACTCGCGAAGGCAGAGTGGCTCGGCGGACTGAGGACGTCTTGTCCCATGGGTACGCCGCGTATTTCGGCGATCTCGCGCGTGAGCTTGCTCGCCGGCAGAATGCCGCCGTGTGCCGGCTTCGCTCCTTGGGAGAGCTTGACTTCGATCATCTTGACCTCGGGACGGGCCGCGTTCTTCGAAAAACTCGTTCGGTCGAACTTGCCTTCCAAATCGCGACAGCCGAAGTAACCAGTACCGATCTGCCAGATGAGATCCCCGCCGTGTTTCAGGTGGTGTTCACTGATCCCGCCTTCACCCGTGTTGTGGGCGAAATGGCCTAGTTTCGCACCGAGGTTCAGGGCCTCGACGGCGCGATTGCTCAGTGAGCCGAAACTCATGGCAGAGATGTTGAGCAGTGACGCTGCATACGGTTGCTTGCAGGTGCCAGACCCGATCACCAACCTGGGCGGTTCTACGTGCACCTTTGCCGGCGCCAGTGAATGCGTCAGCCACTCCGCACCCGGGTGGTACAAATCGAGCTGAGTGCCGAACGGCACCGTGTCGACGTCGCCTTTCGCGCGCTGGTACACGAGCGAACGGAGGTTTCGAGGGATCGGAGCACCGTCGGTATCGGATTCCACGAAGTACTGGTTTATCTCCGGCCGTATGCCTTCCAGCAGGTATCGGCCGTGGCCGAGCAACGGGAAGTTTCGACGGATGGCATGCTTGGTTTGCAGCATGTCGTACGTCCCGAGCCCGATCAGTGGCACGAGCACAATCCAGGCGATCGCCACAGTGGGCCAGAACAGGCTCGTGACGCCGACGACGCCCGAACAGAGTACAGAAATGATTACGAACCATCGCCGCATGTCTCTGCTTTAGCCGAACCCCCTCGGGGGCGATACTTTTTGTCCGCAGGGACTGACCGAAATGTCGCGCCTGCCGCGGCGAGGTGACGCCCCTGGTGGCGTTAGGACGGCGCCCGCCATGGTGGTGGTAAGTGCTGAATTTGTCAGGGACTTTCCACATATATTGGGGGCAGGGGGCGAACTTCTTTTACTGTGGCAGGGGCTTTGCTTATCCTTCGCGTATATGAAGACGTCTCATCTTGGGTTGTTGGGGTTGGTCTTGTGCGCTGCGCCGCTCGGCGCGTGCAACGAGACGGCGGTGGGCACGGACACCGTGCGAACCAAGGGGTTGTGGGCCGCGATCGCCGTGAAGTCGACGGGACCCAGCACGAAACTCACTGCAGAACTGCGCGTGGGCGGAAGTCGTGGGACGCCGGCGTATCCGCTCACCGGTGCAGACGAGCTGTTGGTGTCGGTCGATGGCAGCGCAGAGGTAAACCTAGATGAGACGTGCCCCGACGAGAACACGTTCTGCACTGGGAACCTCGGCAACATCAGCGGCAAAGAAGTCCGCTTGAACTTCGACCGTGGTTCGGAACAAGAGAACGCCCCCAATTCGACGGTCACGATGCCCGACGCGTTCGAGGTGTCTGTGAAAGACCAGGACGTGGTCCGCGGCGAAGAGGACGTCGTGCTGACGATCTCCGGAAGCTCGCGCAGCCTCGAATACAGAGTGAGCGGCAGCTGCATTTGGACCGAAGAGGGAACGGTGACCGACGGCAAGATTCCGGCGTCAGCGATTACGTCTCCCAACTCTGACAAAGACGAGGATTGCGACGTCAACGTCGTCGTTACGCGCACGGCGACTGGCGAACTCGACCCCAATTTCGGCAAAGGCGGCCACATCGTCGCCGTTCAGGAGCGCAAGTTCACGTTCTTCTCCGTGGCGAAGGTTACCCCGCCGGTCGGTTCTCCCGATGCCGGTGACTCTTCCAGCACCGGCGAACCCGACGCCTCCTCGACCGACGGCACCAGCGCGCCTGACGCCGGTGGCGACGGCGGGACTTCGAGCGACGCCGGCAGCTCTTCGAGCGACACCGCCAGCGACGGGGGTTCGGACGCTTCGACCGACACCGACGCGGGAGCAGCATCGGGCAGTGGTGACACGTCTTCCGACACGTCTAGTGCGAACGCGAGCGACGCCGGCGACGCCGGCTGAGCGTCTTTGCCGCACTTCGCCGTGAACGAGGT